>JAHBYM010000014.1 GCA_019635975.1 Parvibaculum sp. | reverse complement strand
AATGACCATCGTGTTCGATTTGGCGATCGAGGCGGTGAGCTTCCGGAGCGCCTGGCTCATCAGCCGCGCTTGGAGGCCGGGCAGGCTGTCGCCCATCTCGCCTTCGAGTTCGGCTTTGGGCGTCAGCGCCGCGACCGAATCGATCACCAACACATCGACGGCGCTGGAGCGCACCAGCGTATCGGCGATTTCGAGCGCCTGCTCGCCGGTATCGGGCTGGGAAATCAGCAATTCGTCGAGCTGCACGCCGAGCTTGCGGGCATAGATCGGGTCGAGCGCGTGTTCGGCATCGACAAAGGCGCAGACGCCGCCCTTTTTCTGGGCCTCGGCAATCGTCTGCAATGCCAGCGTGGTCTTGCCGGAAGATTCCGGCCCGTAGATTTCGATGACGCGACCACGCGGCAAGCCGCCAATCCCCAGCGCGATATCGAGGCCGAGCGATCCGGTCGAGATCGCCTCGATCTCGACGATCTGCTCGTTCTTGCCGAGCCGCATGATGGAGCCCTTGCCGAACGACCGCTCGATCTGGCTCAGAGCGGCGTCCAGCGCCTTCTTCTTGTCTGAATCGTCTTTCACGAGGCTCACTACATTCTTGGACATGCCGTTTTCCCCTTTAACCATCGCCCGCCGAGTCGCGCAATGCGCTCTTGATGGAAGGCAGCGTACCTATTTTGTTCTCCTTGGCAACCAGATTTTTAAGTCATTGATAAAGCTGGATTATTCAATTCATGTTCGCTCGACGTTCACGAACTCGAAGCACGCACATATCCCCCTTAGACATGGGGCCGATAACCTCACCCCGAAAGGGGGTGCGAGGTGAGAGCGGCGGCCCTAGTCGCCGTCGTTGCCCTGCTCGCAATAGAACAGGTCTACTTCGTTCAGATCGGGACTGCGGCGGAGCGTGGGCAGGAACAGGCGGAATTTAAGCGTTCTCCTGCCCTTTCGCGATATGTCCTCGTAGGTCAGCTCCCCAAAGACCACGACTACATGCGTGCCGCGATTAACGGCGGCTTCGCAAGTGCGCCATTCCTCCCCGCTGGTTGGGACGATGAGTCGATTAAGGACGCCGCCGCTGCCGATGACACCAGCCCACGGCTTGATGCCTATATGGTCCAACGAAATCTCATCAAGGCGATCTTTGTTCCAATACGCCCACCCCATTCTGCCACGCAAGTCATATGCCGGGCTTTGCCCAGTGTTCTTGAAGTCGATGTTGAAGTTCGGCGGCAAGCCATCGGGCAAAAAGCGAATGAAACACTCCGAGACGCTGACATACGCGCGCGTTTGAGTATGCCCTATACGCCGACTCTCTTTCGCGGATGCGACAGTGATTCTGTTGCTTTTGCGGGCCTCTGCAACGGCCTTCATAGCGGCATCGGAGGCTATAGCCGCTTGGGCTACGGCTCGCTTGGTGTGATACAGGGTGCGCCAAATCAGGAGAACGCCAAGCCCGGTCAAAAAGACCGAACCGACAGCCGCGAAGAACATCCACTTGGCCCACAAAGCCATACGCTCTTGGGCGTCCAGATCATCTTTCTGGCGCTGTATATGGGCGGGGTCTTCTTCTTGGTTCTGCGCGGCTACAAGATCGCGGATCGCGGTTTCGACGCCTTGGATAGCGGGAACAAGCGGAAGGGAGTCCTGCTGTTCTGGGGTGGCTATTTCCTCGCCTTCGGGAGCGCTCTCGGGCTGCCCTTCCTCGGCTATTGGCTGACTTTCGAGAGTCGGTTCTTCGGCCTCTTGTGAGTGCCCCTGGAACGCAAAGAGCGTCAGTCCAAGCGCAATGATTGCGAGCCGATAGCTCCTACCCATTTCCAACCCCTGCCCCAATTGTTAGGGTGATATTGTTAGCCAACCGGCTAGGAAGGAAACAGGTAAATGGCGTTCTCTCGTTTCGATCTTCTCCTGTCCAAGATGGTCAGGGGCGAGGAAAAGCCTGCAAAAGAAGCTCGAACATCAGGTGCGGGCGCTTCCGAAGGTTATGGCGGAACTCGAACTCGCCGAGATACTTCTGCAAGTGCTGAGGCGAAACCCAAACGTGGGTCCCCGAAATCCCGCGCTTGAGGCTGGACCAGAAGGCTTCGATTGAATTGGTATGCACGTCGCCTCTGACATATTCCTTCTTGGAGTGATTGACGGTCCCGTGACGGAAACCCTCATCCGCGAGGCCCTTGAAGGCACCGGCTTCGTCGGTTGCGATCCGCGAACCGGGCTTCACATGCTCGATAATGCGGGGGACGACAAAGAAGCCGCCGCGCTCTGCGACGATGCGGGTAATCACGTCGCCGCCCCGCTCGACCATGCCGAGAACCACGGTCTTGTCGTCATGGCCCCGCTTGTCCTTGCCGCCGATGAAAGCCTTGTCGGCCTCAACGATCTTGTCGCCGCCGATAGGGTCGTCACCGTCAACCCAACCCATGTACTTGCGGATTTCGTGGCCCATGCGCCATGCCGTCTTGTAGGTGGTTCCGATCTGGCGCTGGATTTCCTTCGCGCTGACCCCGTTACGGGTCGTCGTGAACAGGTACATGACGAAGAACCAGTCCCGGAGGCTTGTGCGGGTGCGCTCGAAAGGCGTCCCGGCGGTCGGGTAGACCTGATGGCCGCAGAACTCGCACTCATAGCAGCGGCGGCCCTTGACCCTGTGATGCTTGGCGTCCGCGCCACAGGTGCCGCAATGGAACTTGTGGCCGTAGCGGACCGCCATGAGATGGTCCAGACAGGCGTCATCGTCCGGGAAGCGGGCGTTGAAGGTCTTGAGGGTCATCTTGGTCATGGGCGTCATCTCCTATGACCGAAATATAGCAATTCACTCCCCATGTTTCAAGGGGATACTAGCGTCGAAGCAACGGCAGTCCCGCAAGAAGCTCGTTCACGCAGTCGCTCTCGCTCCGGCCTGCCGTATCGATCCGGAGGCACTCGCCGTCGAAGGGCCGATAGTCCCGCGCCACGACTTCCGCCCATGTCGGCGGCACATGTCCTTCAATATCGCCCCGCCGTTCCTCGACGCGGGCGCGGTGTTCCGCCCCGTTCGAACAGACGATCTCGATATCGGCGAAAGGCACCCCGGCTCGCCGCGCGGCCCCGCGCCAGGCCTCCCGCGTGACCGGCAACGGGTTGACCGAATCCGCGATCACGATATGCCCGAGCCTGAGATTGTCCTCCGCCAGCGCGATGCCCGCCGCATAGCCGGCATCGGCAGCATCTTCGAGGTGCAGAGATGAGCGCATCAACGCCTGCTCGATCGTGTCGATGCGGATATGCACGGCATCAAACTCACGCGCGAGGGCTCTCGCGAACGTTGTCTTGCCGCTGCCGGGTAACCCCGACAGGATGACGAGGAAAGCGCCGCGCCTCCCGCTCACTTCTTCCCCATCACTTCCTTGACGGCCGCCGCAAGCTGCTTCAGCGAGAAAGGCTTGGGCAGGAAGTGGAATTCCTGTTCGGGATCGAGGCTTTTGGCGAAGGCATCTTCCGCATAGCCTGACACGAAGATGATCGGCGTGTCCGGCAGCTTGTGCTTCAGCTCCTTGGCCATGGTCGGCCCGTCCATGTTGGGCATCACGACGTCGGACACCACGAGATCGATACGGCCCTCATGGGCATCGACCACCGCAAGCGCCGCCTCGCCGCTTTCGGCCTGCAGCACTTCGTAGCCGCGCGTCGCCAGCGCCCGCGCCGCAAAGGTACGCACGGCGTCCTCGTCCTCGACCAGCAGGATCGTTCCCTTGCCGGTGAGGTCCGACGGTTCCGGCGGCGCGGCGGCGAGCGAGATTTCCTCCTGCTTCCGGTCGGCCGCCGTCTCGACATAGCGCGGCAGATAGATGCGGAAGGTTGTGCCCTTGCCGACCGTCGAATAAGGGAAGATGAAGCCGCCCGTCTGCTTGACGATGCCATAGACCGTCGAAAGGCCGAGCCCCGTGCCCTTGGAGGGATCCTTGGTCGTGTAGAAGGGCTCGAAAATCTTGCCGAGATTTTCCTTCGGAATGCCGTGACCGGTATCGGCAACCTCGATCAGCACATATTCGCCATGCGGCATCAGCGCGTGATCGAGCGCCCGGCTGTCGGCCTCCGACACATTGGCGGTGCGGATCGTCAGACGCCCGCCCTCGTCCGGCATCGCGTCGCGCGCATTGACGGCGAGATTGATGACGACCTGCTCCAGCTGGTTCTGGTCGACCTTGACGAGACCGAGATCGCGGCCATGCACGATCTTCAGTTCGACTTTTTCGGTGAGCAGCCGCGCCAGCAGGTTCTGCAATTCGGCCAGCGCGTCCGTCAACGACAACACCTTGGGGCGCAGGGTCTGCCGCCGCGAGAAGGCGAGCAACTGGCGCGTCAGGTTGGCGGCGCGATTGGCGTTCTGCTTGATCTGCACCACGTCGGCGAAAGACGGATCGCCCGCCTGGTGGCGCGCCAGCAGCAAGTCGCAGAAGCCGATGATCGCCGTCAGCAGATTGTTGAAATCATGCGCGACGCCGCCCGCGAGCTGACCGACGGCCTGCATCTTTTGCGACTGCGCGAACTGCATCTCGAGCGATTTCTGTTCGGTCGCGTCGACCAGATAGACGACCAGCGCCGCGCCCTCGCCCGCATCGACCCGCGCCGCATAGAGCTGGCCGACCCGCTCGGCATTGCGCTGCAGGTGAATATCGACCGCGGCGCCTGACAACTGGCCGGATCGTGCGCGCGCCAGCAACTCGCCAACGGCCGGCCGGTCGTCCTCGGCCACGAGATCGGCAAGCCGCATGCCGCGTTCGACGCTCTCGCCGACATAGCCGACAAAGGCGCTGTTGGCATTGTCGATCCGGCCGTCCTGATCGACCGTCGCAATACCGATCGGCGCATTGTTGAAGAAGCGCGCAAACCGCATCTCGGCGTCGCGGGCCGTCACCTCGGCCTTGTCGCCGGTCGTCCGGTTGAGCACCAGCGCAAAGATGTGCCCCGGCCGGCCGCGCACACCCTCGAGCCGGCTGCGGATGATGCGGACAGGCACGGCGCGGCCCTCCGGTCCCTTCAGATCGAGATCAAGCGGTGTCATTTCGCCATCCGGACCGCCTTCCCCGTGGGTCAGCGCCGGCGCTTCGCCAAGCGCCAGATCGGAAAGCGTCAGGCCGCGCCCGGTGACATGCGCCGGTTCGACATCGAGCCAGCGGCCCAGCGTCGGGTTGAGATAGACGATGGCGCCGCGTTCGGCATCGGCGGCGAAGAAACCGACAGGGGCGTTCTCAATGTAGGAAATGGACCGCTTGTGCGTGCGCTCGGCGAGTTCGGCGCGGTCGCGCTCCACCGTCAGGTCGCGGAACAGCCAGACGGCGCCGCCATCGGCACCGCTGAGCGGCCGCACCACCACCTTGTAGAGACGCTCGACGCCGCCCGGCGTCTCGAAACGGACATCTTCCTCGGCGGCAAAGCCGGTGCGCGCGGCCTGCGCCAGCCGGAAGGCCACTTCCGCCATGTCGCCCCGCCCCGCCAGGAGCCGCTCCAGCGGCGCCGGCCGATCAAGGTCGAAGCCGCCCGCCAGCATCCGGTAGGCCTCGTTGGCAAACAGGATCGAACCGCGCCGGTCGGTGGCATAGCAGGGATCGGGCAGCGCGTTCAGCGCCTCGCCGGCGGCCTGCGGCGACCGGCTCAAAGCGTCGGCATTGCTGCCGGAAAAGCTGTAGAGAACGGCGCCCGCAATCGCGAGCAGACCGAACACGGTCAACGCGCCCGGCACGCCGAATGCGTGAACGCCGGCTGTATCGAGCAATGTCGTGACGACACCGATTGCGACGCCGCCAAGGACGATCCAGCGCCGCGCCGGCAACACCCGGCCGGCACTGCCGTCCGCCGCCTGCCGATCGGCGGCGGCGCCATCGATCGTGTCGGCATAATCGGCCGGCGTCTCGGCCATTCCCAACTCCCGGTCTGGTTTGCCGTCAACGGGTTTGTCGTCGGCTTGTTTGCCGTCGAAACACACGGCGCACAGCCGACAACCGGCCCGAATCACTTCCGGCCGCGTCCGCCGGTCATCTTAGCCTTAAGCCGCATCACATAGCCAATCACCTCGGCGACGGCCTTGTAGTGTTCCGGGTTGATTTCCTGGTCGATCTCGACGGTCGCATGCAGCGCGCGGGCGAGCGGCGGATTTTCGACGATCGGTACGTCGTGCTCGATACCCATTTCACGGATGCGGAAGGCGACCGCGTCGACGCCCTTGGCGACGCAGACCGGCGCGCCCATGCCCTGCTCGTATTTGAGCGCCACGGCATAATGGGTCGGGTTGGTGATGATGACGGTCGATGTCGGCACGGCGGCCATCATGCGCTTGCGCCCGCGCTCAACGCGGATCTGGCGCAGCTTCGCCTTGACCGTCGGATCGCCTTCCATCTGTTTGTATTCGTCCTTGACCTCCTGCACGGTCATGCGCTGCTTCTTCATCCATTGCAGCCGCTCGAAGAGATAGTCGAGCGCCGCAACGACCGTCATCACCGCAATCACGCCGGCAAACATCTTCAACGCCAGCTCGCGCACCAGCGGCAGAAGCTGGGCGATCTCCCATGTCATCATCAAGGCCAGCCGGTCGCGCTCGGGCCAGATGATCAGCGTGGCAACGACGCCGACAACCGAGAGCTTGACAATGCCCTTGGCGAGATTCATCAGGCTTTTCGCACCGAAGAGACGCTTCAGCCCTTCCTTGGGCGAAATCTTTGAAAGTTTGGGTTTCATCCTGTCGGCCGTGAAAACCGGCGCGTGCTGGATGATATTTCCGAGCAGCGCCGCCAGGATGAGGATCGCCAATGGCGGCAGCAACGCGCCGAATGCGGCGCCGCCGATGTCGAGCCAGATCTTGCGCAGGTGATCGGGGTCCATCGGAATGGCTTCGGGCTGCGCGAGGAATATCTTGAACGTGCCCGACAGCGAACTCACCGTCGACGTTCCCATCAGCGCAATCGCAATCGCGGCGCCCAGCATCACGAACCAGGTGCTGACTTCCTGGCTCTTGACGACATCGCCCTTCTTCTGGGCTTCTTCCAGTTTTCGGTGTGTTGGTTCTTCTGTTTTTTCCGAATCGTCATGTTCCGACATGGGCGTACCCCTCGCCTAGCCGACAAACATGGAGATCGTCTGCTCGAAGCTCTGCAGGAACCATGTCATCATGGCGCCGAGCAGCAGCATCAGCAGAATGAGACCGAGCCCGATATTGGCGGGCATCGCGATGAAAAAAATCTGTATCTGCGGCATTAAGCGCGAAAGAATGCCGATGCCGAGATAGAAGATCAGCCCGAACACCAGAAACGGCGCCGCAAGCTGCAATCCGAGCCGGAATGCGCCGGACATGATCTTGACGGCCGTCTGCGTGAAATCGCCGACCGGCAGTGCCGCGCCGGGACGGAAAATCTCGTAGCTGTCGCGCATCGCGGCGATCAGCAAATGATCGAGACCGGTGGCGAAGATCAGCGTCACCGCAAGCAGCGACAGAAAATTGGCGATCATCACGCCCTGCATGCCCTGCGTGGGATCGACGTTCTGGGCGAACGCAAGGCTCATCTGCAACGCGATGATGTTGCCGGCGACGTGAAGCGCGCTCATGATGAGCCGCGCCGCGCTGCCGATGAAGAGACCGACGACGATCTCGTGAACCACCATGAAGACAAGCGCCGGGACCGTTTCCGGCAGTGTGCCGTAGTTGCCGGCGACAAGCGGCATCATGATGAGCGACAGCAACAGCGCCATGATCAGCCGCGCCTGCGCCGGAATGCTCGCTTCGCCGAGCGCCGGCATCAGCATCAGCATCGCCGCGATGCGCGAAAACACGAGCAGGAAAGTGAAGGCGGTTTGCGGCAGGAAATCGACGGTGATCATGATGGCGTTCCCGGCACGATCAACCGGACACGATTTTCTGCGCGATCAGATTCATGAACCCGCCAAGCGACGAACCCATGAACGGCAGCGCGACGAGCAGCGTTACGAAGATGGCGAGAATCTTCGGCACGAAGACCAGCGTCATTTCCTGCACCTGCGTCAATGCCTGCAGAAGCGCAATCGCCAGACCGACGGCGAGCGCGATGATCATCATCGGCGCCGCCAGCGTCAGCAGCACATAGATCGCCTGCCGCGCCAGATCGAGAATTTCCGGTCCGCTCATTTTGTGGTTACGCCCCTCGCCGCCCCAACCGCCGATCGTCAGATCGGCATACGCATGATTTCCTGATAGGCCGTGATCACCTTGTCGCGCACGGTCACGACCGTCTGCAACGTGGCTTCGGCCTCGGCAACCGCCGTCACGACATCGACGATGTTGCCCTCGCGGCCGCTTGTCGTCGCTGCGATCTTCTGTTCGCCGGCCTTCGCGGTTTCCACCGCTTCGTCGAGCGCCTGCTTCAGGATGTCGCCGAAGCCGCCGGCGCCGTCCTTGACGCCGCCTGCCTGCCCCGCAGGCGCGCCGGCGCCGATGCCGGCAGCGCGGGCATAGGCGTCGAGTGCGAAAGATGCCGGAATTGCCATAGCCCCTTACCTCTTACTTCCGCAGAATTTCGATCGTCTGCGAGATCATGCGGCGCGATGCCTGGATGAGATTGAGATTGGCCTCGTAGCTGCGTTGTGCCTCGCGCATGTCCATCGCCTCGACCATGCCGTTGACGTTCGGCATCTTGACGTAGCCGTTCTCGTCGGCGCCGGGATGGCCGGGCATGTATTTGAGCTTGAATTCGGTCTTGTCCAGCACCGGCCGCCCGAGCGACACGACATGCGTGCCGATTTCGCGATCGAGATTTTGCTGGAAGGTCGGTATCCGCCGCTGATAGGGCTCGCCGCCGGGTATGCGGGACGCCGAATCCGTGTTGGCGATATTCTCGGCGATGATGCGCATGCGCCCGCTCTGGGCTTTCAGCCCCGAAGCCGCAACCATCATCGACTTGATAAGGTCCATGGCGCTCATGTCGATCTTTTCCCTTCAGGCCCGAACGCTCAGGGGCGTCCAAGCGCAATCCTGATCAGACCGAGGCTCTTGGAATAGAGCCCGGTCACCGCCTGATAATCCATCTGCGTCTCGGCGACCTTGATCATCTGCTCCTCGAGCACGACCGAGTTGCCGCCGGGCGTCGTCTCGAAGTCGGGCCGCTTGACGATCTGCCCGCCCGTCGCCTGTCCCGGCCGGAAGCCGGCGCCCGAGCCCGTGGCCGGGCTGCCGATATGCGAAGCCTGCGTGGCGACGGGCGTGAGCACAGGCCCGCTCCGCTTCACCATCGCGCCAAAATCGAGTTGTTTGAGATCGCGCGCGGTATAACCGGGCGTGTCTGCGTTGGCGACGTTTTGCGCGAGCACCTGCTGACGCTGCGTCAGCCACTGCATGCGCTGCTTCATCATTTCGATGATCGGAAGACTGCCGATTGTCATAGCCCGCGTGCCCATCAGCCGGTCTGTCGAACACCCTTGTTCTGGGCGCAATCGGGACCGGGTCCGAAGCCACGCATTCCTTGGCGGCAAACCCGAGTTTTGCCTCCGAGAGTTAAGATCGTGCTAACGCGGCAAATTTGTCCCGGTGCGTTCACAAACGGCTAACCAGCGGACGCCTTGCAATCCCTCGCCCTTAACCCGGTATTAAGCCTGAGGCGGCAAATTCTTCCCATGACAGGGCCGGCCGGGCGGCCGCCCTCAGGTGGGGTTTACGGGCAATGGAAATCTCCGAAATTTTGCGGTTCGTCGCAGCACTGGTCTTCATCATCGGCCTGATCGGCCTGTGCGCCTTCGTTGCGCGCCGCATGGGCTTTGCGGCCGGCGGCATCGTGACGCCGGGCAGCCAGAAGCGT
Source organism: Parvibaculum sp. (assembly GCA_019635975.1). Classification (GTDB taxonomy): domain Bacteria; phylum Pseudomonadota; class Alphaproteobacteria; order Parvibaculales; family Parvibaculaceae; genus Parvibaculum. The sequence goes on along the minus strand of JAHBYM010000014.1, from coordinate 26,598 downwards.
CTCGCCATCGTCGAAGTAAAACCCGTCGATGCGAAACACCGCCTGATGTTGATCCGCCGCGACGGCAAGGAACATCTGATCCTTCTCGGCGGCGATCAATCCCTGCTGATCGAGACCGGCATCGACGCGCCGGCGCCCGTGGCGCTGGCCGACGCGGCCTCCGGTGCGGCGGTCCAGCCGGCGCCCGTTCTGCAGTTCCAGCGTATCGTCGATTTCATCAAGGAGCGCCGCGCGTGACCCGTCTTCCCGTTATGTCGGCGCGCGGCAAGCGCCTGCTGACCGGCCTCTTTGCCGTGCTTCTGTCGTTCGGTCTTGCCGACCCGGCTTTCGCCAACCAGATCCGCGTCGATCTCTCCGACGGCCTCGGCCTTACCGACCATGTGGTGCAGATTGTCGCGCTGGTGACGATCCTGAGCCTTGCGCCCTCGATCCTGATCATGGTCACGTCCTTCGTGCGCATCATCGTGGTGCTGTCGCTGCTCCGGACCGCCATGGGCATGCAGCAATCGCCGCCGAACGCGGTTCTGGTCAGCCTCGCGCTCTTCCTGACGGCCTTCGTGATGGCGCCGACCTTCACCAAGGCCTACGACGCCGGCATTCTGCCCCTGATGAATCAGGAAATGGAGATGGGCGAAGCTTTCGAGAAATCGAGCGAGCCGTTCAAGACCTTCATGCTCTCGCAGGTGCGCAAGCAAGACCTGAAACTCTTCGTCGATTTGTCGGACATCGAAGAACCCGAACAGGCAACCGACATCGGCCTTCAGGTGCTCATTCCCGCCTTCATGATCAGCGAGTTGCGCCGCGCCTTCGAGATCGGCTTTCTGGTCTTCCTGCCCTTCATCATCATTGACATGGTGGTCGCGTCGGTGCTGATGTCGATGGGCATGATGATGCTGCCGCCGATCATCATCTCACTGCCGTTCAAGCTGATTTTCTTCGTGCTGGTCGACGGCTGGTCGCTGATCGCGGGAAGTCTGGTCCAGAGCTTCGGCCCCTGACGGCGACCCTGCCCTAGTTGATCGCCGACGACGCGTTGTCCTTCAGCGAGGTCACGAACCGCTCCATCGTGTCGATGGAGGCGATGCGGCTGGCCAGTTCGCGGAACGCAACACCCTGCTCGACGATCGGATCGGAAACCACGGCGAAGGCGCCGGCATCCGCGCTGCGGCTCATGGCCTCGCCGAACTTGGTCCGCATGCGCGACAGCCCGTCTTCGTCGCCGGCCAGCGAATAAGCCACGGCCGCCCGCATCACCTGCAAGCGCATATCGTCCGAAAGCGCGGCTTCGGTCTTCCAGCTATCGCCGAGCATGGCCTCGAAAGCGCCGCCCGCTTCTTCCCAACGGCCCGCCTGCCACAACACATCGGCCCGCAAAATCGTGGACAGCGCATCGTTTCGCTCCTCAAGCAGATCGAGCGCGTAGTCATATTGTTTCAGCTCGGCAAGCGCCCGCGCCTCGATCAACAACCGCCGCTCCGCCAACGCCTCGGGCAGCAGGTTCTGTTTGGTGGCGCGCAACGCCGCCAGCGCGTTTTCCGGCTTGTCGTCGAGCAGCAGAATGGCTGCAAGCCGCGCCGCGACCTGCGCCTTGGCAACGCCGCCATGCAGCCGGTTGGCGACCTGGTAGTCGAGAAGCTGCGCCGCCTGAAGCAACAGGTCTGCCTCAACAAGACGCTCGGCGAGGTGACGGATCATCTCGTCGCCGCGCTGGCCGATAGGCGTCAGATCCTTGAAGCTCTCGAAAAAGGCCAGCGCCTGCAATGGCGTCATGTGGCTCGCGTCCTCGCCGAGGAAGAAATCGGCAAAAAGGTCGGACATCTGCATGTTCATCCGGTGCGCGTGATCGCTGTCGGGATAGTTCGCGGTCGCAATACGCATGATCTTCAGCGCATCGACGATACCGCCCGACTGGAGATGAAGCGAAGCCAGTTTGCTCAGCACCTCGAGCTCCAGCGCGTCGCCGCGCCAGGCGTAACGCAGGCTCTCGAGTTCTTCGGCCAGCGCATCGTTGTCGATCACCCCGGTCTTGTTGAGCAGAACCGCCTTGCCGAAGCGGGCCCGCGCCGCAATCGGCGGATATCCGTTCTCGATGGCTCGGTCGTAGCGGACAAGCGCCTCGTCGGTGCGGCCGAGCCGGTCGGCGATCAATGCATCGACAAGCATGATTTCAGCCTGTGCCCGGCGCCCTACCGGTTCTTCGGGGAACGCCGCCGCATGATGTCTTGCGCCATCGACGTCGTTGGCCGTCAACGCGGCTTCGGCTGCGCGCGCCCGGAAAATTGTCCTCCAACCGTCGTCGAATGAATCCATGACCGCGCCCGCCAGCGCAAACTGGGCGCGCGCCGCATCCCAATGGCCAAGCTGCGCCCGTGCGAGGCCGCGCCAGACCGCAGCGTGCGGAATGTTGTCGAGCCCGTTGCCGCTGAGGCTTCGGATCGCGTCGACATAGCGTCCGCTCATCGCCTCCGCGACGCCCTTGACCCCGCGAAAGGCAGGGTCCTTGACCAGCGCGGTGTCTTCGATTGCTGCCGCGTTGAGCGCCGCCAGCGCTTCCGGCGCGAGTCCGTAGCCGAGCAGAAACTTCGCATAGTCGAAGCGCGCCGCGCCGACCTCCTGCGTCACCGCCACGGCCAGGCGATCCAGATAATATTGACGCCGCTCGATAAAGTTTCTTCCCGGCGCAACCCGCCAGGCGTCGAACTCCATCACCGCCGGAAGCGCGGTAGTACTGGCCAGAATGCCGCCGGAAACGGCGCTGCCCGCATCGCCCGAAAGCATCAACCCGTCCTGTCGCGACACCACGACATTGTCGGGCGCCGCGGCGACGATGAGATCGTCGGCGATCGGCACGATCGCGATACCCTGCGACGTCTGGAGCGCCTGAAATTCCACAAAACTGTGCGGTGTCTGAACGGCCTGCGATGGGCCCCGCGCCGTCGCGACGATCAGCATGTCGCCGACCCGCCGGTCCTCGAACTTGAAGATCTTGCGCGTCGCCTTGAGATCGAACGTCACGCTGCCGCGCCCGTCCTCACGCCAGTTGCGCGAAATCGCAATCGGCCGCCCGGTCGTCTGAAGCGTTTCGCCGGCAGAGATGCGCCAGTCGGCACCTTCCTCGACGACGCTGACAAGCACACGCTCATGCAACGGCAGAACGAGCGCCACGCCACCGTCGAAACGAACGACTTCCGGATCGCCGAACGGCGCCGGCGATCCGGCCTCGGCCGCAAAGACCAGACCTGCGATGTCGATCGGCAAAGCCTCATCGAAGACCATCCACAAACGGTCCGCGCGTTCGAACACCGCAGCGCCGACGGGTTCAGGCCAGGACACCACAATGTCGGTGCCGGCGCGCCCAGCGCGAACGCTGGCGACCGCCTCGCCGACCGGTCTCACGCCGGCAGGCATCGGTCCGGCCGCGGCCGACGGCGCCACATCGGCAGCAGACGCGTCCTCGGCCTTGGCCTCAACCGCGTCGGTTCCAACCTCGCCGGCGACCGCTATTTCTTCTTCCGCCGGTTCTTCTTTCGCTTCGGGCTGAGCGGCTTGCGGACGAATGTCCGTCGGACCGGCGGCAACAGGTGCCTCGGCATTGTCCCGCGCCTGTCCCGGCTTGAGATCGAGCACGACCGCCATCTCTTCGCGGAAGTCGTTGACGACGACACCGGGCTTCAGCGTCAAAATCACCGCAAGCCGTCCCTCGTGTTCGATGGCGGTCGCGTGGCTGAGATAAGGCGGCGGATCGACGCGCAAGGATGACAGATCGACGGTCGCCGTCCGGTCAAAGGTGATGGTCGCGAGCCCCTGCCGCTGCACCAGCGAATAGAGCACCGGCTGGTTCCAGTCGAAGACGAGACGCGTAATCCCTTCCTGGCGCGCAACGCGCACATCGAGATCGGGCAAGGGCACATCCGGTTCGACGATGCCTTGCGCCGCGGCGACGGCCTTGGCTTCCTCCGCGGCCTTTTTCTCCTCGGCGGCGGCGGCGATGCGCGCCAGAACCTCGGCCGGCAGCGGCGGCGCCGCATGGGTCCATTGCGACGGCATCAAGTCGACGTAAAGCGATTTCTCGGCCTGCTTCGCATCGCTCCAGAAATCGGCCTTGAGTGCGAAGCGCAGCGTCTTGCCGTCGTTGTCCTGGCGCGCCGTTGCGATGAAGCGCGGCATCTGGCGCGCGAATTCGTCGAGATTGACCGAAACCGCCCGGTCGAAGGCCAGCACCATGACGCCGGCATTGATTTCGATCCGGTGTTTGGGCACCGCCCCCTGAAACGAGAAGATCATGCGGCCATAGCCGTCATTCTCGCTGAGATCGAGACGGTCGAGCGCGGCTTGCGCCCAGGCGCCGGCCGGCGCCAACAGCAGGAGAAGGGCAAACGCCATCGCACCCGCAAGGTTGCGATGTCTTGTGCCGCCCGTCATATGTCGATGGATTTCGCTCACACCCGGCGCACGCCCCTGCAGCTTCTGCCAAAACCACGCGGCTTTCTGCCGCGCATCAGCGCAGTCTACGGGCCTGTCGGTTAAACGGTGCTTAAAGAACGGCGTTTTTTCGCGGATTAGCTGGCATTTTTGTCCACCGGCAGGGCCGCTTCCGGCACCGGCATGTCGACCAGGCGCTCGCCGGTCGCCAGTTCGACGGTCAGGTCCTGGGCCACCACCGGGTCCATCGCGGCCAGCACGGCCGACATCTTGCGCGGCTGCATCCGCTTGACGACATCGAGCAGTACGCCCATGTCGAGGCGTTCGAAAATCCGAGCAGCGTCCTTGGGCTTCATGCCCTCGTACATCGCGACCAGCGAAGCCATTTGTTCCTCTTGGGCCGCGTCGATCTCGGCGATCCGGCTGTTGATCTTCCGGTCGATCTCCCTGAGCTCGGCGATCCGGTCCTCGACGCGTTTTTCGGCCGCTGCCAGAACCTGCTCGCGCATATCGAGCGTTTCGGCCCGCTTGTTGAGCTCCGCACGCCGCGCCGCGAGGCTTTCGAGCACCGACATTTCCGCCTTGCTGAGCCGCGGGTCGCCCTGCGCCGCGAAGTCCTCCGGCCGCAACGCTTCATCGGCCGCAGCCGTTTGCCCGCCTTCGTCCGGCGCCACCTCTTCGGCCACGGCCGCCTCGGCCTTGATCCCTTCCGCCCGCGCGACCGTTATCGCCGCAAAGGATTGCGTGCCGGCGCCACCCGTCGCCAGGTCGGCAAGCTTCAGTCCCAGCAGCATCGAGGCGCAGAGTATGACGATCGGCAGCAGTCGAAGACGGTCCATCATGATTTCGGTTGCCTCAACGTGCCCGCTTCAGCGCATCGAGCAGCGGATGCGTTGCACGGGACGGATTGCTGGTGTCGCGGGAAACGCCCGCCGGTGTCTGGCGCGGGCCCGCGGCAGGCCGCACAAGCGGCGGTTTGTCGTTCCGCTCGAGCCGGTCCGCAATGCGATCGCCAGCCTCGAGCATCAAAGCCAGTTCATCGGCAAGCCCCCGGGCGCGCCGGACGCGCTCGCCGAGATCTTCGCCGGTGGCGGCGCTCGCCGATTTCAGGTTGTTGATGGCCGCTGCGGCTTGCGCCGTCGCGGTGTTGAGATCGTTGATGAGGCCGCGCAAACCGTCCTGACCCGACCGCATCGCCCGCAGGCGGCGATCCAGCATCGCGCAATAGGCGATGGTCGCGATCAGGAAGAGACAGACGATGCCCTCAAGGAGAACGCCGAAGGGTACGGCCTGAAGAACGGTCATTTGAACGCTCCCGTAATTCTGGATTCAACGGCCTTTTTTTCCGGTTCCACAAGCGCCACCCGTCTGTGCTTGCGGATTGCCTGCTCGATACGCACCGCGACATGATTGCCGACGCGCCCCATTCGGCCGGTCGCCACATGCACCCCGCCGCAGCGCATATCGATCGCGCCGTCAGGCGTGTTGTTGAACATCAGCGTCTGGCCGACCTGAAAATCCATGACATCGCGCAGCGTGAGCTGCTGCTGGTCGAGCACCGCTTCGACCGGAACCCGCGTCGACCAGAGCTCGGTCGCAAGATGCCCTTCCCAGATGGTGTCGCGGCCGAATTTCTCGCCCATGAACATCTGCAACAGCAATTCGCGGATCGGTTCCAGCGTCGCATAGGGCAACATCAGTTCGATGCGCCCGCCGCGATCTTCCATGTCGACGCGCAGCTTGACGAGAATGGCCGCATTCGCAGGACGCGCAATCGCCGCGAACCGCGGATTGGTTTCCATGCGGTCGAGTTCGAGCGTCACCGGCGACAAGGGTTCGAACGCCGCCTGCACGTCCTGCAGCACGACTTCGATCATGCGCTGCACGAGATTGAGTTCGATGGTGGTATAGGGTCGGCCTTCGATGCGCATCGCCGCCGTGCCGCGCCGCCCGCCCAGCAAGACGTCGACGATCGAGTAGATGAGGTTCGAGTCGACCGTAAACATGCCGTAATTGTCCCACTGCTTCGCGCGGAAAACGGCAAGAATGGCAGGCAACGGAATCGAATTGAGATAATCGCCGAAACGGATCGACGAGACGTTGTCGAGCGACACTTCGACGTTGTCGGAGGTGAAATTCCGGAGCGACACGGTCATCAAACGGACGAGCCGGTCGAACACGATCTCGAGCATCGGCAGCCGCTCGTAGGACACGAGCGCCGAATTGACGATGGCATCGATGCCGTGCCGGTCCTGCGTCTGCCCGTCCTCGACCTCAAAGCCGAGCAGACTGTCGATTTCGTCCTGGTTGAGCACGCGCTCCGGCGCTTTCGCCGCCGCTTGCGCGGCATTGGCAAGCGCGTCCGTGTCGTTGTCCTTGACGTCTGTGGTGGCCATAAAACGGTCCCCGAACCCTTTACTGAACGATGATTTCCCGGAACAGAATGTCCGTGACGAGCGGCTTCTGGGTCGCAAGCGTCAGGCGGCGCATCAGCTCTTCCTTCAGGCTGAGCATGCCTTGCGAGCCTTCGAGGTCTTCCGGCCGGAGATCGCGCAGGAACGTCTGGAATCCGTCGAGCACGCGCGGCATCTCGAGTTCGAGACGCTTGACGGCTTCGGCATCAACGACCTGTAAAGACACGCGCATCTTGAGGTAGTGCGCGGGCGGCGGACCGCTGAGGTTCACCAGAAAGTCCGGCAGATCGTAGAACACCGGATCCGCGACCACTTCCTCGACGGGCTTTTCTTCCCCGGATCCGCCGAAAATGCCCGACATGTAGAGCCCGGCGCCGGCGCCGATCAGAACCAGCACTGGCAACGCGACATAGAGAACAAGCACCTTGCCGGCAATCCGGCGTCGTGCCGGCGCTTCGGAAACGTCCTCGTCTTCTTCTTCGGCGACTTCGGCGTCGACTGCAGCCATTTTGAAATGTCCCACCTCGCGGACGTCGCGGTGCCTTCGCCCGCGCTGTCCTTTGCCCTGTATTCGTCGCATCGCGGCTTCTTCGCGACACAAGGGCGATGCTCTCGCACTTTGGTTAATGAAGCGTTGTGTCCGCCGCGTTCCCAAGCCGTCTCAAGCGGAAACCGCCGGCGCACCGCCGAACCGGCAGAAACTGCCCGGTATTCCCTGCCGCCAAACGGCCTCCTGGTGCGGAGGATGGAGGATATCTAATTGATTTTATTGATGTTTTTTTCTGGCACAAGCCCTGCACATCCCCCGGCGGGCTGCCAGTACCAGCGCCCGCAACTTGAACCGGACGACCGACGCCGCAATGGAAAACGCCCTTCTCATAGCTCTATCGCGCCAGATGGCGATGACGCGCGAAATGGCGACCATCGCGAACAACCTCGCGAACATGAACACGGCCGGCTTCAAGTCGGAGGCGATGCTGTTCGACCAGTACGTGATGAAGGACGCCACTGAGGCCAGCAAGGCGGCGAAGATCACCTTCGTTCAGGATTTCGGCCAGCATCGCAATCTGCAAGACGGCACGCTGCAGACAACCGGAAATCCCTTCGACGTGGCGATCAGCGGTGACGGCTTTTTCAGGGTGCAGACAGAGAACAACGTCATGTACACCCGCAACGGACACTTTCGTCTCGACGAAACGGGCCAGCTCGTGACGGCGAACGGCAACCCCGTGCTGTCCGACGCCGACGCGCCGATCCTCTTCGCCCAGGACGAAACCGACATCACGATCGCGCGCGACGGGACGGTTTCATCGAGCCTCGGCCTCCGTGGCAAGCTTTCGGTCGTAACCTTCGAAAATCCGCAAGCCATGCAGAACGCCGGCGGAACGCTGCTCGGCACCTTGCAGGACGAGCAGCCCGTCGAGGCGCCGCGCCTGGTGCAGGGCGCGCTCGAAGGTTCGAACGTACAGCCGATCGTCGAGATGACGAACATGATCGAAGTATCGCGTTCCTATGCGAGCGCACAGAAGCTTATCGACCAATCCGATCAGATGCGCCGCAAGGCGATACAGGAACTCGGAAGCCCGGCCTGAGGCCCCTTTCGATATGACACAAGGGTAAGGAACAAGTCCCATGCAGTCGCTCAGCATCGCCGCCACCGGCATGATGGCCCAGCAGCTCAACGTCGAGGTGATCTCCAACAACATCGCCAACATGAGCACAACCGGCTTCAAGCGTCAGCGCGCGGAGTTTCAGGACCTGCTCTACCAGAACCTGCGCCGCGTCGGCACCAATTCGTCGGACGCCGGCACCATCGTGCCCGCCGGCGTGCAGGTCGGTCTCGGCGTCAAGACGAGCTCCGTCTACCGGGTGATGACGCAGGGCAACATGGACAACACCGAGAACAAGCTCGACGTCGCCATTCAGGGACGCGGGTATTTCCGCGTCGAACTGCCGAGCGGCGAGGACGCCTACACCCGCGCCGGTTCCTTCCAGATCAGCGCCGACGGCCAGCTCGTGACCGCCGACGGCTACACGCTGGCGCCCGGCATCTCGATCCCCGCCGAAGCGACCGACCTCACCATCAGCCGCGATGGCCAGGTGCAGGTGATGATCCCGGGTCAGACAGCCTCGCAGGTCGTCGGCCAGATCGAACTGGCGAACTTCGCCAACGAAGCCGGCCTCGATCCGCAGGGCGACAATCTTTTCCTCGAAACGGCCGCCAGCGGCGCGCCGCTCATCGGCACACCCAACAATGCAGGCTTCGGCGGCGTTCTTCAGGGCTTCCTCGAGACCTCGAACGTCAACGCGGTAAGCGAAATCACGTCGCTCATCACCGCGCAGCGCGCCTACGAAATGAATTCCAAGGTCATCACCACCTCCGACGAGATGATGTCCGTTGCCGCGAACGTCAAATAAACGGTGATTGAAATGTATGCGCGTATCACTCTCACGATCGGAACAATTGCCGCCGCCGCGTTCTTCGCAGGCGCCGCCGCTTCGGCCGAATTGCGCCCCACAGTCACCGTCGCCGGCGAAACGGTAACGCTGGGCGACATCTTCGACGATGCGGGCACTGCCGCTCATGTCGTCGTCGCGAACGCACCCGCGCCCGGCCTCAAAGGCGAGATTTCGGTCTCCCGCATCTCGCTCGCCGCGCGCCGCAACGGCATCGAATGGCGCAACAATGCAGGCCTGACGCACATTGTCGTCGGCCGCAGCGGCGCAAGCGTGCCCGAAGAGGAAATCGCGTCGGCCATCGCGGGCGCCATCGAAGCGCAATCCTCCTCGCTCCCCTCCGCCGCGATCCTGCAGGTCGATTTCGCCAACGGCGCCGCCGGCATCCAGGTCGCCGAAGACGCCGAACGCAGCGTTCGCGTCGAACAGCTTTCGTTCAATCCGCGCAACGGCGCGTTTACCGCCGTCGTTCGCGCGCCCGCAAACGACATGATGAGCCCGCTGCGGCGCATCGCCGGTCGCGCCTATCCGGTCATCGACGTTCCGGTTCTGACTCGCGACGTCATGCCGGGCGACGTCGTGCGCCGCACCGATATCGACTGGATTCGCCTGCCCGCCACGCGCGTCAGCCAGAATATCGTCACATCGCTACCGCAGCTTGTCGGCATGTCGCCGCGCAACCCGGCTCGCGCCGGAGAGCCGCTCCGCCTCTCCGACATGCGTCCGCCGCTCGTCGTCGAAAAGGGCGCGCAGGTCGACATGACGTTCGTTTCCGGTGCGTTGACCTTAACCGCGCGCGGTCGCGCTCTCGACAGCGGCGCCATCGGCGACATCGTGAATGTGCTCAACAGCCGCTCCAACCGCACCGTTCAGGGCGTCATCGAAGGCCCCAACATGGTCCGCATCGATGCACCGGGCGCGGCCCGCTCGGCAGCCGCGCACAACGCCATCGGCGGCAATTCCTGATCGCAATACAAAAAAGTTCCGACCGAAAAGGTTCAAAAACGATGTTTGTCAGTTCCACTTGCCGCCTCATCGCTGCTGTCCTCGTCGCCGCGACGCTGGCTGGCTGCAACAGCGCCGATCGTATCGCCAACATCGGCAAGGCACCCGACATGGCGCCTGTCGGCACGATCGAGCCGCGCGTTTCGATGCCCATGCCGGCGGCCGAAGAAATCGTCTATCAGCCGAATTCGCTCTGGCGCTCCGGCTCGCGCGCCTTCTTCCGCGACCAGCGCGCAGCCCGCGTCGGTGACATCCTGACGGTACTGATCAACATTTCCGACAATGCCAAGGTCGACAACACGACCAAGCGCAGCCGCGCCAATGCCGAGAACGCTTCCGTCGACAACCTGCTTGGCTACGAGAGCTATCTCGGCAAGGTCTTTCCGAACGCGGTCGACAACACCAACCTTGCAAATCTCGGCTCCAACAGCTCCAGCACCGGTGCGGGCTCGGTCGACCGTCGCGAAAAGATCGAGCTGACAGTCGCCGCCGTCGTCACCCAGGTCCTGCCCAACGGCAACCTGGTCATTTCCGGTCGCCAGCAGGTCCGCGTCAATTTCGAAGTACGCGAACTCGACGTCACCGGCATCGTCCGGCCCGAGGACATTTCGAACATCAACACGATCCAGCACACCCAGATCGCGGAAGCCCGCATCGCCTATGGCGGCCAGGGCCAAATCTCCGACGTGCAACAGGCGCGCTACGGCCAGCAGCTCTTCGACATCCTGATGCCGTTCTGATCGCCATCCTTCAAAAGCAAAACGCGGCCCCGTTTTCGGGCCGCGTTTTCGCATCTTCGTATCGCCGGCATCTCAATCGTCGCGATAAACCTTCTCGCGGCGTTCGTGCCGCTCCTGAGCCTCGATCGACAGCGTCGCGATCGGCCGCGCGTCGAGCCGCTTCAGGCTGATCGGCTCGCCGGTTTCCTCGCAATAGCCGTAAGTACCTTCGCTGATCCGCCGGAGCGCCGCGTCGATCTTGGCCACCAGTTTGCGCTGCCGGTCGCGCGTGCGCAGTTCGAGAGAGCGTTCGGTTTCGGAGGAAGCGCGGTCGGCAAGATCGGGATGCTGCGCGCTGTCGTCTTGCAGGTGCTGCAGCGTTTCGCGGTTCTCGATAAGGATGTCTTCTTTCCACTTCTCGAGCTTGCGGCGAAAATATTCCTTCTGCCGCTTGTTCATAAACGGCTCGTCGTCGGACGGTATGTAGCCTTTGGGTAAACGTACGGCCATTCGCAGCGATCTCTCCAGCACGCGTCCCTTGCGGAAACGGGCCGGACTATAGCGACCGGCCCCACGATTCTCAACAGCGATGGACCCGCCAAGCCGGTGAAATATCTGTGAAATCCGGAGAATGCGCGGCGCCCGAAAAGCGTCTCGAAAACCTAGCCTTTGGTATAGGTTCCGAACTTGGCCAGCTCGACCCGCGCCCGGAGTTCGATCTGGTCGAGCAGATCGCGCAGGCCCGGATCGGCAATGCCGCCAAGCTGCCGTTCGACCACCGAAAGAAGGCGGGAAAGCTTCGATTTCGGCACCTGGCCCATCAGCAGTGCCAGCTTGATGTCATCGAGAATATCGAGCATTTCCTCGGCCCGGGCGACAGCCTTGCGGCGCGGCGCATGGAGCGCGTCGTCGACACCACCGGTTTCCTGAAGCGCCAGCAACGCATCGACGGCCCCGAGCGAAGCCGGTCCCGAAAGCCCGGCCGCCCCCCGCGTGGCGCCGGCGCCCGCAGGCGCAAAGCCGCTGCCGCCGCTGCGAACCGAAGCGCCGCGGGCCGCGCCGCTCTGGGATGTCGCTCTGGTATTGCCGATCTTCATTTCACTGCCCCACCGCGATCCGGCAAATGCCGGTCCGGTTTCACTCCCTCCAAAATGAACCGGAGGTCTTAAAGCGGCGTTAATCTTAACTTGCGCCGTCACCCGCCAGCGGCAGGAATTGCCGCCGCGCGGCAGGAGATGCCCGCGCAGCACCGCCAAAACCTGGCTGCCGGCCGCCGGAAAATGAAAAACCTTATATAAATCAAATGGTTGTGCCGGGCCGCCGGATGGCATGTCTTTCGCTAGAGAGACGCCGTATCGCAAGCGATTGATCGGTTGGTCCATGTCCCGGCTTATTGCCCTTCGTCTCCGCTCCTTCCTGACGCTCGTGCTCGCCGCCGCCCTTCTGACCGCCACCATGCCGGTCGAGGCAAGCGCCAGCTCGCGCATCAAGGACATCGTCGATGTCGAAGGTATCCGCGACAACATGCTGGTCGGTTACGGCCTCGTGGTCGGCCTCAACGGCACCGGTGACACGCTCCGCAACGCGCCCTTCACCCAGCAGAGCCTGATCGGCATGCTGGAACGCCTTGGCGTCAACACGCGCGGCACGACGTTGAAAACCGCCAACGTCGCCGCCGTCATGGTTTCGGCCGATCTGCCGGCCTTTGCCGCCCAGGGCACCCGCATCGACGTAACGGTCTCGGCGCTTGGCGACGCGACCAACCTGCAGGGCGGCGTACTGCTGGTGACACCGCTGATGGGCGCCGACGGCCAGGTCTATGCCGTCGCCCAGGGTTCGGTTGCAACCGGCGGTTTCTCGGCCAAGGGCGAAGCCTCTTCGGTCGTGCGCGGCGTACCGACCAATGGCCGCATCGCCAACGGCGCCATTGTCGAGCGCGAACTCGAATTCCAGTTGTCCGAACTGCGCTCGCTGCGCCTTTCGCTGCGCAATCCGGACCTGACGACGGCACAGCGCGTTGCCGCCGCCATCAACACCTATCTCGGCGCCAGCACGGCAACCGCCGACAATCCGACCACGGTGCAACTCCGCATGCCCGCCGGATATCGCGGCGGTGTCGTCGGCCTTCTCACCGACATCGAACAATTGCGCGTCCAGCCCGATCTCGCCGCCCGCGTCGTCATCGACGAAGCATCCGGCGTCATCGTCATGGGCCAGGACGTCCGCGTCAGTCAGGTCGCGATCGCACAGGGCAATCTCACCATCTCGGTCAACGAAACCCCACAGGTCAGCCAGCCGTCGCCCTTCTCGACGCAGGGCGACACGGTTGTCGTACCGCGGACAAACGTCACGGTCGACGAAGAGGGCGGCAAGAAGCTCGGCATTATCGACGGCAGCATCAGCCTGAAGGAACTTGTCGACGGGCTCAACGCGCTCGGCGTCAGCCCGCGCGACATGATCACCATTTTGCAGGCGATCAAGTCCGCCGGCGCCTTGCAGGCCAACATTGAGGTGATGTGATGAACCTCGCAGCCCTCCCCGTCCCGCCCCAGCCCTTTACGCACGCGCCGGCGCCGAAGCCGGCCGCCGAGCCGCGCGACATGCGCGCCTGGGAAACCGCGCGCGATTTCGAGGCCCAGTTCGTTTCGGTGCTTCTGCAGCCGATGTTCGAAGGAACCGGCCAGGACGATGCCTTTGGCGGCGGACCCGGCGAAAACATGTTCCGCTCGCTGCTCGTCGAACAATATGGCCGCGAGATGGTCAAAAGCGGCGGCATCGGCCTTGCCGACGTCGTCTATCGCGAGATGCTGAAGATGCAGGAAGCGCCCAAATGACAGCAACCGCCCGCCGCACCGCCGCCGAAGCGCTGACACCCGCCGATCTGGTCGAACGGATGCTCGAACTGACGGCCGGCCTGACCGATATCGTGCGGCGCGAGACGGGCTTTCTGCGCGACCGCGCCCGGTCCGAGGTCGCCGCGCTGCAACCTGAAAAAATCCGCATCGCCAACGACTACGCGATGGACGCCGAAGCGATCCGCCGCCGCAAGGACCTGATCGACCGCGCGCCGGCCGAGCGCGTCTCGAAGCTGAAAACGGCGATGATCGAACTCGACCGTGCATTGGCCGAAAACGGCGAGGCGCTCAACGCCGCCCGCTCGGTATCCGAAGGCCTGATCCGCATGGTCGCCAGCGCGATGAACGAACGCGCCGCGCCGACACTGGGCTATGGCCGCGACGCCGCCCCGGCCGCCCGCCGTGCCGGAAATCCGGCCGCGCCCGCCTCTCTCACGCTCGACGCCCGAATCTGAACTGCGTTGCATCCGCCGTTAACCCGGTGGTAACCACGATGGCCCGCAGATAGGCACTCGGAATCGAACGGGCGGGATACGGGAGCGACATCCGGCATGTCTGCATTGAAGAAACGGCGCGAAGGCGACAGCGGCACAATCCGCAAGAAACTCGAACAGGGCCTCCGGCTTCAGGCCCAGGACCGCCACGCCGAGGCTGTATCGCGCTTCCGCAAGGTGCTGGCCGCCCAGCCGGACGACAAGGCGGCACTGACGGGTCTCGCCCGATCGCTGATAGCCACCGGCCGATCGCAGGAAGCCGTTGAAATGCTCGACGGCGTCGCGGCCGAAACCGAAAACAACGAACAGCCGCTTTATGAGCTTGCGCAGGTCTGTCTCGCTATCCAGCACTACCGTCTCGCCGAGAAACTCTACGAGCGCGTGTTGACGATCACGCCTGACGCGCCGGTCGCCCTCGTCAATCTTGCCAATCTGCTCGACGAACGCGGTGAAGCGCAGCGCGCTGCGGATCTCCTCTCCCGCACACTGGAACTCGATCCAAATGCGGCCGATGCCTATGCGTCGCTCGGGCGGATTCTCGCCAATGCTGCCCAGTTCGACGATGCCATGATCTGCTACCGCCGCGCGATCGAGTTGAAGCCGAACAGTCCAACGGTCTACACCAACTTCGCGGCCATGCTCGAATCGATCGGCAGGCACGACGAAGCGCTGAAAATCTGCGAACAGGCGCTTCTGCTGAAGCCCGATTGCGACGCCACACGCTGGAATCTCGCTCGTCTCCTCCTCGCAACCGGCCATATCGAGGCGGGCTGGGACATGTACGGCTTCGGCTTTGCCTGCGGCCAACGCCTGCCCTGTCGCCCCTTTCCGGGGTTGATCTGGGAGGGCGAAGACCTCACCGGCAAGACAATCATGGTCTGGCGGGAACAAGGCATCGGCGACGATGTGATCTTTTCGACCTGCTACACCGACCTGATCGCCCGCGCCGGCCACGTCATTATTGAAACCAACCCGCGCCTGGTTTCGCTTTACCGCCGGACATGGCCCGAAGCGACGGTGCGCGCCGAAACCGCGACGTCGACCGGTCTCGAAAACTATGGCGACGTCGATTTCGATTTCACGGCGCCTGCCGGCATGGCGGCCGCGCTGCTGCGCCGCAACCTCGACGCCTTCCCCGCGGAACCGCGTTTTCTCGTGCCGGACCCGGCGCGCGTCGCGGAGTGCCGCGCATGGCTCGACACGCTCGGCTCCGGCCCCGTGATCGGTCTGTCCTGGAGTTCGGCCGTCAAGACCAGCCTTCGATCGCGCCTCTACACCGATCTGAACGACTGGAAAGAGCTGTTCGCCATTGAAGGAGCCCGGATCGTCAATCTGCAATATACGGATGTGACCGAGGAAGCAGCCGCCTTGCAGCGCGATTTCGGCATGACACTTCACCGGATGCCCGGTCTCGACCTGTTCAACGATATCGAGGGTGCGGCTGCGCTGAGCGCCTGCATGGAAGCCGCGGTTGCGCCGTCGAGCTTTCCGGCCACACTCGCGGCCGGTCTCGGCGTTCCCTGCTTTCACTACACCGCACCGCGGGCATGGACGAAACTCGGCACCGATCGCCTGCCCTGGTTTCCCACAATGCGTTGCTATGCACTCGATCAAACCACTGACCGCTCGGCATTGATCGAACGCATTGCGGTGGACGTCGCCGCATTCGTCCGCGGTTGAGCTCGGCTCGGCAAAACTTTCCCGGTCCGCGGCAGTTCCTGCCAGCCATCTTCACGCGCCCTCCACATAACCCGTTGATTCTATTCTGTTTTATTTCTGGCCCGGCCTTTGCGAAGAGAACGGCAGATGAAATCGCGGGTGCAGGATCGCAATCCAGATTGCCTCACGCCCCCGGTTCGACGGCGAAGCGGTTGACGATCTTCAATCGGCGGATCGACAGCCAAATCGAAATGCAGTTCGGACTGTTTACGTCGAATTAATGATTAATGCCGAGTGTAGTGCCCGTGCCGCCATGAGACGGCCGAGCCAAACCCTGGAGGGTAGAGACAATGGCTGATGTGGTCCTTTCCGGTGCGATCCGGTCAAATCTGCTCAGCATGCAGAATACCGCAAGGCTGCTCGATGAATCGCAGCTCCGCCTTGCAACGGGTCTGAAGGTCCGCAGCGCGGTCGACAGCCCGACGGCTTTCTTCACGGCGCAGGGTCTCAACAACCGTGCCTCGGATTTGAACAACCTGCTCGACTCGATGGGTCAGGCGGTGCAGACGCTGGAAGCGGCGGATCAGGGCATCAAGTCGATCCTGAAGCTCGTGGACAGCATGAAATCGGTCGCCAACCAGGCGCTCGAAACCAAGATCAAGGCAACGGTCCTGACCGGCAACCAGAACACGCCGCTCACAGGCGGACGGGCGCTCGCGGGCCTCGGCGGACTGTCCGCCGGCCACCAGATCGTCGTCACGGTCGGCGAGGTCACCCACAACGTGACCATCGGCGCCGGCTCGACCCAGGTCGCCACCGTCACGGCCCTTATGGACTGGGTCGCCGCCACTTTCGACGGCGACGAACCGCTCACCGCGACGCTCACCGCTGAGGGCCAGTTGCAGTTCACCGCCGCGAATGGCCGCGATATTTCGATTTCCGCCAACGACAGCGGTACGGCCGTCAGCCTCGATGGACTTGTCGGCAGCCGCACCACGGCGACCGACGGTGTCAATCGCGACAAATACGAACGCGACTTCAACAATCTGCGCGAGCAGATCGACCAGTTGGCCGGCGACGCGAGCTACAAGGGCGTCAACCTGCTGAAGGGCAGCGACCTGCTCAGCGTCTTCTTCAACACCGAACAGACGAGCCAGCTCGACATCCAGGGCGTCTCGCTGACGCCGGACGGCGCACTGAACATCGCCGAGGTCGCCAGCGAATCCGGCGATCACGGTTTTGCTCTCGACGCCGCAATCAAGGCCTTCGTCGAAAACCTGAACGCCGCCACCAATGTGCTGCGCCAGCAGGCCTCGACTTTCGGCGCCAATCTCGGCGTCGTGCAGATCCGCCAGGACTTCACCAAGTCGCTGATCAACACGCTGGAATCCGGTGCTTCGAGCCTAGTGGTCGCCGACACCAACGAGGAAGGCGCCAAGATGCTGGCCCTCCAGACGCGCCAGCAGTTGGGCACCACGGCGCTCTCGCTGGCCAACCAGGCCGAACAGGGCGTCCTGCGCCTCTTCGGCTAAGCTCGGACAATACAAGCGATACACCGCTTCTAAAGGCGGGTCTTCGGACCCGCCTTTTTCCTTTTTGGAACGATCTGAAAATTTTTCGAAATGATTAGAAAAAAAACGATCCGTTTTACCGCCCCTTAACGGACGCCGCTGCATGATCGCGCCATGGCTCAGAAAGAGCCGTGAGTACTAGGTCCTAGGAAAGGAACTGAACTATGGGTGATATCACCATTTCGAGCGCCGTGCGGACGAACCTGCTCACGCTGCAGAACACCGCACAGCTCATGGCGCAGACGCAGAACCGCTTGGCCACCGGCCTGAAGGTTTCGTCCGCTCTCGACAATCCGCAGTCCTACTTCACGGCCGCCGGCCTTTCGAGCCGCGCGACCGACATGAGCGCCCTGCTCGACTCGATGAGCCTCGGTGTTCAGACGCTGCGTGCCGCCGACGAAGGTATCAAGTCGATCCAGAAGCTGGTCGACCAGGCCAAGTCGGTTGCCAACCAGGCGCTGCAGTCCAAGGCGACGGCGACAACCCTCAACTCGACGGTGTCGGCTGCCAACCTTTCGGGTGGTACCGCCGCAACGCGCACCTACTCGATCCAGATCGGCACGGCCGCCGCCCAGGACGTCGTGATCCCGACTGGCGCGGGTAGCAACTTCGCGACCGGTGCATCTGCCGCTGCCGCTGTGAAGGCGGGCATCGACGCCCTCAACATCGACGGCCTGACCGTCACGGTTTCGGGTGCCGGCCTCTCCTTCGCCCTCGCTTCCGGTGAGGACATCACGATTGCCGGTGCTGCCGCCACAACGCTCGGCATCAACGGCGCCGCCACGAACGGCGAAACGCTGGCCGAAGCCAAGGCCGGTTATTCGACCGACTACAACAACCTGCTCGCGCAGATCGATCAGTTGTCGCTCGACACGAGCTTCAACGGCATCAACCTGCTCGCCGGCAACAACCTCTCGGTGATGTTCAACGAGTCGAGCACCTCGAAGCTCGATATCGAAGGCGTGACGTTCAATGCTTCCGGTATCGGCCTCACGGACACCGACTTCTCCGACATCGACGCGGAAGTGACCAAGCTGAACGCCGCGACGGCGACGCTGCGCAAGCAGTCCTCGACCTTCGGTGCGAACCTCTCGGTCGTGCAGAGCCGCCAGGACTTCACCAAGAACATGATCGATGTTCTGGAAGCCGGTGCGGGCAACCTGACGCTGGCCGACACCAACGTCGAAGCGGCGAACCTGCTCGCCCTGCAGACCCGCCAGTCGCTGGCCTCGACCTCGCTGTCGCTGGCCAACCAGTCGGAGCAGAGCGTCCTCGCGCTGCTGCGCTAATCGGGATCGCCTTCGGGCGACACCTGGACACGGAAAACGAGCGGCGGGGACCCAGGTCCCCGCCGTTTCTCTTTGAAATTGTCCGCCGGCCCTGCCAACGCCCGTCGATTCGCGCTAGACTGCGGCCGATTCAAAGCAAAGCCCCTCGGAACGGCCCAATCGGAACGGAACGGCATGGCCCTCAAAGTCGAACTCAAGCCCGGCGAACGCTTCATCCTCGGCGACAGCGTCATCACCAACGACGACCAGCGCACGCGCCTGTTCATCGAGGGCGACGCGCCGATCCTGCGCGAGAAGGACATCCTGCGTGCCGCCGACGCCGACACGCCCTGCAAGCGCGTCTACCTGCTCGTCCAGATGATGTATCTCTCGCCCGATCCGCGCCCGCACCACGATATGTATTTCCAGATCGTTAAGGATGTGGCCGAAGCGGCGCCATCCACGCGTCCCCATCTGGACGCCATCAACAGTAAAATCTTAACCGGCGAAATGTATAAAGCTCTCAAGGAAGCTCGAAAGCTGATCGAGTACGAACGGGGGTTGCTGGAGAATGTCAAGACCGCATGAGGCCTATGCCAGCGCGTCGCGGATGACGATTTCGGATCCGCGCGAGTTCGAGGCGTCGATCCTCACCCGCGCCGCCGGCCAGCTTCAGCGCATCCGCGACAACTGGACTGCCGAATCCAACGCTACGCTGCGCGACGCCCTGCTCTACAATCGCCGCATCTGGACCGTCTTCGCCGCCTCGGCCGCCGAACTCGAGCATCCGCTGCCGCGCGAGATCAAGCAGAACATCGCCAATCTCGCCGTCTTCATCTTCAAGCGCACCGCCGAGATCGAGGCCAACCGCGAGCCCGAGCCGCAGCTCCTCGACACGCTGATCATGATCAACCGCGAAATCGCCGCCGGCCTCTACCAGAAGGGCTGAGCCGCCCGGCAACGCGCCAACGAAAAAAGGCCCGGATTTCTCCGGGCCTTTTTTGTCGCCTGAATTCTTCTACAGGTAATTGACCAGCGACATCCGCGACAGCATCGCCGTCACCTGGTAGCTCGCCTCGAGCTGCGTCTGCAAGGTCGTCAGCTTGACGCCCACTTCGTAAGGATCGGCGTTCTGGATATCGCCGAGGATGCCGTTGGCGACCGACATCATGTTGTCGTGCCGGTCCTGCGTGTTGGCGAGCGTCGCCGCTGTCAGGCCGAGCCCGGTCACGATGCTTTCGACCGACGGCTTGCCTTCGAAATTGAGCGTCGTCCCCACGCGCTTGGTCAGCGCCTTGTAGGAGGCGTTCGCCTCCGCCCCGTCATCGGCATATTCAACCGCCGTCATCAGCGCCGCCGCCTTCAGCGTATCGCGGATTGCCTCCTGATCGGCTCGCGCGCCA
The DNA here is from genome assembly GCA_019635975.1 of Parvibaculum sp. Lineage (GTDB taxonomy): Bacteria > Pseudomonadota > Alphaproteobacteria > Parvibaculales > Parvibaculaceae > Parvibaculum. The sequence continues at coordinate 6,331 of JAHBYM010000014.1, read as the reverse complement.
TAGGCCACCTGCCGCCCGTCGTCGATCCTGGCGATCATGTTGTTGCCGGGCGTGCCCGTCTGGTCGCCTCGATACCAGAACACCGTGTCGGCATCGGTGCCGTCGCGAAGCGCGGTTGCCGTGCCGAAAGGCGGTCCGTCGACGCGCTGCGGCGCCCCGCCATTGGCATAGTCGAAGAAGTTGTTGGCGGCCTCCACGGCCGAGGCGGCAGTCAGCGTGGTGCGGGCTTCGCTCTGGATCGCCTGATCGAGCGCCGCCTGGAAATTGGTCGCGGTCGCCGTCGCATCGACGCCGATCGTGAATTCGCCGGCCGCCGGCGGGTTGGCTTCCGTCGCCGTCAGCGTCACCCGCGCCGTCGTGCCGTCCGGCAGCGCGAGATCGAGCGTCAGCTTTTCGCCGGCCAGCGGAACGCCCGTGAAATCGACCTCGATTTCGGCAGGTGCACCCGCCGGGCCGGTAACGGTGGCGTTGGAAAGCGTCGATGCGGCGTCGGCGAGCTTGAAGCCGAAGACGCTGGGTGCCGCATCTTCCGACAGCGTCAACGCATTGCCGGTCAGGTCGAGTTCCAGCCGTCCGCGGCCGTCGGCGCCGAGATCGGCCTGCGCCCGCTCGTCGATGAACTGCTTGAGGCCGGCCTTGTCGTCCACACCGTTCATCATCGCATCGGGAACCGCCACGGGCGGCGTCTGCGTATCGCGCCCGCCAAAGAGATAGCGGTCCTCGATATTGAGATTGAGCAGGTTGATGATCTCGTCGAATTGCATCGCCGCCGTCACCTGGGCGCTGGTCTGCTTGCCGTTCACCAGTTCGAAGCCGGTGGTCAGGCTCGTCGTCTTCATCGTGCTGGCAATATCGGCAACGCGCGTCAGCGCGTCCGACGAAACCTCGATGCGCATCTGCGCCTGCGAAATCGTGCGGGTATAGGTCTGGAGCTGGCTCAACTGATGCGACAGCGACAGCACCATGTTGCGGTCTGTACCGAGCTTGGCATAGCTGTCGGCCTTCAGCCCGGTCGCGAGCTGGCGCTGGAGATCGTCGAACTGCGCCCGCATCGAACTGATCGAGCTGCGCAGCGCCATCGATTGGGAGAGCGTTGAAACCTGCATGGGTTTTACCTGCCGATGCTCATAAGCACGTCGAAGAGTTGCTTGACGGTGGTGATAACGCGCGCATTCGCCGAATAGGCGTTCTGCAGCAGCAGAAGATTCGACATCTCGTCGTCGATATTGACGCCGGTCTGCGCGTCGAAGCGATCTTGCAGCGACGACGCCACGACCTGCTGCGCGTCGGCGTCGCGCTGCGCATTGGCGGCCTGTGACGACTGGAACGAAACGAGGCGCCGCGCGAAGCTGTCGATAGTGCCGTTGAAGGGCGAGGCCGCGCCGCCGATGCCCGATTGCGGCGAGAAATAGCGGCTCTGCCCCGTCAGCCGGTCGATGAGGTCGTGTGCCCGCGTCGCGTCGCCCAGTGGCACATCCGCATCGTAGGCGACCAACAGCGTGTCGTCGGCGATGACCGCCGGATTGACCTGGATGCGGCTCGCAAAACCGGTCTTCTGCGGCGGATTGTCGAGGCTGTTGGAGAAGATCTTGCCCGAAGGCCCGTCGACGAAAAGCGCCATGCCGGTGCTGCCGTCGGTGAGACCCGCCGGGGTCACAAGCGCCGACAGTCCGTCGATGTCGCTGGTCGCGCCGGCGCCGTCGTCGAGAAAGCGGATCGTCTCGCCGCCGGGGTTCGACACCACGACTTCCGGCGGCAGCGCCGCCTGCAGCGCCGCGACAACGGCCGCCATCGGCTGGTTGAAATTGATGCCGACGACCGTGTCGTTGGGGTTGGCGGTCGCCGCATTGGTCAGCGGCAGCGTCGTCGGATCCTCGACGCGAACGATCGTCACGGTGCTCGGCACGCCGTTGACCGTATAGCTCAGCGTCATCGAATTGCCCGGCAGCAGCGCCGCCGTATCGATCTCGAAGCCTTCGGCCGCGCCGTCCACGGCCGCTTCGCCCGGCACCGTCTCTTCCGACAGGGCGAGCGCAAGCTGCGCGGCCAGTTCGTCGAGCTGTGCCTGCGCCTGCGTCAGCACCGTGTCGCGCATCTCGACATAACCGGCAATCGCGCCGGAGCGGATGGCGCCGGCCGCCAGCAGGTCGACGGAAGTCGTACCCGCATTCAGCGTGATCGTGCCGACACCGCCATTGGCCAGCGACGAAGTCGCATCGACCTGCGTCTGTTCGTTGAAGCTCAGCGTCACCGGCGTCCGGTCGAGCAGCAACTGCCCGCCCGAGGTGAAAATCGTCACCGTGCCGTCGTCGCGGTTCGTCACCTTCACGTCCATCAGCCGCGACAATTCGTCGATGGCCATGTCGCGCTTGTCTTGCAGGTCGCCCACCGGCTGGCTCGACGCCTGGCGCTGCGAGATCTGGTTGTTGACCTCGGAAATCGTCTTCAGCAGCCCGTTGGCCGCCTCGACCGCATGGGCGATGTTGCGCTCGGCCTCAAGCCGCAAATCCTGCACGGTCCGCGACATCGTGTTGAGCTGCGCCGCGAAGTTGCCGGCCTGATTGAGCAGCGCCTGCCGCGCCGCCGGCTGTTCCGGATTGCCGGCCAGTTCCTGCAGCGCCGTCGCCAGTGCGCTGATCGAACCGGCGATGGAGGCGTTGGAATTCGGCGTGCCGAACAGCGCATCCACGCGGCCCAGCATCGACGATTTGACGTTGAGGCTCGCCGCGCCGGCCGAGGCCACGCGCAACTGCTGCTGCAGGAATTCGTCAATCTGCCGCTGCGCCGCTTCGCGCCGCACGCCGATGCCCTCGCTGCCCGCCAGCGCGTTGACCTGGTTCGGCACCTTGCGCGTATAGCCCGGCGTGCCGACATTGGCGATGTTGCGCGCGGTGACGTCGATGCCCGACTGGGCAACGTTCAATCCGCTCAATGCGGCGCCGAGTGCGGTGGAAAGGCTCATCTGGCAACCTGAATACGAGAGAACGGAACCTTAGCGCCGGGCGTACCCTTTGAAGGAAACGCCCGCCGCCTGCATCTGTTAGCGCTTCATGTTCAGCGTTTCGCGGATCAGTTCGTCGGCCGTCGTCACGATGCGCGTACCGGCCGTATAGGCCTGCTGCGTCACAATCAGCTTCGAAAACTCGTCCGCGATATCGACGTTCGAGGCTTCGCGCGCCGAGGCGATGATGTCGCCGCCAGCGCCGAGAATGGCCTCGCCCGATTCCTGCGTCGCCGCGAAGGCGGTGCCGTCGAGCTTCTTCAGCTTGTCCGGCGCATTGAACTTGGCCAGTGACACTTCGGCCAGATCGACGGCCTTGCCGTTGGAATAGGTGCCGACGATGCGCCCGTTCTCCGACACGGCGATGCTGACAAGCTCGCCCGACGGATAGCCGTTCTGGTCGATTGTGTTGACCGCCACGGTGCCGCCCGTGCTCTGGAACTGCGTGATGTTCGATGCGCCGTGATTGACCGTCACATCGCCGAGATTGATGCCGTTGACGGTGAGCGCGGTAATGGTTGTCGAATCGACGGCCGGGTCGAGGCGGCCCTGCGCATTGAATGCATAGGACTGGCCGATATTCAGCCATTTGTCCTGGGCGCCCGTTGCCGCGTCGTCGGTCTTGTAGAACAGGTTCCACTCGTCGCCGCCGCCATTGGCATTGTCGACCTTGGCCCAGCGCAGCTGGATATTGACCGGCGCGCCAAGCGCGTCGTAGCCGGTGATCGCGCCGCCCGAAAGCGAGTTGTCGAGGAACACGTCCTCGCCGCTGGCCGGGATCGCGTCGAGATCGGCGAGCGGCGGCGCGAAGCGGCCAACGGTCAGCAACTCGCTGTCGGCAACGCCCGCATCGGCGTTCACCGTCTGCGGCCAGGCTGGCAGGTTGGCGGTGTAGCTGATCGAGGATGTCGTGCGCGCCGCCAGGAAATCGCGGTCGATCTGGATGCGGCCAGGCGTGTCGCCGACCGGGTTGCCGGTCACGGGATCGATCGCCAGTCCCTGCAACGCATAGCCCGCGCCGTTCACGAGATAGCCATACTTGTCCATCGCGAAGTCGCCGCGCCGCGTGTAGTAGTTGACGTTGTCGAAGACCGGCCGGTTATCGACCGTCGCAATCGTCGACGAGACGATGAAGAAGCCCTCGCCATTGATCGCCATATGGGTCGGCACTTCCGAGGCGTCGATCGAGCCCTGCACCGAATTGGTGAAGGCCGGCGCCGCCAGAACCGCACCCGGCAGGTGGTTGCGGCTGGTCGAAGCGGTCACGATGTCCGAGAAGCTCGTATCGGTGCGCTTGAAGCCGACCGTCTGCGAATTGGCGATATTGTCCGAGATGTGACCGAGCGCGCTCGATTGGGCGCGAATGCCGGAAAGGGCGGTGGTCATCGATCCAAAGAAACTCATGGGCTCATCTCCATGCGGTGGGTTCCGGCGGGGGCTCCCGCGGAACGCGTGCTGCCAGCAAATGAGCAAGGAGCGGGCCATAGATTTTATATAACCAAATCAATGAGTTACGATTTATTAACCATTCCGGCGCGCAGCAGCCCCTGCCCCCCGCCCGGCAGAAATTGCCGCAAGGTCAGCGGCCGCGGCGGCCCCTTGCCGCTCGAAATCGAATGGCACGACTGCCGCCAGCGCACAGGCCTTTTCCTTGAACCGGCCAAGGTCACACATTAGTTTCTCAGCCGTTCAGCAATTCGATATCCAGCGGTCAGCGCTTGGCTCAAGCGTTCGTTGCCGCGTCCCAGGGGAAAGCCATTTCGATGAAATTTGAGGGAACGAAGGATTACGTCGCCACCGACGACCTGCGTGTGGCGGTCAATGCGGCAATCACGCTGCAGCGTCCGCTGCTGGTCAAGGGCGAGCCCGGCACCGGCAAGACGGTGCTGGCCGAGGAAGTGGCGAAGGCGATCGACGCCGAACTCATCACCTGGCACATCAAGTCCACCACCAAGGCCCATCAGGGTCTTTATGAATATGACGCCGTCTCGCGCCTGCGCGACAGCCAGCTCGGCGACGAGCGCGTCAAGGACATCCGCAACTACATTTCCAAGGGCAAGCTCTGGGAAGCCTTCGAACGCAAGAAGCGCCCGGTGCTGCTGATCGACGAAATCGACAAGGCCGACATCGAGTTTCCGAACGACCTTCTGCAGGAACTCGACCGGATGGAATTCTACGTCTACGAGACGAACGAAACCATCAAGGCCGAAATCCGCCCCATCGTCATCATCACCTCGAACAACGAGAAGGAACTGCCGGACGCCTTCCTGCGCCGCTGCTTCTTCCACTACATCAAGTTCCCGGAAGAAGACACGATGAAGGCGATCATCGACGTCCACTTCCCCGGCCTCAAGGGCAAGCTCGTGCAGGAAGCGCTCAACATCTTCTACGAGATCCGCGAAGTGCCGGGCCTGAAGAAGAAGCCCTCGACGTCGGAACTGCTCGACTGGCTGAAGCTGCTGCTCTCGGAAGACATCTCGCCCGAAACTTTGCGCGAGAAAGACCCGACCAAGCTGATCCCGCCCCTCCACGGCGCACTCCTGAAAAACGAGCAGGACGTCCACCTCTTCGAACGCCTCGCCTTCCTGGCGAGACGGGAACGGAACTAGCTTCGTCTTCCTTCCCACCCTCCCCTCGGGGAGGGTCGAACGAGCGAAGCTCGTTCGGGGCGGGGGAGCCACACGAACATCAAAGCCCGCGCCTCACCCGCGCGGGCTTTTCGGTATGACCCAACGGAAGTGCTCACATGAGCGAAAAGACCCACGACCCCAAAACCCTTTCCTTCTACGACGCGGAAGCGGAAGCCTATGCCGCGCGCGGCGACAGAAGCAATGTGAGCGGATCGCTTGGCGCCTTCCTCGCTCGCCTCGCGCCCGGCGCGCATGTTCTCGATCTCGGCTCAGGCGACGGCCGCCACGCTGCGGCAATAATGGAAGCGGGCTTCGAGGTGACGGCGCTCGACGGCTCCTCGGGTCTCGCCGCCATCGCCAGCCGCCGCCTCGGCAAGCCCGTTCGCGTCGCCCGCTTCGACGAAATCGAGGACGTCGAGGTCTTCGACGCCATCTGGGCGCATGCCTCGCTTCTCCATGTCCCGCGCGACTCGATCGTCGGCATCCTCGCCCGCGTCCACCGGGCGCTGAAACCGGGTGGCCGCCTCTTTGCGAGCTTCAAGTCGGGCGGCGCGGAAGGGCGCGACACGCTCGACCGCTACTACAATTATCCGTCGAGGGGCGAACTCGCCGACTGGGTCGCGGCGAGCGGTCACTGGTCCGAAGTGGAGATCGGGGAAACCGGCGGCAGCGGCTATGACGGCAAGCCGACCGAGTGGCT
>JAHBYM010000139.1 GCA_019635975.1 Parvibaculum sp. | reverse complement strand
GTCGTGACATGAAAGCCGAACTCGGCGATGCGGCGGCACTGATCGTCGGTCAGCATCAGCACATGCTGCACCACCCAGTCGAGCGCCGCGATGTCCATGCCCGATGTCAGCGCATCGAGCGTCTGCAACAGATCGTCGGCGTCGCGGTCGCCGCCCAGCACCATGTTGAAACGCAGATCGTGGGCGAGGCAGTAGCGGATGACGAGATGCTCGACCTCATGCGGCAGGAAGGTCTTGCCGTTGGTCGGCACGCCGTCCGGCCCCGGATAGGCCTTGTGTTGCCGCAGATAGCCCGGCCAGCAGGGCCCGCCGCGCGACAGCGTGATGCCGTTGAAGCGGAAAAGCGGATCGGTCCTGTTCTCCCACGCCTTCGCAAGATGCAGCCGCGCGAGAAGCGCCTCGTCGTCCGGCACTTTGGTCGGGTCGAAGGCAAGGTCGGCGGCGTCCATCGTCGCGGCGATGCGAACCGTCAGCCCGCCATCGGCGCGGATTTTCCGGTAGGCCTCAATATGGGCGGGTTCCATCGCGTGGGATTCGTAACCCGCCGTCACGCCGAGCGCGTTATAGGCGGCAAGCCCCGCCCGCGCACCCGCTTCCCACAGCCAGTCCGGCGGCGCACCGACATGCGCCATGATCGAAAGCCAGAACGGATCGTCCGTGTAGTAATTATTGACCGGCCCCTCAAGATGCCCGGTCGGCTGGCCGGTCTCGTCCTTCACGATGGTGACGCCGCACACCTTGTCGGGCGTGTCGGCCGTAATGCCGGCTTCGTGCAGCGCGGCGGAATTCAGCACCGCGATATTGGGCGTGACCGGCGCCCAGGCCTGGATGAGCACCGGCCGGTCGGGCGCCGCGCGGTCGAGCACATGCCGGTCGGGCAACACACCTTCGGCGAGATCGCGCCAGCTCCGGCGGAGAAAATAATGCGGCTCGCCGACCGGCGAACAGAGCGCCCACATGCCCGGCGGCAATATCGCGCAGTGATTGCGGATACGGGTCACGATGTCTTCATGGTCGCGCGCGTCGAAAAGCTGGCAGGTGCCGATGGCGAGCGACGAGAAATGCAGGAGATGCGGATGCGCGTCGATGAGACCGGGCATCAGCGTCGCGCCTGCAAGATCGACGCGGGCGGCGTTCGCCCCCGCCATGTCGCCAAGCGACGCAGCGTCGCCCACGGCGAGAATGCGGCCATCCTCGACCAGCACGGCGTCTGCCGCCTCTCCGGTCATGGTGAGGACCGTACCGCCCGAAAACAATGTCCGCCCGCCCATCGCCCGCCTCCCTTTCGGTTGGCGCGAGAATGTGACCAATGGTAACATGAGTCAACAGGGAGATCGGCATGGCCGAAGCAAGGCGGAAAACCGCCGAATATCACCACGGAAACCTGCGCGATGCGCTGATGCGCCTTGCCATGCAGCGGATTGCCGCGCGCGGCGCACCGGACTTCACCTTGAGGGAACTGGCGGCCGAGGCGGGCGTCACCCACGCGGCGACCTACCGGCATTTCGTCTCGCGCGAGGCGCTGCTGGCCGCCATCGCCGCATGGGGCTACCGCGAGCTGCATGCCCGCGAGGCGGCGGCGCAGGCGGGGCAGGGCGCGGACCCCTGGGCGCGGCTCCTCGTGCTTCCCGAGACCTATCTCGCCTTCATGCTCGACGCGCCGGGCGCCTTCCACATCATGCTCGGCCACCGCTGGACCGACGACGCGGCCTGGGCCGACGCCATCGCCGCGCGGGCGCAAAGTTATGCGCTGCTGGAGGAGACGGTGGGTGCGTGCCAGCATGCGGGCGTGCTGCCGGAGGGGAACCCGGCCAGGCTGATTGCCGCCATGCTGGGCGTGACGCATGGGCTGGCTTCCCTCTGGCTCAACGGCCAGTTCGGCGTGGTCGTGGGAGCAGGGGACGCAAGGGCGCTCATCCGCGAAACGGTTTGCGCATCTTTCGAGGCCTTCCGCGCCAGCGATCCTCTATTATGGCGGGACGCATAACAGGGAGGGCGCTCATGTTCAGTCACGTCACCATCGGTTCGAACGAGCCGCAAAAGCTCGAAGCCTTTTACGACGCGGTGCTGGCGACGCTTGGGCTGGAGCCCTTCTTCAAGGTGCCGGGCACGCTGTCCTACGGCACGGCCACCGGACCCAAGGTCTTCGTCGTGACGCCCTTCGACGGCAATCCGCATCATCCCGGCAATGGCTGGCACGCCGCCTTCCTGGCGCCCGACCGGGCCTCAGTCGATGCCTTCCACGCCGCCGCCCTGAAAATGGGCGGCACCAGCGAAGGCGCGCCGGGCCTGCGCCCCCACTACCATCCGAACTATTACGGCGCCTACGTCCGCGACCCCGAAGGCAACAAGCTGCAGGCGGTCTGCCACAGCAAGAAGGGATGAAACGCATTCTCGTCATCGGCTGCTCGGGCGGCGGCAAGTCGACGCTTGCGCGAAAGCTGGGCGAAAAGCTCGGCCTGCCGGTGGTCCATCTCGACGTGCTGTTCTGGAAGCCGGGCTGGGTCGAAAGTTCCTATGACGAATTCCGGCCGAAGGTCGCCGCTGCGGTGGCCGAAGACCGCTGGATCATCGACGGCAATTTCAGCCGCACTTTCGACATTCGCCTGCCGCGCGCCGACACGGTGGTCTGGGTCGACCAGCCGCGCCGCGTCTGTCTGTGGCGCGCCTTCCGCCGCACGCTGACCCTGTTCGGAGAAACCCGCGCCGACCTCGCGCCGGGTTGTCCGGAAAAGTTCGACCCGGCCTTCTACCGCTTCATCTGGAATTTCAAGCGCACCCATGATGCGATGATCGAGGCGGCGCTCACGCGCGACGCCGCCCATGCAAAACAGTTCCGTCTGCGGAGCGACAGGGAGATTTCGGCCTTCCTGGCCGCGCTCTGACGCCCGGCATTCGCGGCGCGCCGCAAACCGGGGATAAGTTTTATTTATCCCCGCCTTGTGCAGGGTTCAAACGAGCCGCACATGGGGTTTGTGACAGTTTTTTGACAGTTCGGTGACAGAAGCGCCCAAAACCGGGGATAAGTCGCTCCATACTCCGTAGGCGGAACTTGTTGTGCGGCCCTTCTTTATGCCGCATTCGCCGTGCCGCCCACCGTCAGCCCGTCGATCCGGAGCGTCGGCTGGCCGACGCCCACCGGCACGCCCTGTCCGGCCTTGCCGCAGGTGCCGATGCCGGGATCGAGCTTCATGTCGTTGCCGATCATCGAAACGCGCGTCAGCACATCCGGCCCGTTGCCGATCAGTGTTGCGCCCTTCACCGGCGCACCGATCTTTCCGTTCTCGATCAGATAGGCTTCCGTGCAGGTGAAAACGAACTTGCCGCTCGTGATATCCACCTGCCCGCCGCCGAAGGACACCGCATAAAGACCCTTCTTCACCGACGACAGGATTTCGTCCGCCTCGCGGTCGCCCGACAGCATGTAGGTGTTGGTCATGCGCGGCATCGGTTGATGCGCGTAGGATTCGCGCCGCCCGTTGCCCGTCGGCGCCATGCCCATCAGCCGCGCATTGAGCCTGTCCTGCATATACCCTTTGAGAATGCCGTCCTCGATCAGCACCGTGCGCGAAGTGGGCGTGCCTTCATCGTCGATCGAAAGCGAGCCGCGCCGGTCGGCCAGCGTCCCGTCATCGACCACCGTCACGCCCGGCGCCGCGACGCGGCTTCCGAGCAATCCGGCAAAGGCCGATGTTTTCTTGCGGTTGAAATCGCCCTCGAGCCCGTGGCCGATCGCTTCATGTAAAAGGATGCCCGGCCAGCCCGGCCCCAGCACCACATCCATCTCGCCGGCCGGCGCCGGCACGGCTTCGAGGTTCGTAAGCGCCTGCCGCAACGCTTCGTCCACCTGTCCGCGCCACTTCAGCGGATCGATGAAGACGTCATAGCCCATGCGCCCGCCGACGCCGTAGGAGCCCGTCTCCTGCCGGTCGCCTTCGCCCGCGACGATCGCCACATTGAGGCGCACCAGCGGCCGCACGTCGCGCAACGCCGCGCCGCCGGCGCGGATGATCTCGACAGCCTGCCACTCGCCCGTCATCGACACCGACACCTGCCTGACGCGCTTGTCGAGACCGCGCGCATAGGCATCGATCTCGGCCAGCAGTTTCGCCTTCTCCTCGAAGCTCTGGCCGCCCAGTGGATTCTCGTCGGAATAAAGATGCGCGTTGGTGCGCGCCGGGCCTTCGGCCAACGCGCCCGTGTGGCCGCTCTTGACCGCCTGCACGGCGGCGCTGGCGCGCTTCAGCGCCTCCTCGCTGAGCTCGGAGGCATGCGCATAGCCGGTCGCCTCGCCGGCGACGCAGCGCAGGCCAAAGCCTTGCGAGGTGTCGAAGCTCGCCGTCTTGAGCCGGCCGTCGTCGAAGCCGAGCGCCTCCGACTGCCGGTACTCCATGAAAAGCTCGCCGTCATCGGCCCCGTTCAGCGCCTCGCCGACCAGCCCCTCGACGCGCCCCCGGTCGAGCCCGGTCCGGGTGAAAAACAGATCGTCGGAAGATGCGCGGCTCATGGTCGTGTGATCCTTGATAGAAAAATTGCAGGCGCCAGGGTGCTATCGGTCGAGCCATTCCTCGACCGGCACCAGCCGCCGCGGCAGGCCCGACAGGTCGCAACGCACCACCTGCGGCGCGCAGCTATAAAGTGGATACTGCGTCACCTTCAGCGAGGCGAGATCGACGAGAAACACGCCGTTGATCCGGCCGAACCAGTCGTCCCACTGCACGAAGCGCCAGTTCTGCCAGCCGTCCGGCGGCGGCGCCACCACATCGCCGACAAGATCGGGGTGGGCGGCGCAGAAGCCGACCACGCAACGCCCGGGGTCGCGCGTATCGAGCCAGGGCGCGGCCTCCGAGATCAGTTCCGGCGCCGCACCGCCATTATGCGGCAGCAGCAGGCCGGCCGAAATCCGGCGTCCGAGGTGGAAATGAATCAGGGCTTCGTCGCGCATCGTCGGGGCATCTCTTGGCCGAATGGAAAAACCGGCAATATCCAACCAATACTCTAGGGCATTTCGGGCGGCGGGGAAGGCCCGGAAGGCGGAAATTCCGGCCGCCGCGCCTGCCGCGCCATAATTTCCGATTCGGTCTTTTATTGTGGCAAAACGTCGCAAAACCCGGCCCTCGCTGTGGCCTCTCCCATTGCCTTGTCTATACTCGGCCGCACGAGTCGTCCGCGGCGCGGGGAGGCATTCAATAATCCGCGGCGAAACGGGACGCCGTAAGGGATAGACGCCGCAGGCGAATCCGGCGCGGGGCGACGGCGGAACTTGCGGCGGCGAACGGTTTATGGTTTCTGACGGCCAGCTTTGGCGGCCCGAGGGCGCGGCTCCAGGCGGGCCGGACGTAGAATTGACTAGCTGGGGATAAGCATGCGGTTTCTGATCGGTTTTGGCCTCTTCGCGATCGCTCTTGCGGGCGGGCATCTTGACGGTGGTTTCGCGACCGCCGCGTTTGCGGGCCAGCCGCATGATGGCGGTCTCGGCTTCCAGGCGTCCGCCTCTTCGGTGATGGACGACATCGTCTGGTTCCACGACTTCCTGCTCTGGATCATCACGATCATCGTCGTCTTCGTGACGCTGCTTCTCGGCATCGTCATCCTGCGGTTCAACCGCAAGGCCAATCCGAACCCCTCCAAGACCACGCACAACACGCTGCTTGAGGTCGCATGGACGGTGATCCCGGTGATGATCCTCGTCGTCATCGCCATTCCGTCCTTCCGTCTGCTCTACAAGCAGGTCGTGATTCCGGAAGCGGAATTGACGGTGAAGGCGGTCGGCTATCAGTGGTACTGGGGTTACGAATATCCCGACCACGGCGACATCTCGATCATCTCGAACATGATCCCCGACGATCAGCTGCAGCCGGGTCAGCCGCGCCTGCTCGCGGCCGACTACGACATGGTGGTGCCGGTCGACACGACGGTGCGCGTCATCGTCACGGCGGCCGACGTGATCCACGCTTTCGCCGTGCCGTCCTTCGGCGTCAAGATCGACGCCATCCCGGGCCGCCTCAACGAAACCTGGTTCCGCGCCGACCGTACCGGCATGTTCTATGGCCAGTGCTCGGAACTGTGCGGCACACGGCATGCCTTCATGCCGATCAGCGTCAAGGTTGTGACGAAGGAAGAATTCGAAGAATGGGTCGCGCAGGAGCAGGCGTCGCTCGGCGGCGACGGAAAACTGAAACTGGCTGAAGCCCGCCCGGCGGAAGCGCGCTGAACGCGTTTCCACCACGGTAAGGCAAGAGCGTAAAACCGGAAGAACGAAGGGTTACAGAGATGGCAGGGCAAGCTGCGGGTGCGCACGCCGATCACGCCGACCACCCCACGGGTTGGAAGCGTTACGTCTATTCGACGAACCACAAGGACATCGGCACGATGTACCTGATCTTCGCGATCATCGCGGGGGTCATCGGCGGCGCCATGTCGGTCGTCATGCGCATGGAACTGCAGCTTCCGGGCGACCAGGTTCTGGGCGGCGACTACAATCTCTTCAACATGCTGGTGACGGCGCACGGCCTGATCATGATCTTCTTCATGGTCATGCCGGCG
>JAHBYM010000138.1 GCA_019635975.1 Parvibaculum sp. | reverse complement strand
ATCGACGGCCATCGGCTGGTGCAGCGCGATCAAACGCACGGTCGCCGCCTCGATCTTGTGTTCGAGATCGTCGATGGCCGCGTCGCTGGCGATGGCGCGCTCGGCGAGCTGCGTGTCGCGCCGGACGATGGCGTCAAGTGCCGTGCCGAGCTGGGCCTCCGTCAACCCGCCCATCTGGGCGATGCTGACGGAAAGCGCGTGCAGCTCTTCTTCGAATGCCTTCAGCGTATGTTCGGTCACGTGCCGCTCTCCTTGTGCCTCGGGCCGCTTCCGTCCGGATGCGCCCGAAAATTTTCCGTCGTTTCGTGTCGCCGATCAGCCGAAGCGGCCGGTCACATAGTCGCTGGTCCGCTTCTGCTTCGGGTTCTGGAAGATCGTTTCGGTATTTCCGTACTCGATCAGGCGGCCCAGATACATGAAGGCGGTGTTCTGCGACACGCGCGCCGCCTGCTGCATGTTGTGGGTCACGATCACAATCGTGTAGTGCCCTTTCAGCTCGTCGATCAGTTCCTCGATCTTGGCGGTCGCGATCGGATCGAGCGCCGAACAGGGCTCGTCCATCAGCAGAACTTCCGGATCCGAGGCAATGGCGCGGGCGATGCAAAGACGCTGCTGCTGACCGCCCGAAAGGCCGAGCGCGCTTTCCTTCAACCGGTCCTTGGCCTCGTCCCACAGCGCCGAGCCCTTCAAGGCGCGCTCGCAGGTCTCGTCCAGCACCTTGCGGTTGGTCACGCCGTCGACACGCAGGGGATAGACCACATTGTCGTAGATCGACATGGCGAAGGGATTGGGCTTCTGGAACACCATGCCCATGCGCTTGCGAAGCGCAATCACGTCGATGCCGGTGCGATAGATGTCCTCGCCGCCGACCATGATCTTGCCGGTGATCGTCAGATCGTCGACCAGATCGTTCATGCGGTTCAGACAACGCAACAGGGTCGACTTGCCGCAACCGGACGGGCCGATCAGCGCCGTCACCGCGCCCTTCTGGATTTTCATGTCGATGTCGAACAGGGCCTGCGCCTCGCCGTACCAGAGATTGAACTTCTGGATGTCGAGCGCGGCGCCTTCGGGCGTTTCGACGATGTGATAGGCGGTCGGTTCGAATTGCGGCGCCTGGTCTTTTTTCCGGGCAAGAACGGCATTCATGGGACGTACTCCGATTTCAGGATCAGAACTGACCGACGGCAAACTTCCGCTTCAGCCGGTTGCGAATGTAAATGGCCGAGGAGTTCATGGCGACGATCAGGAAGAGCAGCAGCAGCGTGGTCACGAAGACCATCGGCTTTCCGGCTTCGGAATTGCGCGACTGGAAGCCGACGTCGAAGATGTGGAAACCGAGATGCATGAAGCTGCGCTCGAGATGGATGAAGGGCGCGAAAGCGTCGATCGGCAGTTCGGGCGCAAGCTTCACGACGCCGATCAGCATCAGCGGCGCCACTTCGCCGGCGCCGCGCGCCATGGCAAGGATCAGGCCGGTCATTACGCCGGGCAGGGCCCGCGGCAGAACGACATAACGGATGGTCTGCCATTTCGAGGCGCCACAGGCGAGCGAGCCTTCGCGCATCGAGCGCGGCACGGCGGCCAGGGCTTCTTCCGAGGCCACGATCACCACCGGCACCGTCAACAGCGCCAGCGTCAGCGCCGCCCACAAGATGCCGCCGGTGCCGAAGGTCGGGCTCGGCAGTCGTTCGGGATAGAACAGCTGGTCGATCGAGGCGCCCATCGTGTAGGCGAAAAAGCCGACGCCGAAGACGCCGTAAACGATCGACGGCACGCCGGCGAGATTGTTGACGGCGATACGCACGGCCGCGACCAGCTTTCCCTGCGTTGCATATTCGCGCAGATAGAGCGCCGTGATGACGCCGAAGGGCGCGACGATCACGACCATGATCAACGTCATCACCACCGTGCCGAAAATCGCCGGCAGCACGCCGCCCTCGGTGTTGGCCTCGCGCGGTTCGCTGCCCAGGAACTCGCCCCAGCGCGAAAGATAGATGCCGATTTTCTGCGGGCCCGACACATCGTTGGCCGGATAGAGCCGGACGATCTGCGACAGGTTCGTTTCCTTGGTCCGGCCGCCGATTTCCTCAAGCATGATGCGGTAGCGCGCGTCTTCGGCCTTCAGCGTTGCGGCGCGATCGGCCAGCGCCGCGAATTCACGCTGCAGCTCGGCAATTCTCGGCTCGGCTTCGGCCGCCGCGCTGGCATAGAGCGGCGAGTCGACACCGTAGCGCAGTTCCGCCTTGCGCAGTTTCAACCGCTCCTGCTCGATGTAATGGTTGACCCGGCCGATCTCGGATTTTTCGATGTAGCGGATCGCATCCCAGCGCTTGCGGGCTTCGGCCTGATGGCGCCGGATTTCATCGTAGGAAAGCGATGAAATGTCCTTCCGGTCCTCGTCCAGCGTCAGCCCCGCGATCTTGCCGACGAAGCGGCCCCATTCCTGCCGCTCGAACAGGTAAAAACCCGATGGCGCTTCGACCGACGCGACATCGAACCGGCTGACCCAGCGGAAATCCTCGTTGTAGAGATCGTAATTACCGGTCCGGTAGAGGACGCGATCGGCATAGCCGCCATTGCCTTCGACCTCGGCGCGCGCTTCCGGCGACAAGCTTGCCAGCAATTCCGGCCCGACCCGATAGGTGCTTTCGCGGGTCGGCTCACCGGCCACCATCTGGCCGTTCGCGAGCGTCACGACATGGATCGGCTGCGGCCAGAAGGTCGCGACGCCGTTCCAGAAGATCATGAACAGGAAACCGGCAATCAGGATGATGCCGATGGCCAGCGCGCCCCCCAGTGCCCAAAGCCAGGGCTCGCCGACGGCCGAAATGTCGGCGGTGTATTTGCGTACCGCCCGGCCCTTCGTTGCCGCCTGCGCTTCCGCCTTGTCTTTTCCCATGGTCGCAATGCTCATCTGTTCGGTCCCGAAGCTTTGGCTGTCAGAGCTGGAAGGCGCGCTTGCGGAAGCGCTGGCGGATAATTTCGGCAACCGTATTGATGACGAAAGTCATCACGAACAACGTCAATGCCGCGAGGAACAACATGCGATAGAGCGAACCGTTGACGACCGCCTCGGGCAGTTCGACCGCGATATTGGCAGAGAGCGTGCGCAGCCCGTTGAAGATGTTCCAGTCGAGAACCGGCGTGTTGCCCGCCGCCATCACGACGATCATGGTTTCGCCGACCGCGCGGCCCATGCCGATCATCACGGCGGCGAAAATGCCGGACATTGCCGTCGGGATGACCACCCACATGGCCGTCTGCCAGGGCGTCGCGCCGGTGGCGAGGCTCGCGGCCCTCAGATGCGATGGCACAGAATTCATCGCGTCCTCGGCAAGCGTGTAGATGTTGGGGATCACCGCAAAGCCCATCACGAAGCCGACGACCAGCGCGTTTCGCTGCACATAGGTGTCGAACACGCCGCCACGCAGGTCGAAACCCGTTGCGGAAAGCAGGGAGGCGACGATCAGGCTGGTCACCGTCGCGGCCGCGATCAGCAGGCCCCAGCGCATGAAGTCGAGACGTCCGGCGGCGGCGCGGTCGAGTTCGCGTTCGCGTTCGCGATATTTGTGGCCGACGGCGCGATTGAACGCCCAGGTCACGAACATGAAGGAAAGCGGCAGCAGGACGATGAAGAGCATCGGAAAGCCGGTGCCGAAATCGCCATTGACCCAGGCCTTGAAGTCGCCGGCAAACAGGACCGTCTCGAAGACGGGTCCGGCCTTGTAGGCGAAGTATCCGGTCAGCAGAATGACTGCGAACATCAGAACGAATTTCGGAATGCCGTCGAGCCTGAGTGCAACATTGACCGGCAACGACTGCCAGGTGAAGGCGCCGAGCATCAATCCGAGCGGCAGCGCGATGAAAGCGAGCAACACCGCGCCAATCCAGGTTTCGACGATGGGCGCCAGAATCAGCGCTGCGACGAAGCCAAGCACCACGGTCGGCAGCGACTCCATCATTTCCATCACCGGCTTGACGGTGGCGCGAACGCGCCGGTGAACGAATTCGGAGGTATAGATCGCCCCCATCAGGGCAATCGGTACGGCGAAGAGCAACGCATAAACGGTCGCCTTCATCGTGCCGAAGATCAGCGGTATCAGCGAGAATTTCGGTTCGAACACGTCGGTTCCCGACGAGGACTGCCAAGTATAGGTCGGCTCCGAATAGCCTTCGTACCAGATCTTGCCGAAGATCGTTTTCAACGTCGTCTCGTAGTGCGGAAACTTGAAGCGGAAATAGTCGACCGTACCGTCGTTCGAGACAACAAGTGCCCCGTCGACGCGCGCCATCATCATTGAAATCGACGCTGTTGCCGGATTGCCGGTCCTTTCGAAGCGCGCAAGAACCTGGTCGCTGGTCGAATGACGGACCCAGATGTTGCCGGCCTCGTCCTGCGTGACCAGTGCCTTGGAACGCGGACTGACAGCGAGGTCGACAATCGCGGCCGGATTGGGTTCGTGAACGCGCGCGCGTTCCATCGCATAGCCGTCGGCGGTGCGGGCGCCTTCCTGCTGCAGCCGGAAGAACACGTCGACGGCCCCGTTCGAGCCGCCGACAACCAGCGCCTGTTCGCCGGTGAGAAATGCCATGCGCGTTACCTCGATGCCGCTGTCGAAGATGCGGCGCGTCTCGGCGAGAACAGGGGCGGCGAAATTGCGCGTGTCGAAGCGGTACATGTTGCCGTCGCCGCCGGCGACATAAACGGCGTCGGCGGAACTGGTCATCACGACGGAATTGACTTCGACGCCGGCGGGCAGTTGCGGCAACGTCGATGTGCTGATCCGTGTTTGTTCGGCGCCGGTCAGCAGGTTGCGCTGCGTTTCAGCGCGGCTCAACCGGCCAACACCTTCGGCATCGAAGGTCACGAAGGATCGTGTCGGGCGTTCGACCGTGCCGCCAACCCGATAGTCAAGCGCGACAATCGCCTTTTCCGAAATTTGTTGCGGCTCGTGGAGCCGGCTTACGAGTGCGACGCGGCGGAACTGGTCGCGCGGCAATTCGGTAAAGACGGCACCGTCGGAGGCGAGCTGCGAGGTTTCGTCAAGACGCTGCAGTCCGCGCGGCATGTTGCGCGGTACGACGACCGAGAATTCGAAGCCGAAATCGGCGAAGCGGACGGTGCCGTCGGCAAAACCGAAAGCAATCTGATCGCGGCGCAGGACGCCACCAACGGCGGTCGCAGCGGCGCCGTCGAAATCGAAGTCGGGCACGGAGATCTGTCGGCCTGTCGGCACATGGAAAGCACTGATCTGGCCGTCGGCCGCAATGCGCGCACCGATGGTGCTGTATTCGTCGGCATTGAGCCAGACCGCTGGTTTGGCGTCGAGCTTGTAGGCAATGGGCGGTGCGATCTCGCCCGAGCCGGCGAGCGGCATGACGACGCGGACCAGAAACACCAGAATGCCGATCACCGCGAAGATGACAAGCAGGCCACCAACGGTGATCACCCAGTTGGCGACCTTGTCGCCAATCAGAACCGCGGCGCTGGTTTCCTTCTTGCGGCGGTGGGCCAGAAAGGATTTGGCATCGCTTTGGGTCGCCGCCGGGTCGCTCATTGTCGCTCAGCCCCTGAACTGGAATTTGTGTGTCCTCGGTCCGCTTGTTCGGACGGCGCGGAGACACCTGCAAGTATCGCATGGAAGGGAGGACCGGGGATAAGTTGCCTTATCCCCGGTGCCGGTATTGTGACTCAGAGGCCGAAGGCCTTGAGATCTTCGTCGGCCACGAACTTGGTCAGCGGGAAGTAGCCGTCCTTCACGACCGCTTCCTGACCCTGCTTGGAGTAAACGAAGCGGATGAACTCGCCGCGCAGCGGCTCGAGCGCCTCGTTCGGGTTCTTGTTGACATAGATGTAGAGGAAACGCGCCAGCGGGTAGTCGCCGGAAGCGGCGTATTCCGACACGGCATCGTAGCAGGAGCCATCGGCGGTCGCCTTCAGCGGCACCGAGCGCACGTCGGCGGTCTTGTAGCCGACGCCCGAATAGCCGATGCCGGGCAGGTCGGAGGCGACGCCCTGAACGACGGTCGAGGAGCCCGGCTGCTCTTTCACTTCATCCTTGTAGTCGCCGTTGAAGAGCGCGACTTCCTTGAAGTAGCCATAGGTGCCCGAAGCCGAGTTGCGGCCGTAGAGCGAGATCGGGCGCGAGGCCCATTCGCCGGTCATGCCGACATCGCCCCAGGTGACGATGTTCTTGTCGTAGCCGCCGTTGCGCGTCTTCGAGAAGATCGCGTCGACCTGCTGCATCGACAGGCATTCGATCGGGTTGTCCTTGTGGACATAGACGGCGAGCGCGTCGATGGCGCCGCGGATCGGGAGCGGCTTGTAGCCGTACTTCTTTTCGAACTCCTCGATTTCGGCCGACTTCATCGGGCGCGACATCGGGCCCAATTGCGCGGTACCGGCGATCAGCGCGACCGGCGCGGTGCTCGAGCCCTTGCCTTCGATCTCGATCTTCACGTTCGGGTACATGGCGTTGTAGCCTTCGGCCCACAGCGTCATCAGGTTGTTGAGCGAGTCCGAACCGATCGACTTCAGGGTGCCCGAAACGCCGGACACCGGCTTGTAGTCGCCAAGTGCCGGGTCAATCGCCTGGCTGTGCGCGGCGGTGCCGAGCATCAGCGATGCCGCGACCGCAGCCACGGCCGCCGTCTTGATGGTGG
>JAHBYM010000137.1 GCA_019635975.1 Parvibaculum sp. | reverse complement strand
TCCGGGCCGGTGCCGAATTCTTCCATCTGGTGCAGCGTGTAGAACGCCTCCCAGCGCACGCCATCGGGATCGGTCGTCCAGCTCTTTTCGGATTTGGCATAGCAGCAGGTTGTGACGCCTTCGGGAAGGTAGGGCGCTTCGGCTTCCTTCAGCCTGCTGAAGATCGGTTCGAGTTCGTCCGGCGCATCGACCTGGATGCCGGCATGGGCAAAACCCTTTTCGCCCGAAAGCGTTTCGACGACGAAATTGACGCGCGGGTCTTCCAGCATCCATTTCGCATAGCCCTCGCGGCGCACCGAAGGCTCGGCGCCGAACAGGGTGGAGTAGAAAGTGACGGATTTTTCGAGGTCTTCGACCCCGAAGCTCACATGCAGACGCTTCATCAGACGCACTCCTTTTGAGCGGATTTTACGGGCGCCGCGGCGCAGGGGGATAAAGTCCCGCAGGCGCCCTGGCAGCAATCGTCGAGCAGGAAGCCTGTCAGTCCGAGCATCGCATCGAGATCGGCCTTGTAGACGATCGAGCGTCCCTCGCGCCGCGAGGTGACCAGACCGGCATGAGCCAACTCCTTGAGATGAAAGGACAAAGTGGCCGGCGGCACGGAGAGCGCTTCAGCCATTTCGCCGGCCGCGAGCCCGCCCTTGCCGTCCTCGACGGCATGGGCGCGCACCAGGGCGCGGAAAATCGCGAGACGGGTTTCCTGAGCAAGGGCCGACAAGGCCGATATGGCGGCTTCCATTTCCATATTTCGATAAATATCGAAATGGAAGACAAATGTCAAGGGGCGAACGCACTTCGGCACGCTCTGTCATCGAACTGTCAAAAATCTGTCACAAACACCGCTTATCCCCACCCCTGAAAATACTTGTCCCCGCTTTCGGCAAGCCCGCCGCGCACGCCAGACGATTCGCGCGGCGCGCAAGACGCGGGGACAAGCGACCGGGGACAAGTTTCGAGACCGGATCGGAGAAAATTCGACGGAAAAACTTGTCCCCGCCCGTTCGATGGATAGCGGTTCCTCCTCCCGCTTTCTTCTCCGGCGTCAGCATCCCTCAAGATCTGATGCCGCGGCCCGCGCCATCTATCCCCCCTTGGTGGCGCGGGCCGGCCTCGGCCGCGCTAGACTGTGCGGACAATGGAGGACCTCCGATGATCGTCATTACCGGCACGGCGAAAATCGCCGATCAAAACCGCACCGCCTTCCGGCCCGTCGCCGAGCGCCAGGTGACGCTCTCGCGCGCCGAAGCCGGCAACGTCGCTTACGGCTATTACGAGGACCAGATGGAGCCGGGGCGGTTTTTCTTCTACGAGGAGTGGAAGGACCGCGCGGCGGTCGACTTCCATTTCGCGCAAACCTATTGCCATGAATTCATGGAAGCCGCCCGCGCGCTCGCCGAAACGCCGCCGGAAATTTCGATCCGTGAAGTCATGGTGAAGGAAGGGTGAACCCTCCGGATGCGGAGGACCGGATTTCCGCCGATTTTGCCCGCGTGAACGAAAGGCAAGGCGCCACAACCGCCTGCACGTTCACCTCGTATTCAGACCCCGGGGCTTAGGCTTTTCTCAAGACGGCGCCGGATGAACGCGCCGGAATTTCGGGTCCCAGGCCCCGGCTGCGTCGCGAGCGCCCCGGCATATCCTGGCCCTCCCAAAACCCGGCCCGCCACTCGCAGGGGCCGGGTTTTTCTTTGGGGCCCCGCCTGCCGCCGCCGCGCCCTTCCTCTATGATGGTGACCCACCGCCATGAGAGGACGCCGCCATGCATCGCCATTTCCGTTTCGCCGCCGCGCTTGCCGCAACGCTGCTGCTCGGCGGCTGCTTCATTTCGACAGGCGATCTGATTGCGCCCGCCGATGCCGATTATCCGGTAGCGGACGATGCGCGCTTCACGCTGCACGAACTCGACGAGAGCGGCGCGCGGACGGACGCGAAGCCCGGCATCGTCCATGTGTCGCGCGACGGCGAGCGCTACACGATGGTGGTGAACGATCACGGCAAGCCTTTCACCGGGCTGATGAAGGAAGTCGCGCCCGGCCTTTATGCGGTGATGGCGCGCGAGGCGGACGGCGATCCGGCCGACGGCAATCTCTATGCGCTGCTCGAACGCGACGGCAACAACTGGAAGCGCTGGGGCATGGTCTGCCCGGACTTCGTTTCGCTGGCCGGGGAGAGAGGCGCCCGGCTTTCGGATTTCGGCGTGACGGTCGAGAACAGCGATTGCGCGGTGAAGGATTTCGCGAGCCTGACAAAGGCGCTGTTGTTCGCGCATGAGCTCGGCAAGCCCGATGCGGTTTATGTGGCGGAGTGAACTTCACCCTCAATTGTCACCCCGGCGGAAGCCGGGATCCATCTGAGATCGCAACAAGCGGTGAGGCCCATGGGCCCCGGCTTTCGCCGGGGTGACACTTCTGGTTTTGGTGAGCGCAGCGGCAAACGAAAAGGCCGCCCGGTGGGGCGGCCTTTGATTTTGCGAAGAGAGACGCCGCTTCCCCCTACGCTGCTTCGCAGCTTCGGAGGACAAGTCGCGGCTACTGGATTGCCGGGTCAAGCCCGGCAAAGACATTCTTTTTTCAAGACTGCCGCTCGACCATCATCTTCTTGATCTCGGCGATGGCTTTGGCGGGGTTGAGGCCTTTGGGGCAGGCCTTGGCGCAATTCATGATCGTGTGGCAGCGATAGAGGCGGAACGGGTCTTCGAGATCGTCGAGACGTTCGCCGGTCGCTTCGTCGCGGCTGTCGATCAGCCAGCGATAGGCCTGCAGGAGCGCGGCGGGGCCGAGATAGCGGTCGCCGTTCCACCAGTAGGACGGGCATGAGGTCGAGCAGCAGGCGCAGAGAATGCACTCGTAAAGCCCGTCGAGCTTTTCGCGGTCGGCGTGGCTCTGGCGCCATTCCTTTTCGGGCTCGGCCGATTTCGTCTGCAGCCAGGGTTCGATGAAGGCGTGCTGCGCGTAGAAATTGGTGAGGTCGGGCACCAGGTCCTTGATCACCGGCATGTGCGGCAAGGGATAGATCCTGACGTCGCCCTTCACCTCGCCGATGCCCTTGGTGCAGGCCAGCGTGTTTTCGCCGTCGATATTCATGGCGCAGGAACCGCAAATGCCCTCGCGGCAGGAGCGGCGGAAGGTCAGCGTCTGGTCGGTCTCGTTCTTGATCTTGATCAGCGCGTCGAGAACCATCGGCCCGCATTGGTCGAGATCGACTTCATAGGTGTCGATGCGCGGATTGGCCGTGTCGTCCGGCGACCAGCGATAGACGCGGAAGCGCTTGACGTTCCTGGCGTCCGGCGCGGCCTTGAAGGTCTCGCCTTCGGTGACCGTGGAATTTTTCGGCAGTGTGAGCTGAACCATGACCTGACCCTGTGACGCCCTTTAGTAAACGCGCGCCTTCGGCTTGATGTATTCGATGTCGGTTGAAAGCGTGTAGGCATGCACCGGGCGGTAGTCGATGGCGGGCTTGCCGTTTGTGTCCACCCAGCAAAGCGTGTGCTTCATCCAGTTTTCGTCGTCGCGCTCCGGGAAATCCTCGCGGGCGTGCGCGCCGCGGCTTTCCTGGCGGTTGACCGCGCCTTCGACGGTGGCGATCGCCTGCACGATGAGATTGTCGAATTCGAGCGTCTCGATGAGATCGGAATTCCAGATCAGCGAGCGGTCGGAGACCTTGAGGTCCGGCATCGCGGCGTGCACGTCGGCGACGCGCTTCTGGCCCGAGCGCAGGGTTTCGCCGGTGCGGAAGACGGCGACATCTTCCTGCATGGCGCGCTGCATGGTGAGACGCAGTTCGGCGGTCGGCGTCGAACCGCTGGCATTGCGGAAACGGTCGAGACGGGCGAGCGCATTGTCGCCGGCGCCTTTCGCAAGCTCGGGCTGGCGGGCGCCCGGCTGGACCAGTTCGGCGGCGCGAAGCCCCGCGGCGCGGCCGAAGACCACGAGATCGATCAGCGAATTGGAGCCGAGGCGGTTGGCGCCATGCACCGAGACGCAGGCCGCCTCGCCGATCGCCATCAGGCCCGGCACCACCGTGTCGGGGTTGCCGTTTTTCAGCGTCAGCACCTCGCCATGGAAATTGGTCGGGATGCCGCCCATGTTGTAATGCACGGTCGGCAGCACCGGGATCGGCTCCTTCGTGACGTCGACACCGGCGAAGATATGCGCCGATTCCGAAATGCCCGGCAGGCGCTCGGCCAGGATCGCCGGATCGAGATGGTCGAGATGCAGGAAGATGTGATCCTTCTGCGGACCGACGCCGCGGCCTTCGCGGATTTCGACCGTCATCGAGCGCGAAACGACATCGCGCGAGGCAAGGTCTTTCGCCGACGGCGCATAACGCTCCATGAAGCGCTCGCCTTCGGAATTGGTGAGGTAGCCGCCCTCGCCGCGCGCGCCTTCGGTGATGAGGCAGCCGGCGCCGTAAATGCCGGTCGGATGGAACTGCACGAATTCCATATCCTGAAGCGGCAAGCCGGCGCGCAGAACCATCGCATTGCCGTCGCCGGTGCAGGTGTGGGCGGAAGTCGCCGAGAAGTAAGCGCGGCCGTAGCCGCCGGTTGCGAGAATGACCAGCGAGGCGCGGAAGCGGTGAACCTCGCCCGTCGCCATGTCGAGCGCGACAACGCCGCGGCAGGCACCATCTTGATCCATGATGAGGTCGATGGCGAAATACTCGATATAGAATTGCGCCTTGTGGCGCACCGACTGGCCATACAGCGTGTGCAGCATCGCATGGCCGGTGCGGTCGGCCGCCGCGCAGGTGCGCTGGGCGATGCCTTCGCCGAAATTCGTGGTCATGCCGCCGAAGGGGCGCTGATAGATCTTGCCTTCCTCGGTGCGGCTGAAGGGCACGCCGAAATGCTCGAGCTCGTAAACGGCTTCGGGCGCCTGGCGGCAGAGATATTCGATCGCGTCCTGGTCGCCGAGCCAGTCCGAGCCCTTGACCGTGTCGTACATGTGCCAGCGCCAGTCGTCCGGGCCCATATTGCCGAGCGAGGCCGATATGCCGCCCTGCGCCGCGACCGTGTGGCTGCGCGTCGGGAAGACCTTGGTGATGTTGGCGGTGCGCAATCCCTTTTCGACGCAGCCGAGCGTGGCGCGCAGCCCCGCGCCGCCGGCGCCGACGACAACGACGTCGAATGTGTGATCGATGAATGTGTAGCTCGCCGTCATGGAAGATACTTTCGACGCTTTCAGGAGATCAGGAACCGAAGCCGATTTTCAGCGCCGCATAGATGCAGGCGATGCCGATGGCGGCCGAGAAGAAGATGTTGAGCAGCAGCGACAGTGTTTTCAGGCCCTCGGCGATCACATAATCCTCGATGATGACCTGCATGCCGAGACGCATGTGCCAGACGCCGGAAAGGATCAGCGCCAGAAGCGCAATGACGGCCAGCGGATGCGCGAGATACGCCCTCACCGTCAGATAGTCGGCGCCCGACAGCGCGACCAGCGAGGCGATGAGAAAGAGCGCCAGCGGCACATTGGCCGCCGCCGTCACGCGCTGCAGCCAGAAATGATGGGCGCCGGATTTGGCCGAGCCGAGGCCGATGACGCGGCTCAAGGGTGTGCGCATATCGGCCATCAGAGCGCTCCCATCATGCTGTAGCCCGCGATCCAGACCAGAACGGTCAGCACGACAGAGCCGATGACCGTGCCCCAGGCCATCAGGTCGGCCGCGCGCAGCTCGAAGCCCTTGCCGAAATCCCAGATGAAGTGGCGGATGCCGCCCAGCATGTGGTGGATCAGCGCCCAGGTGTAGCCGAAGAGCACGAGGCGGCCGAACCACGAGCCGATGAAACCCTCGAAGACCGCATAGGCGTCCGGCCCGCTCGCCACCGCCACCAGCCACCAGGCGAGCAGCAGCGTGCCTGCATAAAGCCCCGCGCCGGTGATGCGATGGACGATCGACATGACCATGGTGACGGTCAGACGATAAATCTGCAGATGCGGGGAAAGCGGCCTTGCGGCCTGTCGCGGGTCAGCCATTCGAATTTTCCCAAGGAACATGGGCCGGGCGGGCGGGGGAAGCCCCATTGAGTCTGTTGTTTATCGCGCCGGACGGCTCAAGGCAAATGCCGAAAACCGCCGCAACGTCCCGCTTGCGCAAATGCCATTGCGCCCAATCGCGAAGCTTTCGCAACGGAAACCGGGCATGCTGAAGACCTTGTAAATACCGCCGGAGTTCCCCCGATGAGTGTTGCCGCATTGCCCCATGGCGAAAGCCCCGAAGCGCGCGTGAGCCGCGTGCTGACCGCACAGCCCTTTTCGATGCTGGTGGGGGCGAAGGTCGGGCGGGTGACGCGCGGCCGCGCCGAGCTGATTGTCGAGAACCGGCCGGACCTCACCCAGAACAACGGCTTCATTCATGGCGGCGTCATCGGCTATCTCGCCGACAATGCGAGCGGCTGTGCCGCCTCGACCATGCTGCCGGAAGGTGCGGCGAGCCTTGTGACCGCCGAATTCAAGGTCAACCTGCTCCGCCCCGCCATCGGCAGCCGCGCCATCGCGCGCGGCGAGGTGGTGAAGGCCGGACGCCGGCAATGTGTCGCCGAGACGCGGGTTTACTGCGAGGCGGACGGCGCGGAAAAACTGGTCGCCATCGCGCTGGCGACGCTGGCCTATATCTATCCGGGAGAAGGTTAGCGCCGCGGCATCAGCACCCAGTAATCGAGATCGAGGATGACGCCGTCCTC
>JAHBYM010000136.1 GCA_019635975.1 Parvibaculum sp. | reverse complement strand
CTGCATTCGCCGGTCGACTACACGATCATCATCGAGAACCCGACGAGTTTCTGGCGATACTGCATGGAGGTCGAGGGCCGGTATCTTGCGTTGCTGAGCGATGGATTTCCGGCGCGCGATGTTCTCGCGGGCATCGTACATATGGTACGGATGGCTCAGCCCGCTCCATTGTTTCATTGGGGGGACATTGATACAGGCGGGTTGCGAATTGCCAAGCACCTAGGTGACGCTTGCGGTGTCCCTCTTCGATTGCACGATATGGCACCGGAACTGGCAGTGAAATGGGGAACGCCGCTTAAGTCACGGGCCGGCTTGGCGCAGTTGGCTGGTCATGGTGGAGAGATTGGATCTCTTGCCCGATGGCTCAAATCAAGTGATGGGCAGGCGCTGGAACAAGAGCAGCTCAACCCTCGCCCCCCATTAGCGTAGTGTCCCTCATCAAACGCTGCGTTAAGCCCTCACACGCGGCTAGGTCTCCAGTATCTTGGTCACTGGGCACCGGCTCAAATCTGAACTTGCCGAGACAGAAAGGTCGCCCAGTTGGGGCGGCCGACCTGTGCGACTTGGCGTCGCAATTTGAGATGGTTGCGGGGGCCCACAACAGACGATTCTTGCGGCTCTCAGAAAACGAAATTCCACGTATTGCGGCGTGATCACGCCTAGCTGCGACGCAGAGTACTAGTTGGCCTGCTCCTTAAAGGAGAGTCGTCTGCCTGTAGATACCCACAAACGACCGGGAATCTCAATAACCGTACTTGTCCTGACGGTCCTTAAAGGCCTTCTCACCGCCTTCCATCGTCGACGTGATCACCTTGCAGATTGTCGGCTCATCGATCGCGCCTGCGCATTCGAACTGCCGCTTACCGCTGTCCTTGACGTCCAAATACCCGACCAGTTCGGAAGAGCCGTTCACAACGATATTCGCGTGATGACTCGCGAAGATGAGTTGGCGGTTCTGTTTGGCGGTATGAAGCTTGTCTGTAAGGTCGGCGATTATCTTGTTATCGAGATCACCTTCGGGCTGGTCGATAATCAGCGGGCCACCCGGCTGTTCCAACAGCATGAACAGTAGTGCGGCGGCGCGCTGGCCCTCGGATGCCTTCTCAAAGGAGATCTCGCGGGCGCCGTCGCAATAGGACAAGGTGATTTCAGGTTTGGCTACCGCGGTCGCAATGGCTTCAACTCGCGACGTGTCCATGCGGTCGGTCAGCGCTGACCGAATGCGCTCGGTATCGCCGAGTATCTTCATGAGGTCGGGGCACTTCGGCTGCTCCTCGCCGCTAGCCGCTCCCATCTGGCGCCAGTACAGCAGCGAAAGGCAGTCTGTACGCAGCCGGTCCACCATATCCGCTGCTGAATCTTTGGCAAAAGCGTCTTCAAGCCGGTCGATGCGCGTCGCCTCCTGAGACCCCGTCTTGGCGGCAACCGCGTCGATCGCCTCTCTGATCTCCGAAGTATCGCCGGCGGCAGCAACGATTGCTTTGATCTTGCCGCTCGACAGTCTTTCGATCTCTTTCGCCCAAGCCTGGGTACGTTCTGCCCGCTGATCGTTGACAATCCTGAGACCGGCAAGAACCCGGGTCAAGGCGGCAGTGGGATCACCTTCGGCCTTGAGCCTCGCTTCGAGATCGCCGATCTGGTTGGTGAGCTCGGTGATTTCCTCGCGGAGCTTGATGATCTGCGCGGTGACCGTCTTGTGGGCGCCGAGCTTTTCCAGCACGGCATCCCGGGCGGTCCGCGCCTGCTGCAACTTCGTGGCCCAAGCAGTTTCGGCGCCGGTCAGGACAGTGCGCCTCTTGGCAACGTCAGCCCGCAGCTGCTTTATGCCGGTGCCGAAAGTCTTGAACAGGTCGCGATAGCTTTGCTGAACGGCTTCCACCTCTCCCTTGAGGTCCGTTGAAAGATCGCGCTCGTTGACAAGTTCGGCGGCGCTCACCTCCAGCTCCTGCAGAATCTGGTCGGCATGCTTTGATGCCTGAAAGCGCTTCGACTCAAAGTCGTTTGCCTTGTCAAAGTGATCCACCTTGGCCTGATCGTCCGGTGACAGGGTCGGCAACGTCTTCTCAAGAGCCTCGACGCGCTGACGAAGCGAATCCCTCGTCGTCGTTAGGTTGCGGAGTTTCGACTGCTCCAGCCAATGCTTGGCAATAGCTTGAATCGCCGCCTTGACCCTTCCCTTTGCGGCTTCGATATCGGCGGCCAGCCGGTCATCCTCCTTCTTGAAATCCGGATTGACGAACTGGAGCAAATCGGAGAGTCGGGTTTTCTGGCCCGCCTGCTTGCCAATCTCGGCGAGCTCGCCCTGGCTATACACGACGGCGGGAAACAGCGCGCGCAGCTCCTTGACCGTGATCGTCTGGGTCGAACCGTTGGGATAGGTGATCCGAGGCTGGTAGGTGGTGGCCGGCCCACGGACAATCTTGAAAGGCGCATTATCCTGAATCACGGTCAGCGACACCTGCCCGCCCTTGGAGACGAGCGTATCGTTGATAAGATCGTGCATGCGGTGCGTGCCGGAGTAATGCTCGCGTGGCGCGTCGTAGCAGCTTCGGCCCAGACCAAACGCGAGGTATTCGAGGAACGAGCTCTTGCCGCTACCGCGCCCGCCGATGACAGCGTTGAATTCCGGACTGAGCGTGATCGAGGTCGATTGCAGGATCGTGGAGCCTTCTACCTCAATGGTGGCGGCGACCAGCGAGGGTATCGCGGGCGGCTCAATCCGTATGCGGGACCGATGCCCCAGAAAGGCCTGCCTGATCGCTTCCGCCGTTGGCTCGGCCAGCTTGACCCAAGTGTCATTCGTACCGAGTGCGCTGTAGTCGGCTGACCGGCTGTCCGAGGTCGGGAGAGGGTAAATCTCTCTGGTTGACCATGTCTTGTCAGTACCGGAAAGCCGCGTGCGGTTTTTAGCGCCGAGCGTATTGATGGTCTGGCCGCGATCAAGATAGCCGCCGACATACGGCATTCGGCGAAAATCGCCGTGGCTGCCGTCTGTCAAGACAGTATGACTGTTCCCCTGCGAAACATTCGGCAGGACGATGTAGCGGCCGCGCAGGTGTTCAACCTCGTCAAGCAGCCTAGCGATCTCGGGATAGGCGCAGGCGAGCTGCGTCACCTTGGGGGCCACGGCACCCTTCTCCTCAAGAGCCGCAAACGCGATCCCGAGCTTCCCTTGCGCCTGCTTGCGCCAGTCCTCGGACAGATCGGCATCGAAGATGATGAGGCACTGCTTGCCGCCGCTCGCCGTCAACTCCATCCCGGGAAAGAGCCAGAGGTCGAAGTCCGGAACGGCTTTGCGGCGTTGTTCGATCTCTTTCTGAACGTAAGGGACCATGATCATCTCATGATGATCTGTCAGCGCGACCACCTGCAGCGCCTGCGCGACGCATTGCTCCACGAATTCCTTCGCCCATTGTGCCCGGGCCGCGTCAACGTCCTGCGCACTCGCCTTCGCGCCGGTCGCCGCAATGGATTCACCGAGACCGACAGGCCGCGCACCCGTCCAGTTCGGATCGCGCGGCGTGTGCACCTGGAAATCGCATTTTCTCCAAGAAGCGAAGCTCATGGGCGGCTCCCCCGCAAGCTCAGTCGAGTGGCCTGCAGAAGTTGCCGCGTTGTGCGCCTGTCATGGCAATTTAGCTGCGCCATCGTTGACCTATCCAACATGCGCGAGAACCTCAGTGACCAGTTCACTGACGTTTCTCTGCCGCAATAGCCGTACCTCACGGTCTGCATCTGAAAACCCGCCAGGCTCGAACAGCGCGACGGCGACCGGACCATCCTTGAGATAACCTTCCGTCTTTTTGTCGTCCGTGAAGCGTGTGCGTAGGATGCCGAGCGCGCGGTCAATGACGGCGGCATGCTTACCTTTGCGCGCTTCGCGGAAAAGCGCCGCGACAGCCTCGGGGCCGCCGGGCCAGTGCTCGATGCAGTAAACAAGATCGTGTGCATCCTTGCGTTCACCCCGATCGTCCAGCGCCAGCGCCTTCAGGCACGCGAAGCTCACCAGATCCGCGAAGCGGATGGTTTCGGTTGCCATGCCACCATCACCGAGAAGGGCCGCGGTAATCTCTTGGGTGAGATGATGGTCGAACACCATGGAAGCGTGCGGGATGTTCAGGGCCGATATCCGCCCCTCCGTGGGCAGTGGTTTTACCCTGCCACCCGCCACCTCGGGATTGTCCGCCAGCAGTTCAAGAATGACGATTGTGTCCTCGTCAATCCGAGCCTTCCACCGCCATGAAACTTTCTGGCCTGCATCGTTCTCACCGCGCTCGAACCCCATCTTTTTCAGGTTCTCTTCGACGGTATGGTAGGCTTCGGTCTCGGCTAGCATCTCCAGCGCAACGACAATATCGACATCGCCGGTACCGGCGTGTGCGGGCGCGGCGGGCGGGCGGTCCGGGATCAGGTAGCGGGGAACGAGCCCACCGACGAGATAGACGGACCTTTTCCAGGGTCCCAAGCCGTGTAGCAGCGTAACTAGAACTCGCTCGCAGCTTTCTGTAACGGCGGCACTGTAACCGTCCTGAGTTGTAGGCTTGGCCATCAGAAACCAATCCTTTCGTGGCGCAGGTGTGCCGCCATCTCGCGGGACCGCCCCTCACCCGTCAACAGGTCGAGATAGACCTGCACCGGGCTCGCAAGCCAAGCATCATCAACACGTTCTTTGAACAGAAACTCGCCCGATGTCGGCGTCTCTATGACGTTCAGATTTGCGCCTTCGCCGACGCTGCGTGCGCCGAGGTCGGCCAGAGCTTCCTCGGTCGCCGACCCCGGCTTCATACGGCATGCGACCTGCGAAAGCGCTGAAAGGAAAGGAGAATAGCGCTGCGCGGCCGCTTCCCGCGTGATGACGTAGGAAACCTCATGCTCCCGGCATGCCGCAGCGATGCGCCTGATAATTGTGTCCGGTTCACCACGCGGTACGTAATAACGGCGTTCACCGCGCAGCCGTGTGGTGGCCTGCACCTGTTTGCTCCATTCGTCCAGGAGAGCAGTGGGGGCGATCAGGCGCCGCTCTTTGGCGGGACCCTGCCCGCGCGATTCGAGCCAGTCATAGCGCTCTAGCGAGATCAGGGTTTCCGAAGCGGTCGAAGGCGCAACCTCAGCGATTTCGGCCAACGCCGTCGCCCCGAACCATTCACCGCGCTTGACGAGTAACGAGTGGACTATCTGGGCGCGTTTGCCCTTGAACAGGGAGCGTACCGATTTTTCAAGGGTCTTCGGCGGCGGCTTTTCCACGAAGATGTAGGCGCCGGGGGCGGGTACGTAGAGGCTGCCGCCGGTATCGTAGTAGCCGACATTCTCGTGCCGCAATAACTCCCGCGCGCCCTGAGATATCGATTCGGCAGCCAAGAACGGAATGCTGGGAGCGCCGTATTCTACCCTCTCACGGTGGACATAGCGGTCAAGTTGCCAGAGGATTTGCCGCACGTCGCGCGGATAGACCGATTTTTTGACCTCGATGAGAAGGACGATATTGCGCCCACCAACATCTAGGCGCATTTCGGCGTCAATCCTGTACTGACTACCAGAGTCGAGGCGTTCAACGACCGGCTCCAATGCTTCAACTTGCGGCAGCCCCCGAAATGCTTCCCGGAGATGTTCCAGCACGTACTGCTCGTTCCTGCGGGTATTCTCTAACACGATTTGAACCATTTTCGCTGCACAGCATATAACCGACTTATAGCGTATATACGAGAAAATAGCAATATTCACTGTTCAGCGAATTTCAGGGTAGAAGCGGAAGATCAAGAAATGTTGCTTTGGGTCGCCAGAAGCCTTGGCCGAGGTCGCGCCTGCTGAGCGAGTCCCCTGCTCGTACGGCGACAAGCCGCACACCACCTTTTCGCTAAACACAAATTCTCTTGTACATAAATATATAAATTACATTATATTAGCGTAATATATAAATTAGCTAGAGCTTCGCCTCCAGACGAGATGAGCCTCCCTTCCATCCTCCGCCGGAAACAGCGCCGCGTGAACGGGCGCCGCAAGTACCGGATCATCGAGCCGGACGCTCAGGTACTCTTTCTCACTGCCCCGGTCCCGCCAAGCGGCGCCGACTTCGGAGCGGCCGACATAGAGCTTGAACGCCGGTGCCCGCTCGCTGTCGCGATTGTCGTTCGGTACGAAGCGCAGCTTCGCATCGATAGTGAGGGTTCGGATCGTGCCGGACCAGCCTCCCTCCTTCGTGGGCGTGAACATCCCTATCACAGACATCTCAATCCTTCTTGTCCGTTGGCAGCAACAGCGTTCGAGGTGCGCGTCTTCCCGATCCCGGCTGAGCGATACCAGATCCCTTGCCCTCTCCTTCCGGCAACGCCTTCCGCGCCTTGGCAAAGCCGCGATCGGCCTCCAGAAAACTCTGCAGCATGTAGGGGATGAGCTCCGATACCGACTCCGCCTCGCCATAGGTCTCGCGATAGAGCGCGGCATAAGCGTGGAGCGCCTTGTTGAGATCGGGCGGCGCGGTGAAGGTGATCTTGACCGGCGTGCGGTCGGGCAGTTTGCCGAGTTTCAGGTCGGGCATGGATGTCATCCTCGATAGGGACGCAGGATCAGGTCCTTCTGCACGATGACGCGGATCGGCCAGCCGGGCCTGACCGTGATCGTTGGCTGGATGTTGAGATTCTTTTCGGTGAGGCGCTGACCGGCCTGCGAAACGTTCTGCTGCGTCGACTGACGGATCGCGCGCAGGAGATCGCTCTCCTCGCTGCCGAAGCTGAGTTCGGTCCCGACGCCCAAGAGCGTCGCCAGCGCCACGCCCTTGACGAGCGCCCATGTGTGGTAGTCGACCTCGTCG
>JAHBYM010000135.1 GCA_019635975.1 Parvibaculum sp. | reverse complement strand
GAGCCGACATCGATGCATTGGCACGGCATTCTGCTGCCGGGCATCATGGACGGCGCACCCGGTTTCAACGGCTTCATGGGCATCGCGCCCGGCGCGTCCTACACCTACACTTTCGATATTCGCCAGAGCGGCACTTACTGGTATCACAGCCATACCGGCACACAGGACCAGAGCGTGCTGGGCGCCATCGTGATCGAGCCCGCCTCGCCGCCGCCGTTCCCGGCCGAGCGCGACTATGTGGTGCTGCTCGGCGACATCACGCCGGAAGACTCCGACCGCGTGCTGCGCAATCTCAAGGCCGATCCGGGCTCCTACAACTACAACAAGCGAACCCTGCTCGACTTGTTCGGCGACGCGCGCGAGCAGGGCTTCGGCGCGGCGTTGCGCGACCGCCTCCACTGGGGCGAAATGCGGATGGACCCGACCGATCTCGCCGACGTCACGGGGTACAGCTTCCTCGTGAACGGCAAGGCGCCGGACGAGAACGAGGTATTCGTTTTTCGTCCGGGCGAGAAAGTCCGCCTGCGGCTGATCAACGGCTCGGCCATGACGCTGTTCGATGTGCGGGTGCCCGGCCTGAAGATGAAGGTGGTGGCCGCCGACGGCAACGACGTCGAGCCGGTTTCCGTGGACGAGATCCGCATGGGTGTCGCCGAACGCTATGACGTGATCGTCGAACCGAAAGGCGAGGGTCCCTACACGATCTTGGCCGAACCGATCGACCGCACGGGCTATGCGCGCGCGACGCTCGCCCTGAACGAAGGCGCCGAAGGCCCGATGCCGGAACGCCGCCCGCGCGCGCTGCTCGCCATGGACGATATGGGCGCGGCGCATGGCGGCCATGCCGGACACGACATGGACGGCGCGAAAGAGGCACAGCGCGGTATCCACGACGATCATGGAGGGCGCGAAGGCCACGGCGGACATGAAAGCCATGGCCATGAAGGGCATGGCCACACCATGGAGCATGAACAAGGCGGCCATGACGACCACCACATGCACGAGATGCAGCGCGACGGCGCCGCGCGCGAAAGCCCTTCCGCCCCTGCACGCCCCGTCGGCTGGGCGTCGGGATTTCCGGCGGGATCGAAAATCCTTGCCTATGAAGACCTGCGCGCCCGCGCGCCGCGCTCCGATAACCGCCCGCCGGACCGCTCGGTCGAAATGCGCCTGACCGGAAACATGGAGCGCTACGTCTGGACGCTGAACGACAAGCGCTTTCACGAGGCCGCGCCGATCCGCGTGCGCCATGGCGAGCGCGTGCGGATCGAATTCGTCAACGAGACCATGATGGCGCATCCGATGCACCTGCACGGCATGTTCTTCGAGCTTGAGAATGGCGCGGGCGCGCGTCGTCCGCTGAAGGATACAGTGATCGTGCCGCCCGGAAAATCCGTTTCGGTCATCCTGACGGCGCGGGAGGTCGGTGCCTGGCCGCTGCATTGCCATCTGCTCTATCACATGGCCTCGGGCATGATGACGGCCTTCATCGTCGAGCCGCCGGATGCCGCCGAGACGGGTATCACGCCGGACGGCGCCTCCTTGCCGCTCGCCATATCGCATGACGGTCATGGCGGCCATGCAGGGCACGGAGGCATGTGATGCGAAAGATGCTTCTTGCCGTGCTTCTCGGATCGTTCGCCTTTCCGGGGGCCGGACGGGCCGAACCCGGCGACGTCGTGGCGATGGATCACGGCACCGAAATTTTCCGCAAGATCGTCGTCGAAGCGGATTACGCGGCCCGCGACGGCGGCCAGTGGCGCTGGCATGTCGATGGCTGGATCGGCGGGGACAGCGAACGCGTCTGGGTCAGGTCGGAAGGAAAGATCGAGGACGGCCGTCCCGAAGAGGCGGAACTTCAGCTTCTCTACGGTTGGAACGTGCATCCCTTCTGGGACGTGCTTCTGGGTGTCCGTCAGGATTTCGAGCCGCGCGGCGAGACCTATCTCGCGGCGGGGGTGACCGGCCTCGCGCCCTATTTCTTCGAGACGGATGCGACCGCCTTTCTCTCGACCGAGGGCGACCTCTCGGCGCGCCTCGAACAGAGCCTCGATATTCCGGTCACGCAGAAACTGATCGCCGAACCGCATGTCGAGTTGAATGCTTTCGCGCAGGACGTGCCGGCACGCGGCATCGGCGCGGGCTTCAGCGGCGTCGCGGCCGGCTTGCAGCTTCGCTACGAAATCACGCGCCGGTTCGCGCCCTATGCCGATCTCGTATGGGAACGGGCGCTCGGCGAAACCGCTTCGATCGCGCGCGGGCGGGGCGATGACGTCGAGGTCACGACACTGCGCTTCGGCATTCGGGCGATGTTCTGACGGCTCTCATTCCGCCGGCGACAACACGCCTGCCGTCTCCGCCTTCGGCTTGCGCCGGACGAGCGACGGCATGACGTTGATGAGCGAAAGCAGCACCGCCGAAGCGTAGGGCACCGACTGCACAAGCAGCACGGCGACCCAGAGCCGGGAATGGCTGTCGGCGAAATGCGGGCTCAGCAGGAAAGCGATCGTCAGTCCCCAGAGCACCGCCAGCATCAGCACTTCTTCCCGCACCTGGATGAAGGCGGCGGCGAGCGGCGGTTTGTCCTCGCATTTCGGCGTGCGGATGAAGGGTTTGCTGGTGGTGATCATGCCGTTGAGCATCGCCTTGGCGACGGTATGGGTGAGGCCGAGCGCGGCGACGCCGGCACCGAGGCTTTCAAGGAATGAGCAATCGCGAATGCGCACCGCATAGAGCCACAGCGAACGGATGACCTTGAAGGCGAAACTGCCGATGGTCGGGATCAGAAACGCCGCGACCGGCAGATAGACCATATGCGGCTGGTAGAGCGCCCAGACCGACAGCACGATGCTGGCCGTCGTGAAAAGCAGCGCCAG
The DNA here is from genome assembly GCA_019635975.1 of Parvibaculum sp. Classification (GTDB taxonomy): domain Bacteria; phylum Pseudomonadota; class Alphaproteobacteria; order Parvibaculales; family Parvibaculaceae; genus Parvibaculum. The sequence goes on along the minus strand of JAHBYM010000135.1, from coordinate 3,939 downwards.
TCCGTCGGCAAACCACGGCAGCCATCCGGCAAGGAAGTAGTAGCGTTGCGCACCCGAAAGACCGTTCTTCCGCCGCGCCCAGGGCGCCAGCGCATCCCAGTGATGCTTGACGATCTGCACCGCGCCGTAAGCCCAGCGGAAACGCTGCGTGATGTAACCGGCCAGCGTGTCGGGCGTCAGACCGCGGCCGAAGGAATGGTTGACGTAAACGCTGTCATAACCGGCGCGATAAAGCTTGATGCCGAGTTCGGCATCCTCGCAGATGCACCACTCGGCCCAGCCGCCGACCTTTTCGAGCGCCGACTTGCGCACCAGCGTCATTGTGCCGTGCTGGATGATGGCATTGAAATTGTTGCGCTGGACCATGCCGATATGAAAGAAGCCGGCATATTCCCAGTAGGCCATGTTCTTGAAGGCGCTTTCGTGCCGGTCGCGATAGTCCTGCGGCGCCTGCACGAAGCCGACATCGCGCTTGTCGAAATAGGGCACCATCGTTTTGAGCCAGTTCGGCTCGATCTGGTAGTCGCTGTCGATGACGGCAATGATTTCGGCGTCGGGCGCGGTCTTCTCCATGCCGAAGTTCAGCGCGCCGGCCTTGAAGCCCGGCCAGTTTTCGAGATGGAAGAAGCGGAAGCGCGGACCGAGCGTCGCGCAATAGTCGCGTACCGGCTGCCAGACTTCCGGGTCGGTGGTGTTGTTATCGAGCACCAGCACTTCGTAGTTCTCGTAGTCGATCAATGACAGTGCCCGGAGCGTCTCCTTCACCATCTCGGGCGGCTCGTTGTGGATCGGCACATGGATCGACACCTTGGCGGTCGGACTGACAACCTTGTCGTCGAAGGGCTTGAAGTGCCGTTCGCCGTGGCGCGTCCAGATCACCTCGACGAATTCGATGGCCTCCGTCAGCAGCACGATGAGGAGCAGGCCTTGCGCGAAAAAGAGAAAGCTCCAGACCGTGACACCGACCCAGGTGAAATAGAGTCCGGTCACCGACAGCCCCGCCCAGGCGATGGCCGAACCGGCAATCTGCGTCAGCACCGCGAAGAAGATGACGCCCGCCGGCCGCACATGGCTCTGGCGCAAGATGAACAGCATGGCCGGCAGAAGCGCGAGGCCGGCCGCCAGCGACGCCCAGAAGCGCCATTCCGGCGCCTCGGAAATGCCGCCGGCCATCGGGAATTTCGGTTGCCGGTCGGCATTATAGATACCCCAGAAGGCGCCGGCCGCGCCTTCCTCCGACGCCTTCCAAGGCTGGTCAAAGGCTTCGATGACGTAGTAGGTGAGATCTTCCTGCTTGGCGCGGTTGAGAAACTCGCGCATGAACGTCGCCTGGTTGACCAGCGACGGCACGGCTTCGGTGTTGAGCTCCGATTCGGCGAGGCCGGCATAGGGCCGGCGCGGAATGACCTTGCCCCGGCTCGGCCAGCCGACTTCCGACACGACGATCGGCTTGCCCGGATAGGTCTCTTTCAGCAGCGCAATTCTCTCGAACACCGCATCGACCGCGATGTCGATCGGAATGCCCTCCCAATAGGGAAGGATCTGCACGGCAATGTAGTCGACTTCCTTCACGAGCTCGGGATGGTTGAGCCAGATATGCGGCGGCTCGGCCGTCGAGACCGGCTTCCAGATGCGCTGCTTGGCGCGGCGGATATAGGAGATCAGCTCGTCTACCGTCACGTCGCGCCGCAGCAGCGCCTCGTTGCCGACCATCACGCGCACCACATTGCGCCGCGGCGCGGCCTGAATGAGCCGTTCGAGTTCGACCTCGTTGCGTTCGAGATTGGGACCGATCCAGGCGCCCGGCGCAACCGACAGACCGTACCCGGCGGCGATTTCGGGAATCCGTTGCTGACCGAAGACCATGGTGTAGGTGCGGATCGCCTGCACCGTGCCGGCCAGCAGCTTCAGGTCCTCTTCGATCTGCGCGGCGGAAGGGTGGCGGTTCCGGGTCGGGTCCTGGCCCTGGCGATAGGGACTGTAGGAGAAGCCGACGATTTCGCCGGTCCAGGCTTCGGTGTGATGCGGCTGGTTGAAGGCCGCCCAGACCGCGAGATTGGCCGCGATGACCAGCGGCAGCACGATGAAGAAGAAAGCCGCCTGGCGCACAAAGGCCGAGCGGTGCCAAGCGCGCGGATTGGCGGCGGCAGGCTCGGGCGCGGCTTCGGGGGCAGGCGGCGGCACTTGAGGTTCGTCCATCGGCAAATCCGCGGAAAACAACTATGGAGGGCCAGCCGCCCCTGACAGGGGCGTGGCGCTCTCTCTTCCATCCGCTCCGTGACCAAATTAGGGCAAGCGCGGCCGGGCTGCAAAAAAGGCCGGGAAAGGGCGGCGTCCCGTCCCTCAGTCGGCCGCGATGCGCGCCCCCGCCGGACGCGGCTGCGCGCCGCGGATCAGCCGGCCGCCCAGCGCGCCGGTCGGTTCGCCATTGCGGAAGGCGACGGCGCCCGAAACGATGCTGGCGGTGTAGCCGTCGGTCTTCTGGATCAGGCGTTTGCCGCCGGCCGGCAGGTCGTTGACGATATGCGGCGAATAAAGCGTCAGGCGGTCGAAGTCGATCACATTGACATCGGCCTTCATGCCGGGCGCCAGGATGCCGCGATCATGCAAGCCCACGAGATCGGCATTGCGGCCGGTGAGCCCATGCACCAGCCATTCGAGCGGCAGTTTGCGGCCCCGCGTGCGGTCGCGGCCCCAATGCGTCAAGAGCGTCGTCGGGAAGCTGACATCGCAGATGATGCCGCAATGCGCGCCGCCATCCGACAGGCCGAAGGCGGTGTTGGGATGCGTCAGCATCTTCTCGACATCGGCGAGGCTGCCGCAATGGTAATTCATCAGCGGGAAATAAAGGAGCGCCTTGCCGTCGCGCTCCAGCATCCAGTCGAGAACGATTTCGCGCGGGTGCTTGCCGGTTCGTTCGGCAACCGCTTTCGCGCTCTGCTCGGGCGCCGGTTCGTAATCCGGCCGCTCGCCCAGCGCGAACATCTTGTGGTAACCCACGCAGATCATCTCGATGATCTCGCCGGCCGGATATTCCGGTTCCTCGGCGAGAAGCTTCGCGCGGAATTCGGGATCGCGGAGCGCCTTCAATTGCGTTTCGAGCGGCGCCCCCCAGATCTGGCGGAAGGTCTGGTGCATCACGAAGGGATTGAGCGAGGCGGTGAGGCCGAGCAACAGCCCGGTGGCGCGCGGCGGCACCTGGCCCTTGATCGGCAGGCCGTCGGCATTGGCCGCCGCGATGTTTTCGAGCACACGCGCCCAGACATCCGGCCAGCGGTCGTCCTGTTCGATGGTGATCGACATCGGCCGCCCCGAAAGCTCGACCATGCCGCGCAGCATCGCGAATTCGGCGTCGGTGTCCTTGAAGTCGTCGATCAGCTGCAAGACGCCCTTGCCCGACTTGCCCATCGCGCGGGCAATGCCGTGAAGCTCGTCCGCTTCGGCCTTCAGCGTCGGCGTCGAGGCGCCATGCTTGTCGCGATGCTTCAGCGTGCGCGAGGTCGAAAAGCCGAGCGCGCCGGCTTCGAGCGCCTCGACGACGAGGCGGGCCATTTCTTCCGTTTCGGCCTCGGTGGCGGGTTCGAGCGCCGGCGCCCGCTCGCCCATCACATAGGCGCGCACGGCGGCATGCGGAATTTGCAGGCCGACATCGACGGCGAGCGGCGAGGCCGCAACCGCGTCCATATATTCGGCGAAGCTCTCCCAGTTCCACTTGATGCCCTCGGCAAGCGCCGTACCCGGAATATCTTCCACACCTTCCATGAGGCCGAGCAGCCATTCGCGCTGTTCGGGCTTGCAGGGCGCGAAGCCGACGCCGCAATTGCCCATCACCGCCGTGGTGACGCCGTGAAAGGTGGAGGGCTGGAGATAGGGGTCCCAGGTCACCTGACCGTCGTAATGCGTGTGAACGTCGATGAAGCCCGGCGTGACGATCTGGCC
>JAHBYM010000134.1 GCA_019635975.1 Parvibaculum sp. | reverse complement strand
CGCCCGAAGGTTTCGAGGAGCTCGACCGCCGCCGCTACGGCGTCACCGAGATCGTCTTCATGCAGGCGCCTGCCTGACATCCACTCTCGACCGAAGGAATATGCCGTTGCTGATTTCCGGTCTCTCCGCCATCGCCGACAAATACGACGCGCTGCTCTGCGATGTCTGGGGCGTGCTTCACAATGGCCGCGAAGCCTATCCGGGCGTCGCCGACGCGCTGTCGAATTTCCAGGCGAAGGGCGGGCATGTGCTGCTGCTCTCCAACGCGCCGCGCCCCTCGACGGCATTGCCGCAGATGTTCGAGCGCCTGGGCATCCCGCTCGACGCCTATAATGGAATCCTGACCTCGGGCGATGCGACGCGCACCTATCTGGCGAGCAAGACGTTGGGCGAGGCCTGCTACTACATCGGCCCCGACCGCGACCTGAACCTCTACGAGGGCACAGGCGTTGCGCGCGTCGGCGAAGCGGAGGGCGAATTCGTTCTGGTGACGGGCCCCTTCGACGACGAAACGGAAGGACCGGAAGACTACCGCGCGCAATTCGAAAGGCTTGTCGCGCGCAAGCTGCCGCTGATCTGCGCCAATCCCGACATTGTCGTTGAGCGCGGCGACAAGCACATCTATTGCGCCGGCGCGCTGGCGGCGCTCTATGAAAAGCTGGGCGGCGAGGTCGTCTATTTCGGCAAGCCGCACCGCCCGATCTATGAGGTCGCGCGCCATCGTCTGGCGGAAATTGCAGGCGCCCCGGTTGCCGATGCGCGCATTCTGGCGGTGGGCGACGGTCCGATGACCGACATCATGGGTGCCAACGACGCAGGGATCGACGCGCTTTTCATAACCGGCGGCATCGCTGCCGCCGATTGCGGGCCCGTGCCGGAAGCGCCTGAAGGGCCCCGCGTCGCCGCCGTGCTTGAGCGGGCGGGCGTGACGGCGATCGGCGCCATGCCACGCCTTGTCTGGTAGTGCACAAGCGGCCTGACATTCCCCGCACTTGACGCATCGGGACCGATCCGCCATCACCTTTGGCCAAACCTCATGCGCCCGGAGCCCGGCCCCCAGAGATGCAGATTCTTCGCCATTACGAGCACGTGCCGCCCGGCCTGCAAGGTGGCGTCTATGCGCTCGGCAATTTCGACGGCGTGCATCTCGGCCACCGGCAGGTGATCGGTCGCGCGGCGGAAATAGCGAACGAGCTCGGCGTGCCGCTCGGCGTGCTCGTCTTCGAGCCGCATCCGCAGCAATTCTTCTTCCCCGACCGGCCCTTCTTCCGCCTGACGCCTTTTCGCGCCAAGGCCCGGCTTCTCGAAAAACTCGGCGTCGATGTTCTGGCGGCGCTGCCCTTCGATGCGCGCATGTCGCAAAAGCTGGCGCCGGAATTCGTGCTCGACGTGTTGGTCGAGGGTCTGCGCGCCGTTCATGTGGTGGCCGGCTACGATTTTCGCTTCGGCAAGGCGCGCGGCGGCGACGCGGCGACGCTTTCCTATATGGGCGGGATGGAAGGCTTCGGCGTTTCGATTGTCGATGAAGTGCGCGACGGCGGCGAGGCCTATTCCTCGACCCGCATCCGCGAGTTGCTGGCGCGGGGCGATCCGCGCGGCGCCGCGAAACTGCTCGGCCATTGGTGGACGGTGGAAACGCATATCCAGCAGGGCGATCAACGCGGCCGCACCATCGGCTTCCCGACCGCCAACCTGCCGCTCGAGGATCATGTCGAGCCGGCGCTCGGCGTCTATGCAGTAAAGGTCGAAATCGAGGACGGGCCGCACAAGGGCATTTACGATGGCGTCGCGAATGTCGGCCGCCGCCCGACCTTCGACAAGAAGGATGTGCTGCTGGAAGCGCATATTTTCGATTTCGCCGGCGACATCTATGGCGCTCATGCGGCGGTGTCGTTCATCGAATTTCTGCGTCCCGAGCGGAAGTTCGACGGCCTCGACAGTCTGAAGGCGCAGATCGCGGCGGACAGCGAGAAGGCCCGCGCGGTTCTCGCGGCGCTTCCCGCCGGCGCATGAGCGATCCCGCGCGCTTCATCCGCGAGAACACCGCGCTCCACGAGCCGCCGCTCATTCCCGAAATCAGGTTGCATCTCGCCAGCGAGATCGTGCCGATCTGGCAGATGACGGAAGAGGAGCTCGAAAAGTCGGGCCTGCCGCCGCCTTTCTGGGCTTTCGCCTGGGCCGGCGGCCAGGCGCTGGCGCGCTACATCCTCGACAATCCGGAAATCGTCCGCAGGCGGCGCATTCTCGATTTCGGCTCGGGCTCGGGCCTCATCGCAATCGCCGCAATGAAGGCCGGCGCCGCTTCCGTTCTCGCCGCCGACATCGACGCCTTTGCCGCCGCCGCAATCGCGCTCAACGCCGAAACGAACGGTGTCGCTGTCACCGCGACGACCGATGATCTCGTCGGCGTCGAAAATCGCGGCTGGGACATCATCCTTGTCGGCGACATGTGCTACGAAGGCCCGCTGGCCGCGCGCATCGAAGCCTGGCTGCGCAAGCTGGCGGGCGAGGGCGCGACCGTGCTGATCGGCGATCCGGGCCGCACCTATCTGCCGAAATCCGGTCTCGAAAAACTGGTCGCCTATGCGGTCAAAACCACGCGTGAACTGGAAGACACCGACGTCCGCAACACCAGCGTCTGGCGCGTGTTGCCGGGCTGATCGCTGTTCAGATACGTGCAGCCGACCCCTGTTCGGCGCACAGCGCTTTGCATGGATTGGCTTTGCGCAGCCCGGCGCGAGGCCATAAATTCCGAAAAAGAACTTACCGGCATAGTTGCAACGTTCAATCGAAGGATCGCCCGATGACCGATCATGTGCTCGTGACCGTCGAGGACGGTGTCCAGATCGTCACCATCAACCGCCCGGACAAGAAAAACGCGCTGACGGCGGAGATGTACAAGGTGCTGGCCGACGCGATCGAGACGGCGGATGCCGATCCGAAAATTCGCGTCACTTACTACACCGGCTCCGGTGGCTCATTCACCGCGGGCAACGATCTCGGCGACTTCGCCAAGGCGGGCGCGACGCCCGTTGACGAACAACCGAAGGAAAAGCCGCATGTGACGCGCTTCCTCGAAAATCTCGCCAATGCCGAAAAGCCGATCGTAGCGGCGGTGAACGGGCTTGCCGTCGGCGTCGGCGTCACCATGCTGCTGCATTGCGACCTCGTTTATGCGGGCGCCAGCGCGACCTTCCAGATGCCTTTCGTCAATCTCGGTCTTGTGCCGGAAGCGGGCTCGACCTTCCTGTTGCAACGTCAGATCGGCATCCAGAAGGCGGCCGATCTTTTCCTGACCGGCAAGAAGATCGGCGCGGAAAAAGCCGAAGCCATCGGCCTTGTCGCCGATGTCTTCCCGGACAATGAGTTGCCCGTCGAAGCGCTCGCCCGCGCCAAGGCGCTCGCCGCCAAGGCGCCCAATGCGGTGCGCGCGACCAAGGCGCTGTTGAAGGACAATGACCGCCCGCGGGTCGGCGAGGCGCGCGAGGCCGAGGCCCGCGTCTTCGGCGCCCAGCTTCGTTCCGACGAAGTAAAGGAAGCGATCAGCGCCTTCTTCGAAAAGCGCCAGCCGGATTTTTCGAAGTTCGGCTGAGTTTCAGTAGGCCGGCGGACGCGCGCCGACGACGAGCCGTTCGCCCCAGCTGCGCGGCTGGCCGGACTGGCCGAAGCTGAGCGGGCGGCGCGCCGAAAGCGGATTGGCGCCCGAATGCGGCTGCGGCTCGCCGACATGCAGCGCCCCGAGCTTGCGTTCGGCCGGATGCAGATTGCCCTCGCGGTCCTCGACCAGCAGCGGCAGGCGAAGCACACGGCCCCATGAGCGCCAGCGTGCCGGCGCGTCGAGCCCGTCATGCGAGGCATGGAGAACGATGTTTCGTTTCGCATTGGTCGCATGCGTCAGCTCGACCAGCAGCGATTTCTCGACGCCGTGCCGGTCGCGCGCGACGACGCGCAATGCGACGCCCTCATAGGCCGACATCTTCTCCGACCATTCGAAGACACCCAGAATGGGCGAGGAATCGTTGACCGTCACCGCATCCGCATAGACCGTCGCATAGCGGATGAAGCCGAAGGCGCGCTGCACAAGCTCGGCAGCCGGAATGGCGGCATACTGGGGCAGGTGAAAAGGGTCGGCGTCGATCTCGCCGCCGCGCCAGATGCGCGGGGCCTGTCGCCGGGTTGCTGTTCCGTCCGTAATCAACCAACGCTCTCCTGCCTGAACTTCCGGCATTGAGCGTATGCGCCGAACGGTTGGCGCCCTGTTAACGGATCGGGTCAATTTGGCAGGATTGCGGGAATGCGGCATTCTGCGCGCCCCGGCGCCCCCGCCCCGGAAAACCGCCAGAAAGCCCGGAAAACCGATGTCCTACGCCTCGTTGCGCGAATTCCTCTCGAAACTCGACGCCTCGGGCGACCTGGCCCGCGTCGGCGCGCCCGTCTCGACCGTCCTCGAAATGACCGAAATTCAGACCCGCCTGCTGGCCGAGCAGGGCCCGGCGGTGCTCTTCGAACAGGCCTTGATGGCCGATGGGCGGACCTCGCCGATGCCGGTGCTGGTCAATCTCTTCGGCACCGTGGAGCGCGTGGCGCAGGCCGTGACGATGGGGGGCGTGGAACGCCGCCACGCGAAAGACCTGCGCGAAGTCGGCGAGGCGCTGGCCTTCCTGCGCCAGCCCGAACCGCCGGGCGGCTTCCGCGAAGCCTTCGAGATGCTGCCGCTCCTGAAAACCGTGATGGCGATGAAGCCGAAAACGCTGTCTTCGGCGCCATGTCAGGAAGTCGTGCTGAAAGGCGGCGACATCAATCTCCACGACCTGCCGATCCAGATCTGCTGGCCGGGCGAGCCGGCGCCCTTGATCACCTGGCCGCTGGTCGTGACCAAGGGGCCGAAGGGCACGAAGGAAGACGATTTCAACCTCGGCATTTACCGGATGCAGGTGCTGGGGCGCGACAGGACGATCATGCGCTGGCTCGCCCATCGCGGCGGCGCGCAGCATCACGCGCGCTGGAAAGCCGAAAAGCGCGAGCCCCTGCCGGCCGCCTGCGTTATCGGCGCAGATCCCGGCACCATCCTCGCCGCCGTCACGCCGGTCCCCGACACGCTGAGCGAGTATCAGTTCGCGGGGCTCTTGCGCGGGCAGAAGGTCGAACTTGTCGATTGCAAGACCGTGCCGCTGAAGGTGCCGGCCGAAGCCGAAATCGTCATCGAGGGCCATGTCTCGCTGGAGGACTACGAGGACGAAGGCCCCTACGGCGACCACACCGGCTATTACAATTCGGTCGAGAAGTTCCCGGTCTTCACGGTGAGCGCGATCACGATGCGCAAAGACCCGATCTATCTCTCGACCTTCACCGGGCGCCCGCCGGACGAGCCTTCGGTTCTGGGCGAAGCGCTCAACGAAGTCTTCATTCCGCTGTTGCAGCAGCAATTCCCGGAGATCGTCGATTTCTGGCTGCCGCCCGAAGGCTGCTCCTATCGCATCGCCGTCATCTCGATGAAGAAGGCCTATCCCGGTCACGCCAAGCGCGTGATGATGGGCGCCTGGTCCTATCTCCGGCAGTTCATGTACACGAAATGGGTGATCGTGGTCGACGACGACATCGACGCGCGCGACTGGAAGGATGTCATGTGGGCGATCAGCACACGGATGGACCCGGTGCGCGATGTGACGCTGATCGAAAACACGCCCATCGACTATCTCGATTTCGCCTCGCCCGAAAGCGGCCTCGGCGGCAAGATCGGCCTCGACGCTACCAACAAATGGCCGCCCGAAACGAAACGCGAATGGGGCCGCCAGATCCGCATGGACGAAGAGGTGATTGAGGCGGTAACGAAAAAATGGTCGAGCCTCGGCCTTCCCGGCACCGGCAAGCCGATCTGGAAGTGACGGCGCCGACCATGCCGTCCATCCGCCCCTTCCACCCCGCCGATCTCGACGCGCTCTACGACATCGCATTAAAGACGGGCGATTCCGGACAGGACGCGACGGCGCTTCATGACGACCCGAAACTGATCGGCCACATCTATGCCGCGCCCTACGCACTGCTCGAACCGGCAAGCGCCTTCGTCGCCGAAGACGAAGCAGGCGTCGCCGGCTATATCGTCGGCACGGCCGACACACGCGCCTTTGACGCGCGGCTCGAAGCCGAATGGTGGCCGGCGCTCCGGGCGCGATATGACGATCCCGCCGCGAAACCGCTTGAAAGATGGAGCGCCGACGAACGCCGCCACTATGTGATTCACCATCCCTACAAAACGCCGGAGCGGATCGTCGCGGTCTACCCCGCGCATCTCCACATCAACCTGCTGCCGCGTCTGCAGGGCCGCGATGTCGGCCGCCGCCTGCTCGATTGCTTCCTCGCTGCGGTCGGCAAGGCAGGCGCGCGCGGCGTTCATCTCGGCTGCGGCGCCGCAAACACACGCGCCCTGCATTTCTACGCGCGCTACGGTTTTTCGGAGATCGAGCGCTCGGCGCGAACGCACACGGTCTGGATGGGGATCGAAGTTCCCGTGGGCGGAGGCGACGCCACATGATCCCGGTCACGGACGCGCTGTCGATCGGCGACGACGAAATCTCCATCACCTATATCCGCGCCGGCGGTCCGGGCGGGCAGAATGTCAACAAGGTCTCTACCGCCGCGCAGCTTCGCTTCGACATGCGCGCCTCGCCGTCGCTGGACGGGCGCACCAAGGCGCGGCTCGAACGCCTGGCGGGCACGAAACTCACCCGGGACGGCGTCATCGTCATCACCGCAAACCGCTTCCGCACCCAAGAGGCAAACCGCCGCGACGCCATCAAGCGCCTTGTCGAGATGATCGCGGC
>JAHBYM010000133.1 GCA_019635975.1 Parvibaculum sp. | reverse complement strand
CCATAGCAGACCAGAAAGACAGCGCCGGCAATGCGCCCGATCTTGTGTCCCGTCATGGCCATGGGCAACAGCAGGACGGCGGCTCCCAGCATGACCCAGAGGTGGAAGGACAGGAAGTCCGGGCCGATCGGCAGCGGCGCGATCAGCGCCGTGATGCCGAGAATGGCCAGGATGTTCATGATGTTGCTGCCGATGATGTTGCCGACGACCATCTCGTCGTTGCGCCGGAAGACGGCCATCACCGAAGTTGCCAGTTCGGGCAGCGACGTGCCGACCGCGATGAGAGACAGGCCGATCACCGCATCGGAAACACCGAATGCCTGTGCGATGTCGATGCCGCCATCGACAACCAGCCGGGCACCGAGGGGCAGGCCGGCGATCCCTATGATTATTTTGAGCGCGATAACGCGGCGCGACTGCAAGGGCGGCGGTATGTCGCCGTGTGGCAGCTCGCGCGCATAGGACGCGCTCTGGGCGAAGGCGTCGTCCGGCACATCTGCCACGAGCGGCGAGGGTTCATGCGGGTTCATGCGCGCGTCCCAGCCCGAATAGACCAGATAGGACGTCAACAGCGCGAGCAGGAAAACGCCTTGCCAGAACCCCAGCGGGCCGATGAAGCAGAGGACGATCAACACGACGCTTGCCGCCATCATGATCAGCATGTTGTGCGGCACGATCCGGCCGGCGCAGGCGATCGGATAGATCAAGGCTGGAAGACCGAGAATGAGCAGAATGTTGGCGATGTTGCTGCCGACGACGTTGCCGAGTGCGATGCCTGGTGCGCCGGCAAGGGCGGCGCGGACCGAAACCAGAAGTTCAGGCGCGGATGTGCCGAAGGCGACGATGGTGAGGGCGATCAGAAGCGGGGAGAGGCCGTAGCGGGTGGCCAGCGAGGTGGCGCCCCTGACAAGCAGGTCGCCGCAGACGAGCAGCACCACAAGGCCGCCGATCAGATAGAGAAAATCCGGCAGCATCAACAGCACCGCCGCTGGGGCATACGCGTCACTGAGCCGCCGCGATGGCGGTTATTCGATCTGGTAGCGATGTCGATCCCCTTGATCGCTGCGGGTTCGCCCCCGAACCCGTTTGTCCTTGTCGAGGCATATAGGGGGCTTGGGCCCGTCTGACAAGAATCTGTGCATTGACGCAAGGTCAGGCCTCGTAAATCGCATAGTGCTTCCGGGTTGTTTCGACGACCTCCCAGACGCCGCGAAAGCCCGCCGGGATCGCGAAGGCGTCGCCGGCCTTCACCGTCACGGGCGCGCCGCCATCCGGCGTGATGCAGCTGATGCCCGCAAGGATGTGGCAGAACTCGTGCTCGGTATATTCGATGCGCCAGGCGCCCGGTTCGCTTTCCCAGATGCCGGAAAAGAATTTTCCATCCGGCGACGCATAGAGGTTCCAGGTACGGTTCGCCGGATTGCCGCTCACAAGCCGTTCGGGCGGCGGAGCGCCGGTCTCGGGCGTGTGTTCGGCGATATCGAACGGGATGAGGGCGTGCGGCATGGGGGCTCCCTGGCGTGATGCGGGCGATGTGGCGCCCAATCCTAGCATGCCGGATTTTGACCGGTTTGCCCGCGGCGCTGGCCGGAAGCTTGCTTGGTTCGGGTTGGGGGCGAAACCTTGTCCTGAATCGGGACAGTGTCGCGCCGAAAACGGACGGGAGGTAGAAGCATGAGCCTGACGACGGACGATACCGATACGGCATCCGCGATGCTGCCCCGGCGGCGCATTCGCGGCGTTGCCGCCTCTTTTCCGGAACGTGTGGCGCGCGCGGCTGGCATCACGGTCTATACCAGTTTCGAGGCGGCGGAACCTGTCTGGCGCGCTTTCGAGGCGACGGCGGTCGGCACCGCCTTTCAATGTTTCGACTGGCTTTCGGCCTGGCATGCGCATGCGGGCGTAGAGACGACGCCGGCGATTGCGGTTGTATCGCGACAGGGCGAACCGTTGTTGCTCGCACCCCTCGGCATCGAGCATTTCATGGGGCTCAAACGGCTGGTCTTCATGGGCGGCCGCATGGCCGACTACAAGGGACCGCTGCTTGCGCCCGATTTCGCGAGGCATGTGCCTGAGGGCGAATTTCCGGCGATGTGGCGGCAGATCACCCGCGCCCTGCCGCGCCACGATCTCGTAATGCTGACGGACCAGCCCGTTGTGCTGGGCGCGCCATTGGCACCCTTACGCAATCCCTTCGCCGAACTTGGCGGCGTGGCGGCGCCCGACGAAGCCTATGTTTTCGATCTTCCTGCGACCTTCGACGAATTTGCGCTGCGCTACCGCGCCGAGACGCGGCGGATCGATCGTTCGAAAATGCGCAAGCTCGAGGCGTCGGGTGCGGTGACTTTCCGCTTTGCGGAAACGCCCGAAGAATGCGTTGCGATGACCGGTGAGATCCTGTCACGCAAGGCGGCGCAGCTTGCCGCGCAGGGTATCCGTTCGATTTTCTCCGAACCGGCATATCGCGACGCCTATCTGGCGCTGGCGGCGTTGCCGGCCGGCCGGGCGCTGCTCGATGCCGCCGAGCTGCGGCTCGACGGGGCGTTCCTCTCCGGCAGCATCGGCCATCGCCGCCATGGCTGCACGACGCTGATGGTGCACACCTACGAAGCCGGCGCTTATAGCCGCCTCTCGCCCGGCCGGATGCATCTGCTGAAGCTTTTGCAGGCCAGCATCGCGCGCGGCGACACGGTCTACGACCTCTCGGTCGGGCACCTTCCCTACAAGGAAAGTTTCTGCGACAGGCCGATGGAAATGCGCAACCTCGTGATGGGCGCAAGCCTGCCGGGACTCGCATTTGCCACTGGCATTCGAGGGGCGCTGGCGTTGAAGCGCCGGGTGAAGCACGACCCCCGGCTGATGGACCTTGTCGGGCGCGGGCGCGCGGTGCTTGGCCGGATGCGGACGCCCGGTCATTTGGCCGGGACGTGACTTCATATATTGACACGTATATTGCCAATTTAAACGGACGGTCCTAGGCTTTCTCCGTCATTGGAGGAAATGCCCCATGCTCCGTCTCACCGGCTCCCGCCTTCTCGTTCTCGCATTGGCGCTGCTCTATGCCGCGTTCTGGGTCTGGTACGGCGGCACGGGCAAACCGCTCTCGCCGGACGAGGTCGACCGCTTCATGGCGCGGATCGACGCGATGGCCACCGATCACCAGAGCCCCTTCGCCGCCCGCGAAACCATCGAAGCCTGGGCGCGGGCCGATGACGGGCGTGAGTTCTTCATGGTCAATCTGGTCAACGACCCGGCGGACCTGGCGGCGGCAGAGGCCTATAACCGCGTCATCCTGCCGGAACTCTTCAAGCGCGCAGGCCACCCCATCTTCATGTCGCGCCCGATCGCACGCTTCATTGAGCCGGCCGGGCTCGCGCCCTGGGATTTCGTCGCCATCGTGCGCTACCGTTCGATGCGCGACATGCTCGACATGATCACCGGGCCGGAAGCCGAGAAGATTCGGTATTTGAAGGAAGGCTCGGTGTCGAAGACGCATGTCTTTCCGACACATATCGGTTTCAGCCTGCTGTGGGTGCGCATTTTCGTGGCACTTGCTTTCGCGGCGCTGGGCGTTGGCTTGCATTTCGCCCTCCGCCCGTTCGGCTGGTATGCGCGCTGAGCGTCAGCGCGGACGTTTGTCCCAGGGCTCCAGCGTGCCGGCGATGCGGCGGGCGAGCGGCATTTCCATCTGGGCGATGGCGGCGGCCGAAATCTCCTCATGGTTGAGCCAGCGCGAAGTGTCGGCCTCGCGTACGAAACCGAGCACCACCTGGGCGTAGGCGAAACCCGCCTGTTGCGCCAGCGCATCGCCGCGCAGGGCGGCGATGGAGGGTTCGCCCTTCGGTCCCGTCAGGATCGAACGCGATCCCATCACCTCGACAAGCAGTCCGCCCGGCGCCACCAGCGCGTCAAGCGCGGCGCGCAGAAGTTCGGCGCGCGGGTGGATCCATGTCAGTGCCAGATCGAAGGGCGCGTGACGCTCCAGCGCTGCGAGCAAGGCCGCCGTGTCGCCGTAGTCGGCCGCGACGCGCGTCAGCTTGACGTCGAGTACGTCATTGCCGAATGAAAACTTCCCGGCGTTGCGTGACACGACGACCGCCTTCTTCACCCGCGCCGTCGCATGGGCCGCCGCCGCGCTCAACATGCCGGTTGTGCCAAGGAGCAGGGCGGTTTTCAAAACATTCCTTCCGGCGGTTTCTTCTTGCGTTTCCGTTCGATCATGATGCCGGGATAGCCCTTCAGCGGCATCAATGCCTCACCATTATAGGCCCAGTCGGCCATTTCCTTGAGGCCGGCGTGATAGCGCGGTTCGCGGCCGACACGCGTGGCGAAGAGCGCGCGGGGCATGTTGATGACGTGCGGCGAGCGCGATCGTTCGTAGAAAACCGGTGTGCCGCAGCGCTTGCAGAAGCTGCGTGCGGTTCCGTTTTCGTCGTAGCGCGAGATTTCGTCGGCGCCGTCGAGCAGGCGAAAACGCTTCCTCCAGCTTCCGACCCAGCACATTGAGGCGGCGCCGGTCGTTTCCCGGGTCGCCGCCGAATGATCGTGCCAGGACCAGAGTGCCGGATAGAGAATGTCGAAGCGCACCGCACCGCAGCGACAGCGCCCTTCGGCGCGTTCGGGGTTTGCGAGCGTTCGGCGGCGCGGGCTCACGCGACCGTCCGTTCGCGCTCCGGTTCGATCACAGGCTCGATCTTCGTCAGGCGGTCGAGGAAGTGGTAAAGCACTGCGCCGGCGATCATCGCCGCAAGGCCCATGACGACGCCGGCGTCGAAGGTCTGCGGCAGATAGGCCTCGGACACAACGAGGCGCATCTTGCCGCCAACCTCCATGTATTCGCGGTGCTGGAACGGCCAGACCGCCAGCAGCGAACCGCCCATCAACCCCGTCACCGCAATCGTGACCGTTTGCGCATGGTGCTCGAGGAGCGCCGCGATCAGGCGCGACAGCGACACGACGCCGACCAGCGCGCCGGCGGCGAAGGGCGCGAGGTAGAGGAAATCGACGTTCGCGATTGCTTCGAGGGTTGTCGCGTATTTGCCGAGGATCAGCAGGATCAGCGCCGCTGACAGGCCGGGCATCATCGCCGCCGCGACGGTGAACACGCCGCACAGGAAGACGAACCAGATTTCATTGGGGGTGTCGACCGGCGTCAGCAATCCCATCGCCATGCCGCAAGCCACGCCGGCGCCGAGCCAGAGCCATGCGATCCCGTGGGGCGGGCCGTTGCGCCTCAACAATGCGACGACGGCTGCAGCGAGAAGGCCGAAGAAGAGACCGAATGTAATTTCCGGTATTTCCTCCGCGAGAAGTTCGATCGGCACGACGCGGCTGAAAAAGATCGCCGCCGCAATACCGCCGCCGAGAAGCGGCAGCACGAAGACGAGATCGGCGCGCCGCAGCGCGGCGGTAAACTCGCCGCGTCCGAGCAGGCGGATGAACTCGGTGTCCAGATGCGCCACCGCCTCAATCAGCCGCCGGTAAAGTCCGAGCACCAGCGCCATGCCGCCGGCGCTGGCGCCGGGGACAAGCTGTATCGCGCCGATGCAGATGCCGCGCATGAACTGCCGTGCGGGGTTTGGATTGTCGCGTCCTTCGCGGCCAAGCCGCGACACGGCCAGCAGCCAGAAATCCACCGCCGGATCGGAGACGAGGCGGACGCCGCGCTGCAGATAGTGGACGAGCGGCGTTCCGAGCAGCAGCGCCGCCGTCAACAAGGTCACGAAGCCGCCGCCGATCACCGCGTCGGTCGTCCAGTGGGCGCCGGCCGCCATGCGCGGCAGGGCGAAGGCGACCGTCAGCACCGCAGCCAGCGTACCGAGGCGGCGGCCAAGGCCGAGGCCCCAGGTGAGGGCCAGAATCATCATCACCGTCGCGTGGTCGCCGGGAAAAGATGCCGCGGAGGCTTCCTTGGCGCGCGACCAGGGAATGAAATCGCGGATCGAATGTGTCGCGTCGAGGACCAGCGTCGGCGACGGGCGCGGATACTCGATCAGTTCGCGCTGCAAGGCGATGATGACCAGCAGCAGGATCGACACCACGCCGCCGAAGGCAAAGCCGTGGCGGAAGCTCGCCAGGTCGCCGCGCGAAATCACAGCGAGATAGATGATGAGCACGATCAGCGCCGAGAAATAATCGAAGCGCCGGTCGCCGGTCAGCGCCCAGAAAAAGGCGATGGCGTCGCTCGCCGCCACCGTGGCGTTCAATGCCCGGAAGATCGCCATGTCGAGCGCATCCCAGAGCGCCCGCGTTTCCGGCCAGAACCACGAACCGGCCAGCAGGAAGGCCGCGCCGGTCCAGATCAGGAGGTGCCGGA
Organism: Parvibaculum sp.; assembly: GCA_019635975.1. Classification (GTDB taxonomy): domain Bacteria; phylum Pseudomonadota; class Alphaproteobacteria; order Parvibaculales; family Parvibaculaceae; genus Parvibaculum. The sequence goes on along the minus strand of JAHBYM010000133.1, from coordinate 521 downwards.
TATTCCAGCGCGGGGCAAAGATGCCGGTATCGTCGTCTCGGTCCATCGGGCCGAATCCCGTCGTGAAAGTCGATGGATTATAACGGCCCCGCACCGCATGCCACGAATTTTCCGGGTCCGGATGTCCGCGAATTTCCAATTCGGTCGCGGAATCGCGGCCTGCACCTGTATGATGAGGCTTGCGGGACATGCAAGCCCGAATGGCGGCAAGCGGAGGATGACGGTCATGGAAGGTTTTCTGGATGCGTTCGTGGCGGCGCAGACGGCGCAGGACGCCTATGTGGCGGCGCTGCCGCAATGGGTGCAGCTCTGGATGTACTGGATGCTGGCCGTGCTGGGCGTCGGCAGCCTGGTCTTTTCCTTCTTCCGTTCCGAGGCGCGCTGGCTGCTGCTGGCCTTCTTCCTTTCCATCGTCGCGGCGATGGGCCTCGGCATGACGGTTGGCTGGAACAAGCTCTGGGGCGTCACGCATCTCGTCTTCTGGACGCCGGTCGTCGTCTATTACATCAAGCGCTGGCCGC
>JAHBYM010000132.1 GCA_019635975.1 Parvibaculum sp. | reverse complement strand
ATAGTCCGCATGGCCCGGGCAGTCCACATGCGCGTAGTGGCGCTTCTCGGTCTGGTATTCAACATGCGCCGTCGAGATCGTGATCCCGCGCGCCTTCTCTTCCGGCGCCTTGTCGATCTGATCATAGGCCGAATAGGTCGCCCCGCCCGTCTCCGCCAGAACCTTCGTGATCGCAGCCGTCAGCGACGTCTTCCCGTGATCGACGTGTCCGATCGTACCGATGTTGCAGTGCGGCTTGTTCCGCTCAAACTTCTCTTTGGCCATCTCGGCGCTCCATCCTTCAGGAACAGTCTTGGTTCAGTTGGTTAGGCGAGCTTCGCCCGGACTTCGTCGGACACCGCTTGCGGCACCTGCTCGTAATGATCGAACTGCATCGTGTACTGGGCACGGCCCTGACTCATCGAACGCAGCGTATTGACGTAACCGAACATGTTGGCGAGCGGGACCATCGCATGAATGACCTGCGCGATGCCGCGCTGTTCGGTGCCGCTGATCTGGCCGCGGCGGCTGTTGAGGTCGCCGATCACGTCGCCCATGTATTCTTCCGGCGTCACGACTTCGACATTCATGATCGGCTCGAGAAGCTTCACGCCGGCCTGCTGCGCGCCTTCGCGGAACGCCGCGCGGGCGGCTATTTCGAAGGCCATCACGCTCGAGTCGACGTCATGATAGGCGCCATCCGTGAGCGTCGCCTTGAAGTCGATCATCGGGAAGCCGGCAAGCGGACCCGAATCCTTCACGCTCTCGACACCCTTCTGCACACCCGGGATGTATTCCTTCGGAACCGAGCCGCCGACGATCTTGCTTTCGAACTGGAAACCCGAACCCGGCTCGCCCGGCTCGAAGGTGATCTTGACGCGGGCATACTGGCCCGAACCGCCGGTCTGCTTCTTGTGCGTGTAGTCGATCTCGGCGCGCTTGGTCAGCGTTTCGCGATAGGCAACCTGCGGCGCACCGACATTGGCCTCGACCTTGAACTCGCGGCGCATGCGGTCGACGATGATGTCGAGATGCAGTTCGCCCATGCCCTTGATGACGGTCTGGCCGGATTCCTCGTCGACCGACACGCGGAACGACGGGTCTTCCTGAGCGAGACGATTGAGCGCGATGCCCATCTTCTCCTGGTCGGCCTTCGTCTTCGGCTCCACCGCAACCTCGATAACGGGCTCGGGAAACTCCATCCGCTCGAGAATGATCGGCTTGTTGGGGTCGCAGAGCGTGTCGCCGGTGGTCGTGTTCTTCAGACCCGCCACGGCAACGATGTCGCCGGCATGGGCCTCTTTGATGTCTTCGCGATGGTTGGCATGCATCAGCAACATGCGGCCGATGCGCTCGCGATTGTCCTTCGTCGAGTTGAGGACGCCTGTGCCGGTTGCTAGAACACCGGAATAAATACGACAAAAGGTCAGCGAACCGACGAACGGATCGTTCATGATCTTGAACGCCAGCACCGACAGCGGCGCCTCATCCGAGGTCTTGCGGGTCGCGGGCTCTTCGGTGTTCGGATCGATGCCTTCGACGCTTTCGACGTCGACCGGCGACGGCAGATAGTCCACCACCGCGTCGAGCATGGGCTGTACGCCCTTGTTCTTGAACGCGCTGCCGCAGAGAACCGGCACGAAGCTGCGCGCGATCGTGCCCTTGCGGATCAGCGCCTTGAGCGTCGCCTCGTCGGGCTCATTGCCCTCGAGATAGGCTTCCATCGCGGCGTCGTCCATCTCGACGGCACCCTCGACAAGCTTCGCGCGATATTCATCGGCCTGCTCTTTCAGGTCGGCGCGGATATCGCGGTACTCGAATTCGGCACCCAGCGACTCGTCTTTCCAGATGATTTCCTTCATCCGGATCAGGTCGATCAGGCCCTCGAACTCGGCCTCCGAACCGATCGGCAACTGCAGCACCAGCGGCGTCGCACCGAGGCGCGTCACAATCATGTCGACGCAGCGATAGAAGTTCGCGCCCATGCGGTCCATCTTGTTGACGAAGCACATGCGCGGAACGCGATACTTGTCGGCTTGGCGCCACACGGTTTCCGATTGCGGCTCGACGCCGGCAACCGAGTCGAACACCGTCACAGCACCGTCGAGCACACGCAGCGAACGCTCGACTTCGATCGTGAAGTCAACGTGGCCGGGCGTGTCGATGATGTTGATGCGCTTGTCGTTCCAGAAACAGGTCGTCGCGGCCGACGTGATCGTGATGCCGCGCTCTTGCTCCTGCTCCATCCAGTCCATCGTGGCGGCGCCGTCATGCACTTCGCCGATCTTGTGGCTGACGCCTGTGTAATAAAGGATGCGCTCGGTCGTCGTCGTCTTACCGGCATCGATGTGAGCCATGATGCCGATATTGCGATAATCTTCGAGCTTCGTTTTGCGTGCCATGACGGTCTGCCTTTGGGGGACTTGAACGCTTTACCAGCGGTAGTGCGAGAAGGCGCGGTTGGCTTCGGCCATGCGATGCGTGTCTTCACGCTTCTTGACAGCCGAACCGCGATTGTTGGCTGCATCGAGCAACTCGCCGGAGAGGCGCGCGACCATTGTGGTCTCGTTGCGCGCACGCGCGGCGGCGATGATCCAGCGGATCGCCAGCGCCTTGCGGCGCTCGGGACGAACTTCGACGGGCACCTGGTAGGTGGCGCCGCCGACACGGCGCGAACGCACTTCGAGCGCCGGCATCACGTTTTCGAGGGCTTCGTGGAAGGTGCGCAGCGGATCGACGCTGGCCTTCTGCTGCATCTGATCGAACGCGCCGTAAATGATGCTTTCGGCGGCGGATTTCTTGCCGTGATACATCAGGCTGTTCATGAACTTCGCGAGAACGACGTCGCCATACTTGGCGTCCGGAATAACGTCTCGTTTTTCTGCGCGGTGGCGTCGGGACATATCTCTGTTCCTTACTTCGGACGCTTCGCGCCGTATTTCGAACGGCGCTGGCGGCGGTCTTTCACGCCTTGCGTATCGAGCACGCCGCGAATGATGTGATAGCGAACGCCGGGAAGGTCCTTCACGCGGCCGCCACGGATCAGGACCACGGAGTGTTCCTGCAAGTTGTGGCCTTCGCCGGGAATGTAGCTCGTGACTTCGAAACCGTTCGTCAGACGAACGCGCGCAACTTTACGCAGAGCGGAGTTCGGCTTTTTCGGCGTCGTCGTGTAGACGCGCGTGCAAACACCGCGCTTCTGCGGGCACGCCTGCATGGCCGGCACTTTGTTTCGCTTCACCAGCGGCTTGCGCGGGTTGCGAATGAGTTGGTTGACGGTGGGCATTCGCCTGCTCGATCCTGTCTGTCCAAACAAAAAACGCCGCGCCGCCCCGGATTTGCTCCGGAATTGGCTGCGCGCGCTGATGGACACGAAACCCCTCAATCGGGCTTTGTGTCCAAATGCAGAGGATCCCGGCCTTGCGCCCGGAATCGTGCGCCATTCCTCGTATTCTGTTCACTGACCCCAGTGTCTAGATCCGGCGAAAGACCTAATCCCCTCAGGGACTTGTCGGTCTGTCGCCCGGGAAACCTCTACTACCTGGAGCGAAAGTGGGCGGAACCTACTCTGGGCCCCCGGACCCGTCAACCCCAATCCTTAAGAAATGCTAGGAAATCCGCCCCAGAGCGACGTTTCGCCCCCGAACCGACCGTTCACCTCGTCCCGCAGGCGCGTTTCGACCCTCAAACACCGGCGCCAGCCTTAACGGCGAGCCGAAATGGGCGCAGAATGCGTACAGAATCGCATTGCAGGGAGCGACATAATGACCGGCAAATTCTGGCCCGCGCTCTTCTGGACGGCGGCAGTCTACAACTTCATTGCCGGGGCACCCCTGCTGCTGGCCCCCGGCCTCGCGGCCGCGAATGCGGGTATACCGTCCTTCGACCCGCAACACATCATTATCGCGCAGCTTGCAGGCCTTGTGGTCTGCCTCTTCGGCATCGGCTACGCAATGGTGGCGGTGAAAACGCCCGGCGGCCGGGACATCGTCATTCTCGGACTGATCGGCAAGCTCGGCGTCTGCGCGCTCGTCGCCGGACACTTGCTCTGGGGACACGTCCCCCAACTCCTGGTTCTGGCGGCGGCAGGCGACTTCCTCTTCGCCATCGCCTTCGCCGTATATCTGTCGGGGCCGCCGAAGGCACCGGCTGTCGCTTGAGGGATATTGAACGAAAAAGGCCGTCCAGAGTGCCCGGACGGCCTTTCGTTTTTCGCAGCGGCTGTAGCCGTCAGGCGGCGTCGCCAGCCGTCTCGACCGCTTCGGGTGTCACGACCGGGTTCGCGGCAGCCTGATCTGCAAGGATCTTCTCGTCGCGGACCTGCGCCTCGCCGCGCAGGCGCTGCAACATGCCGCCCGTGCCGGCCGGGATCAGCCGTCCGACGATGACGTTTTCCTTCAGGCCGATCAACTGATCGACCTTGCCGGAAACCGCCGCTTCAGTGAGAACGCGGGTGGTTTCCTGGAAGGACGCCGCCGAGATGAACGAGCGGGTCTGCAGACTCGCCTTGGTGATGCCGAGCAGCACCGGGCTCGCCGACGCCACCGTCTTGCCCTGCGCTTCGAGCTTGGCATTCATCTCATCGAACTCCGTGCGGTCCATCTGCTCGCCAGGCAGCGTGATCGACTCGCCCGGATGGGTGATTTCGACCTTTTGCAGCATGTTGCGCACGATTACTTCGATGTGCTTGTCGTTGATCGACACACCCTGCAGGCGATAGACGTCCTGCACCTCGTTGACGAGATAGGCCGCCAGCTCCTCGACACCCGAAATCGCCAGAATGTCGTGAGGCGCCGGGTGACCGTCGAGAATGAACTCGCCCTTCTCGATGATGTCGCCTTCCTGCACCGAGATGTGCTTGCCCTTCGGGATCAGATACTCGACGGACTCGAGGCTCTCATCCGACGGATGCACGATGATGCGGCGCTTGTTCTTGTAGTCCTTACCGAACTCGACGCGCCCCGTGACCTCCGCGATGATCGCGTGGTCCTTCGGCCGCCGCGCTTCGAAGAGCTCCGCCACGCGCGGCAGGCCGCCCGTGATGTCGCGCGTCTTGGCGCCTTCGGTCGGAATACGCGCCAGCACGTCACCGGCATGGACCGTCGCCCCGTTTTCGACCGACAGGATGGCGTCGACCGACAGCAGGTAACGCGCGTCGTTGCCGCTGGCGAGCTTCATGATCTTGCCTTTGGCATCCTTGACGATGACCGCCGGCCGCAACTCGCTGCCACGCGGCGAAGCGCGCCAGTCGACCACGACGCGGCTCGAAATGCCGGTCGCCTCGTCCGCCACTTCGCGGATCGACACCCCGTCGACCAGATCCTCGAACTCGACCGTGCCGTTGACCTCAGTGAGGATCGGCATCGTGTAGGGATCCCACTCGGCAATACGCTGGCCGCGCGTGATCGTGGCGCCGTCGTCAACCTTCAGGCGCGAGCCATAAGTGAGTTTGTGCGAAGCACGCTCGCCGCCATGCTCGTCGATGACCTGAACCTGAACGTTGCGGCCCATGACGACGAGAACGCCATTCGAGTCCTTCACCACGTTCCGATTGACGATCTTGATCGTGCCTGCATGGTTGGATTCAATATAGGAGTTGTCCGCCACCTGCGCGGTACCGCCGATGTGGAAGGTACGCATGGTAAGCTGTGTGCCCGGTTCGCCGATCGACTGAGCGGCGATGACGCCCACGGCCTCGCCCATATTGACAGGCGTCCCGCGTGCAAGGTCGCGACCGTAGCAGGCGGCGCAAACGCCATTCTGCGCTTCGCAAGTCAGCACCGAACGGATCTTCATCGCCTGGACGTTTGCCTCTTCGATGAGATCCACATCGGCCTCATCGATCAGGTGGTTCTTCGGCAGAAGAACCGTGCCCGTCGCGGGATTCAACACATCTTCAGCCGTCGTGCGGCCAAGAACACGCGTTCCCAGCGAGACAAGTACGTCACCTGACTCGATCACGGCCTGAACGGTGATGCCGCCCGAGGTGCCGCAATCTTCCTCTGTAATGATCGAATCCTGCGCCACGTCAACGAGACGCCGCGTCAGATAACCGGAGTTCGCCGTCTTCAACGCGGTATCGGCAAGACCTTTGCGCGCACCATGCGTCGAGTTGAAATACTCGAGAACGGTGAGACCTTCCTTGAAGTTCGAGATGATCGGCGTCTCGATGATCTCGCCCGACGGCTTAGCCATCAGACCGCGCATGCCGGCAAGCTGCTTCATCTGGGCGGGCGAACCGCGCGCGCCCGAATGCGCCATCATATAGATCGAGTTGATCGGCTTCTCGCGCTCTGTTTCGGCATCGACCTGTACAGCCGAAATCTTCTGCATCATCACATCGGCAACGCGGTCCGTGCACTTCGCCCATGCATCGACGACCTTGTTGTACTTCTCACCCTGCGTGATGAGGCCGTCGATATATTGCTGCTCATACTCGGTCGTCAGCGAGCGCGTTTCCTCGACGAGCTTCGACTTTTCTTCCGGAATAACCATATCGTCCTTGCCGAAGGAAATGCCGGCGCGGAACGCCTGGCGGAAGCCGAGCGCCATGATCTGGTCGCAGAAGATGACCGTCTCCTTCTGACCGCAGTGACGATAGACCACATCGATCATCCGCGAGATGTCGCGCTTCGTCAGCAACCGGTTGACGAGATCGAACGGAACATTCGGGTGCTTCGGCAGAAGTTCGCCCACCAGCATCCGTCCCGGCGTCGTGTCGACGACCTGCGTCAGATCATTGCCGTCGGCATCTTTCGTCGTGTAGCGCGCCTTGACTTTCGCATGCAGCGTGACCGCCTTGGCCGCCAACGCATGTTCGATCTCCGAAATGCTGGAGAACACCATGCCTTCGCCCGGCTCGTTCTGCTTCTCGATGGTCACATAATAGAGACCGAGAACGATGTCCTGCGACGGCACGATGATCGGCGAGCCGTTG
>JAHBYM010000131.1 GCA_019635975.1 Parvibaculum sp. | reverse complement strand
GTGGCGCTGCTGCTCTTCCTCAACAGCCGCTTTCCGGGCGCGCTGCAGGGCGAGGACGCGCAGATGCGGCTTGTCCACAGCCTGTTGCTGCTGGCGCTGGTGGGCGGCAGCGTGGTGCTGGGGTGGCGGGAACGGGCCGGCCTCGCGCTCAAGCAGGCATTGATCTGGATCGCCATCGCGCTGGCGCTTGTCGTCGGCTACAGCTACAGCGATGTGTTCGTGGATATGGGCGACCGTACCCGCTCGGCGCTGGTGCCGTCGGCACCTGTCGCGAGCGAGCCGGGAACCGCCTATCTGTCGCGCAACATGTCCGGGCATTTCCATGCCGACGGGCTCGTCAACGGAACGCATGTGCGGTTCATGGTGGATACGGGCGCCAGCGACGTGGCGCTGAGCGCGGGCGACGCCCAACGTCTCGGGCTCGATCTCGACAGCTTGCGCTACACGACGCCCTACCAGACGGCGAACGGTACGATCTACGCCGCGCGCATCACGCTGGACGAGGTGAGCATCGGCGATGTCCGGCTTCGCAACGTGTCCGCCTCGGTATCGCGCGAGGGGCTGGGACAGTCGTTGTTGGGCATGAGCTTTCTCGGACGGCTTTCATCGGTGGAGGTTCGGGGCGAACGGCTGGTGCTGCGCGAATAGCGGGGCTGCACCGGCCGCGAAAGCCCGCTATAACCTGCCGCAACGCCCTACCCCACCCGCCGGAGAGACCATGACGCAGAAGCCCCGCGCCGACCTGAAACCCAACACGATCGAATTCGAGAATCTGGCGCTCGTCTCGCCCAACGGCTTTCGCGAATATGACGCGCGCTGGCTGTTCGAGAAGGAAATCAATCTCGTCGGCATCCAGGCGCTGGGGCTCGGGCTCGGCACGCTGATCCATGAAATGGGCGTCAGTCCCCGCATCGCGGTCGGCCACGATTTCCGTTCCTATTCGGTGTCGATCAAGCAGGCGCTGATCATCGGGCTGATGAATGCAGGCTGCGAGGTGCATGATATCGGGTTGGCGCTTTCACCCGTCGCCTATTTCGCGCAGTTCGAACTCGATGTGCCCTGCGTCGCGATGGTGACGGCGAGCCACAACGAGAACGGCTGGACCGGCGTCAAGATGGGGGCGCAGCGGCCGCTGACCTTCGGGCCCGACGAGATGACGCGGCTGAAGGAGATCGTGCTGGGCGGCCTCGGCGCGCCGCGCGACGGCGGGCGCTACATTCGCGTCCCCGACATGGCGGAGCGCTATATCGCCGATCTCACCAACCGGCCGAAACTCAAACGCCGGCTCAAAGTCGTCGCGGCCTGCGGCAACGGCACGGCGGGCGCCTTTGCGCCGCAGGTGCTTGCGGGGATCGGCGCCGAGGTGATCCCGCTCGATTGCGATCTCGACTGGACCTTTCCGCGCTACAACCCGAACCCCGAAGACATGGAAATGCTCCATGCCCTGCGCGACAAGGTGCTGGAAACGGGTGCCGATGTCGGCCTCGGCTTCGACGGCGATGGCGACCGCTGCGGCGTGGTGGACAATACGGGCGAGGAAATCTTCGCCGACAAGGTGGGGGTGATGCTGGCGCGCGACCTCTCCGCGCAACACGCGAACGCGCAATTCGTTGTGGATGTGAAGTCGACGGGTCTTTTCCTCACCGATCCGGTGCTGATCGCCAATGGCGCGAAGACGGATTACTGGAAGACAGGCCATTCCTATATCAAGCGGCGTGCGCATGAACTCGACGCGCTGGTGGGCTTCGAGAAGTCCGGCCATTACTTCTTCAATCCGCCGATCGGCCGCGGCTATGATGACGGGCTGGTTTCCGCCATCGCGATTTGCGACATGCTGGACCGCAATCCGGGAAAGAAGATGTCCGACCTGCGCGAGGCGCTGCCGAAGACATGGGGCTCGCCGACCATGTCGCCCTATTGCCCGGACGAGAAGAAATACGACGTCGTGGAGCGGATGGTGAAGCTCTTTTCCGGCATGGCCGAGAAAGGCGAAAAGCTTATCGGCCAGAAAATCCGCGACGCGGTGACGGTCAACGGCGTGCGCGTGACGGTGGAAGACGGGACATGGGGGCTGGTGCGCGCCTCGTCGAACAAGCCGGGGCTCGTGGTCGTGGTCGAGAGCCCGGCGTCGGAAGCCAATATGCGGGCGATGTTCGCCGAGATCGACAAGCATCTTTCGGCGCAGCCGGAGGTCGGCGAATACGATCAGAAGATCTGAGGCTCAGACTTTGCGGACCGGTCCTGGATAGCGCGCAACAAACGGGTCGGAAGTGAGGAGCGTGACTCCTTCCTCAATCGACTGAGCGACGAGCATCCGGTCGAACGGATCCTTGTGCAGCGGCGGCAGATCGCCTGCGGCCAGTGCGTGTCCGCTCGTAACGGGAAGTTCTTCATAGCCATTGTCGAGAAGACCGCGATGAAGAAGTCGCGGATCGACCTGAAAGTCGTCTCTGTCGAGAGAACGCTTGATGACGATTTCCCAAAGACTGACTGGGCTGAATAACAGGAGGTTGTCGGGTTCCTCGATGAGCTTTCGTGCCGCCCGGGAGAGCTTGCCCGGCATACCTGCTGCCCAAAGCAGGATGTGCGTGTCGAGGAGAAGTTTCACGCGTCTTCGCCGAACATTTTCGCGATCTCCTCTTCGCCCATGCGATCGAAGTCGGCCGGCACCTTGATGTCGCCTGCGAGAAAGCCAATACGCCGTACCTCGCCGGCCGCCGGCGCGTCCAGCGCCGTCACCTTGACGAGCGGTTTCCCCGCCTTGGCGATGATGAAGCCCTCCCCCTTCACTGCCTTTTCGATCAGACGCGAAAGATGGGTTTTCGCCTCGTGGATATTGACCGTGCGCATGCACCGCTCCCAATAAACTTAGTTTAATAGACTTAGTCTATTTTGCCAACAAAGGCAAGATGTGCGCCGTCAAAATATGCACAGCCCTTCTGCTTCCCCGAACCTGCTTTTGTTTCCTTGTCCGTCCCGGTCTGTGTTTCGATGCCGGTCATGATCGATTCCTCTCCCGACGAAGCCCTGATCGACGCCGTCGACGCGCTGCTGCCGGCGCTTTTGCAGGCGCTGGAGGCGCTCTCGTTCATTGCGCGGCATCTGCATCCGCCGCTGATCGGCGAACTTGTCGAACAGATGGGCCCGGTCGAGGCGCGGCTTGCGGAAACGCGGGCGGCCTTCGACGCGGCGGTGTGGCCGGAACATCTCGTTGCCTTCCGCGATCATGTGCGGGATGCGGCGGAGGCGGCGCGTTCGGCCTTCGTTGCGTTGCGCGCCGCGAGCGAGGCGCCGGCGGAAGCGGGAGGGCCCGTCTTCGGCGCCTATCGCGCCTTGCGCTATCTGCCGCGGGCGATGGAAAGTCTCTACCCCGTCAGCGCGATGCTGCCGCCGGTCAGCCGCTTTTTCCTCAACGAGACGAAGCGCGACGACGATGCGCTTGTCGAAGCCCTTGCGGAGGGCGCGACGCGCGAGGGAACCGGCGTTCATCATTTCGGCAACGAGAAGGGTCAACGCGGCGGCTTCTCGCTGTATGTGCCGGAGACATACGACGCGGCGCGGCCGCATCCGCTGATCGTTGCCTGTCACGGCGGCAGCGGGCACGGGCGCGGCTTCCTGTGGAGCTGGCTCAGCGACGCGCGCTCGGCGGGCGCGATCCTGCTGTCGCCGACATCTCTCGATGCCACCTGGTCGCTGATGGAGCCGGAACAGGACCGCGCTTCGCTGGCGCGGATGATGGCGCATGCGGAGACACGCTGGAACATCGACGCGAGCCGCATATTGCTCACCGGCATGAGCGACGGCGGCACCTTCACCTATCTCGCGGGGCTCGGCGGCGGACCGTTCACGCATCTCGCGCCGATGTCGTCGGCGTGGCATCCGATGCTGATGGGCATGGCCGATCCGGCGCGGATCGCGGGGCTTCCCGTCTATATCGTGCATGGCGCGCGGGACTGGATGTTTGCCGCCGACATGGCACGGCTGGCAAACAACGAGCTCGCGGCCGCCGGCGCGCGCGTCACCTATCGCGAGATCGCGGATCTCTCGCACACTTATCCGCGCGAAGAGAATGCGCGGGTGATCGACTGGTTCCTCGGTTAGCCGAACAGCCGATGGAACATCTGCAGCGATGTCAGCGCGAGGAAGAGCGCGAAGGCGCGGATCAGCGCCTTGTGGCTGATCGCATGGGCGATGGTTGCGCCCCAGGGCGCGGCGAGGATCGAGAGCGGCATGATCAGCGCCAGGCCGATCAGGTTGACATACCCGACGCTGAAGGGCGGCAGACGCGGATCGTTCCAGCCGGCCCAGACGAAGCCGATCATCGCCGGAGCCGCGATCAACACGCCGAGGCCGGCCGAGGTCGCCACCGCCTCGCGCGGGTTCTTGCCATAGAGCGTCATGAAGGTGACGCCGAAAGTGCCGCCGCCGATGCCCATCATCGCCGACAGGCCGCCGATGGCGGACGCCACCGGATATTGCACCGCCTTCGAGGGAAGCTGCGATCCGAGGCGCCAGCTTTCCTTGCCGAAGGCGAGATTTGCGGCGACAACAAGCGCGATCGTGGCGAAGACGCCCGTCAACGCATCGCCGCTGACATAAGCGGCGACGCCCGTGCCGAGGACGACGCCGGCGAGCACCGGCAGCGCCCAGTCGCGCAGCATCTGCCAGTCGACGACGCCTTTTTGCGCGTGCGCGCGGACGGAGCGGATCGAGACCAGGATGATGGTGCCGAGCGAGGTGCCGACAGCGAGATGCATGCGCACGCCTTCGTCGATGCCGAGCAGCGTGAAGACATGATAGAGCACGGGCACGATGACGATGCCGCCGCCGACGCCGAGAAGGCCCGCCAGAATGCCCGCGATCAGGCCGGTGAAGACGAGGCCCGCGGCGAAGGGCGCGAGTTCCATCAGCGACATGGCCTCGATGTTCATTTTTGCAGGCTTTCTGAAGGACGGCGGAGTGGCGGGCTATTCGGCGGCGTTGAGAATACCGGAAACGGGTTCGCGCACCAGCGCGGCGGCGTCGCGGATGACTTCGACACCGGCGCCCGCGCGCGGAGCGTTTTCGGAAATGTGACGGCGGAAGGCGCGCGCGCCGGGGCAGCCCTGGAAAAGACCGAGGATGTGGCGTGTCATCGCATGGAGGTGGGTGCCGCGCGCCAGTTCGCGCTCGACATAGGGGATGAAATTCTCGATCACGTCGTGGCGCGTCGGCACGGGATTGTCGTCGTCATAAAAGAGACGATCCACTTCGGCGAGAATCCACGGGTTCTGATAGGCGGCGCGGCCGAGCATGACGCCATCGACATGGACGAGATGCGCCGCGGCTTCATCCAGGGTGGCAATGCCGCCATTGATGATGATGGTCATGTCCGGCATGTCGCGCTTCAGTTCATAAACCAGGGGATAGTCGAGCGGTGGCACGTCGCGGTTTTCCTTCGGCGACAGGCCTTCGAGCCAGGCCTTGCGGGCATGGACGATCAGCGTTTCGCAGCCGGCCTCACGCACGGCGCGCGCCATGGCGGGCAGCGCTTCGCGCGGCTCCTGCGCGTCGACACCGATGCGGCATTTGACCGTGACCGGAACGGCGACGCGGGCGCGCATCGCCTCGACGCAGCGCGCGACGAGATCCGGCTCGCGCATCAGGCAGGCGCCGAAGCGGCCCGACTGCACACGGTCGGAGGGGCAGCCGACATTGAGATTGATCTCGTCGTAGCCGAAGCCTTCGCCGATGGCGGCCGCCTCGGCGAGTTCCGTCGGCTCCGAGCCGCCAAGCTGGAGCGCCACCGGATGCTCCGCCGGGTCATGGCCGAGCAAGCGGTCGCGGTCCCCGTGCAGCACCGCGCCGGTCGTCACCATTTCGGTGTAGAGCAGCGGATGGCGCGCGATCAGGCGCAGGAAGAACCGGTCGTGCCGGTCCGTCCAGTCCATCATGGGCGCGACGGAGATCTTTTTTTCTCGTGTTTTCAACGACTTATGCTATCCTCTCAGGGACTTAAACGTGAACGTGTGCGCTGCGTGTGCACTCAAAAACGCCCAAATTTTCCCTGTTTGTACCTCTCTGTGCACACATAGTGCACATGAAACGACCCTGGATCGATGGCGACCATCAAAAAGCTTCCCTCCGGCAACTGGCGTGTGCAGGTCCGGCGCAAGGGACGATATATCGCCGAGACCTTCCGCCGACACAAGGAGGCGGAGGCATGGGCCCTCGATATGGAACGCCGCATTGACCAGGGCGAGGTTCCGAGCTCACGCACGCGAAAGAAACCGACCACATTCGGCGATCTGATCGACCTGCATCTCGCCGCACTTCAGGAGGTTGGCCGGTCCCCTCGCCGCTCCAAGGCGTTCACACTGGACGCGCTCAAGGAGAAGCTCGGCAAGGTTCGAATGGCCGACCTCAATCGCGAGCGCCTGATCCGCTTCGGCAAGGAGCGGCTCAAGGAAGGCGCCGGTCCCGTAACCGTCGGCATGGACCTGTCATATATAAAGACCATCATCACGCATGCGGCGGCGGTTCACGGGATCGCCGTCTCGCCCGAAGCGGTCGACCTTGCCCGTACCGCGCTCAAACATCTTGGTGTCGTTGGCCGTAGCCGGTCGCGCGACCGGCGGCCGACAGCAGACGAACTCAAGCGCCTGATTGCGTATTTCGACGCAAACCCTCGCCAGCTCATACCGCTTGCGCGGATCATTCGTTTCGCCGTCGCGACGGCGATGCGGCAGGACGAGATTTGCCGTATCCGCTGGAGCGACATCGACGCAAACACGAGAACCGTCCTCATCCGTGACCGGAAGGATCCTCGCGAGACGGACGGAAACGATCAGAAGGTGCCGCTTCTCGCCGCCACGGGCTTCGATGCGTGGGCTATTCTTCGGGAGCAAAAGTCAGCAGTTGCAAAAAGCGATCGCATCTTCCCGTACAATGCACGCTCGGTTGGCACTGCGTTCCGGCG
>JAHBYM010000130.1 GCA_019635975.1 Parvibaculum sp. | reverse complement strand
TCGGCATGCGCTTCGGGAACGAAGGACCAGGTAACCGCCTCGACAAGTCCGCGCGCCGCCAGCGTGCGTCGCGCCAGGCTCTCGCGCTTCTGCCGCACCGACAACACCGGATTTGCGACCGCGTGCAGGCGCGGCAGCGCGACCGATTTCACATTGTTCAATCCGTGGACGCGAACGATCTCTTCCACAAGGTCCGCCTGCCCGTCGATGTCGGGGCGCCACGAGGGGACGGAGACGGACAGTTTCTCCGCGTCGTCCTTCACGTCGAAGCCGAGCGCCGTCAGGATGCGCGTCGTTTCCGCGAGAGGCAGCGACAGCCCGGTCAGCTTTTCGATGCGTACCGGATCGAAGGCAATCGTCTTCGACGTGTCGGGCACCTTGCCTGCCACCACCCGCTTCGACGGTTCGCCGCCGCAGATTTCGAGGATCATTTTCGTTGCGAGTTCGAGACCGGGCAGCACGAACGCCGGATCGACGCCGCGCTCGAAGCGATAGCGGGCGTCCGAGACGATGCCAGTGTCGCGGCCGGTGCGCGCGGTGCGCCAGGGATCGAAATACGCGCTCTCAACGAAAACGTCCGTCGTCGTGGCGGTCGAGCCGCTCTCCTCGCCGCCCATGACGCCGCCGAATCCGAGCACGTTTTCATCGTCGGCGATGACGCACATATCCGGCCCGACATCGTATTCCTTGCCATCGAGCGCCAGAAACTTCTCGCCCTTGCGGCCGAGACGGGCGCGGATGTCGCCCTTCAACTTTGCCGCATCATAGACATGCAGCGGGCGCCCGCGATCGAGCGAAATGAAATTCGTGATGTCGACCAGCGCGTTGATGGGGCGCAAGCCGACGGCCTTCAACCAGTTCTGCAGCCAGTCCGGCGACGGACCGTTTTTCACGCCGCGGATCAGCCGTCCGGCGAAGACGGGGCAGGCATTTTCGGCGCCGGCGGGAAATTCCAGCTTGATGTCGACGGGGCTGTCGAACTTTCCTTCGACCGGCGGGAACGAACCTTCGCGCAAGCGACCGAGACCGGCGGCGGCGAGATCGCGCGCGATGCCGTAGACGCCGAGACAGTCGGGGCGGTTCGGTGTGATGGCGATTTCGATGACCGGGTCGTTGCGGCCGAGCACTTCGGCCGCCGGGGTGCCGACCTTCCAGTCGCCTTCAAGGTCGATGATGCCGACATGATCGTCGGAGAGTTCGAGTTCGCGCTCCGAACACATCATGCCGTTCGATTCGACGCCGCGGATTTTCGTCGGCTTCAACACCATGCCGTTCACGGGGATGGTCGCGCCAGGCGGTGCGAAGACGCCGGTGAGCCCCGCGCGCGCATTCGGCGCGCCGCAGACGACCTGCAACTGCTTCACTTCACCGTCGACCAGTGCCTCGACCTTCAGCACCTGCAGCTTGTCGGCGTCGGGGTGCGGCTTTGCCTCCAGCACCTTCGCCACCGAGAAGACGCCGAGCTTCCTTGCCGGGTCCTCGACGCTCTCGACCTCGAGGCCGAGCGTGGTGAGGCGTTCGACGATTTCATCGAGCGAGGCTTCCGTTTCGAGCGGCTGTTTCAGCCAGGAGAGGGTGAACTTCACGACGAGAGCCCTCCCGCCAGCGTCGGCACGTCGAGCGCCGCGAAACCGTAGTGCCGGAGCCAGCGCAGATCGGCCTCGAAGAAGGCGCGCAGATCCGGGATGCCGTATTTCAGCATCGCGATGCGGTCGAGCCCCATGCCGAAAGCGAATCCCTGATATTTTTCCGGATCGATGCCGCAAGCTTTCAGCACGTTCGGGTGAACCATGCCGCAGCCCAGAATCTCGAGCCAGTCATTGCCTTCGCCGATGCGGATTTCATTGCCGAGACGCGCGCAGCGCACATCGACTTCCATCGACGGTTCGGTGAAAGGAAAGAACGAAGGACGCATGCGCAGCTCGACCCCTTCGACTTCGAAGAAAGCGCGCAGGAATTCCTCCAGCGTCCATTTGAGGTGACCCATATGCGTCGTCTCGTCGACGACAAGGCCCTCGATCTGATGGAACTGCGGCGTATGCGTCTGATCGCTGTCGCAACGATAGGTGCGGCCGGGGCAGATGAAGCGGAAGGGCGGCTTGCCGGCCTCCATGGTGCGCACCTGCACCGGGCTCGTATGCGTCCTGAGCAGCTTGCGCGCGCCCGACGCATCGGGCTCGAAATAGAACGTGTCGTGCATTTCGCGCGCCGGATGGCCTTCGGGGAAGTTCAGCGCGCCGAAATTATAGTGATCGGTTTCGATGTCGGGGCCCTGCTCGACCGCAAAGCCCATATCGGCGAAAATCGCGATCACTTCGTCCCAGACCTGGGAGAGCGGGTGGATGCGGCCGGCTTCGAGCGGGCTTTCGCGCACGGGCAGCGTCACGTCGATGCGTTCGTTGGCGAGCCGCGCGTCGAGACCGGCCTCGTGCAGCGCCTGCTTGCGGGCTGCCAGTGCGTCGGTCAGCCGGTCCTTCAGCCCGTTGAGCTTCGGCCCCATTTCCTTGCGCTCGTCGGGCGACATCGCGCCGAGACCTTTCATCAGCTCCGACACGCGGCCCTTCTTGCCGAGGGCGGCGACGCGCACGGCTTCCAGCGTGTCGGCGTCCACCGCATCGGCGATGGCGGCGGCGAATTCCGCTTCGAGCTTTTCGAGATCGGTTTTGTCGGTCATGGCTTAATCCGCTCACATCATATCGCTCAATCGTCCCGGCGCCGCTTTATCTTGCGGGCGGCTCCGAGCGACATGAGGGAAACGGCGTACGAGCGAAAGATCGACCGGCGGTCCGCCTCACCCCCCGGAAAGCGGCATGCGCGAAAGGCGCAAGCCCCGGACGGGTGACCGGCTCTTGTCTCGGGCGTCGTCCGCGCTCGTCAGTTGAGCGCGGCCTGGGCCTGTCCGACCAGAGCCTTGAAGGCCTCGGGCTCATGGATGGCGAGATCGGAGAGAACCTTGCGGTCCACCTCGATGCCAGCCTTGGCGAGGCCGTCGATAAATCGCGAATAGGTCAGGCCGTGCTCGCGGACGCCGGCATTGATGCGCTGGATCCAGAGGGCGCGGAAGTTGCGCTTCCTGGTACGGCGGTCGCGATAGGCATATTGGCCGGCCTTCTCGACCGCCTGGTTGGCGGTGCGGAAGGCATTCTTGCGGCGGCCGTAATAGCCCTTCGCCTTCTTGATGATCTTGCGGTGGCGGGCGTGTGCGGTAACGCCCCGTTTGACGCGCGACATGTGCTCAATTCCTCTTCAGGGTGTTCCGGTTCACGCGTAAGGCATGAAGTTTTTCAGCACGCGCGCGGCGTCCACGTCCGCCATGATCGTCGTGCCGCGTTTGTTCCGGATCTGCTTGTTGGTCCGCTTGATCATCATATGGCGTTTGCCGGTCTGACCGCGCTTGACCTTGCCTGAAGCGGTAAGCTTGAAGCGCTTTTTGGTCCCGCTCTTGGTCTTCAGTTTGGGCATTTCGCTCTCCGTATCTTCAGGGGAACCCGCGCTTGAAGACCTTGAATTCGTTGAAGAATTCCGGATTTTGGCGGGTTCGGGTCATGGCATTTCGGACGGCCACGGCATGCCCTACAGGCCGGACCGCCCCGAAGGCGCGGATTTATAAGGGAAAAAGGCGGCAGGTCAAGCGGCGGCGGCCCATTGCCATCATGCGCAAGCTTGATGCGCATGGTTTATGCGCATAGACTATGCGCATGACAAAAAAAGCCGTTAATCTCTCGGTCGATGCAGAGCTTCTCGCCAAGGCGAAGGAGATGGAGCTCAACCTGTCCGCGACACTGGAAGATGTCCTGCGGGAAAAGACCCGCGCGGAAGAGGCGCGGCGCTGGAAGGAAGAGAATCGCGAGGCGATCGAGGCTTTCAACCGCCGGATCGAGCGGGACGGGATATGGAGCGACGGGTTGCGCCGTTTCTGAGGAAGGTCTGAATGGCGCAATTCGATGTCTACCGGAACAGGCATTCAGCCAGCCGCGACGCCGTTCCCTATTTCCTGTTACTCCAGCACGACCAGATTGAAACGCGTGCCTTGCGCGTCGTTGCGCCGCTTGTCCCTCTGTCCCGCGTGGAACTGCCGCTGTCGCGGCTCAATCCGGTTTTCGAGATCGAGCGGCAGAAGCTCGTTTTGTCGACGCTCGAAATCGCCGGTATCTCCTCGACCTTTCTCGGCGACGATGTCGTCATGTCGCTCGCGGATCGGCGCGACGCGATCATCGCCGCGGTCGATTTTCTCGTGACCGGCATCTAGAGGGTTTTCAATGAGCCGCATTTTCGGAAAAGTCTGCCAGAACGGCTATGTGGTGCGCGACATCGAAGCGGCGCTAAAGCACTGGACCGAAATTCTCGGCGTCGGCCCCTTCTTCTATATCGACCGCGTGAAGTGCGACTGGTTCACCTACCGGGGCAAGCCCTCGCCGGTCGAAATGAGCATTGCGCTGGCCAACACCGGCGACCTCCAGATCGAGTTGATCCAGCAGCGCAACGACGCGCCCTCGATGTATCTCGATTTCCTGAATGCGGGCCGCGAGGGGCTGCAGCACATGTCCTACTGGACGGTGAATTACCAGGCCGATTACGACCGGGCGCTGGCCGCCGGCTACAAGGTCGGCCATGAGGGGCAGATCGGCGGCGAACAGGGGCGCTTCGTTTATTTCGACACCGAGACGCATCCCGGCACGGTCATCGAGATGTCGGATATCAGCGGCGCGAAGGGCAAGTTCTTCGCCCATATCCGCCGCGCCGCCGAAAGCTGGGACGGGACGGATCCGATCCGCCCCGTCAAGTAACCGCTCAGCCGCAATAGACGCGCGTCACGACGTCGTTTTCATCGAGTTCGACGTTGAGGCGGTCGGTGCGGTAATCCTTCGTCACCATATCGCCCGGGCGGATGACGCGGATCGTCGCCACATTGCCGCCGGTCACCGTCCCTTCCGCATCGGCCCAGGGCCGCGCGGTCCAGATCGCCAGCGCATCGGCGGCGGCACGGCAGCCGGCTTCGGCGCGTTCGAATTCGGTTTGCGGATCGCCGGCGTCACCTTCGTCCGGCGCGGCGAAAACCGGCTCGCCCGCCGTTTCCGCGGCACTTTCCTCTTCGTTCTGGTCGCAGGCGGCGATCGCCAACAAGCCGGCCAGCGCCGGAA
This sequence comes from Parvibaculum sp., assembly GCA_019635975.1. Lineage (GTDB taxonomy): Bacteria > Pseudomonadota > Alphaproteobacteria > Parvibaculales > Parvibaculaceae > Parvibaculum. The sequence continues at coordinate 1,901 of JAHBYM010000130.1, read as the reverse complement.
TGGCAAGAAAATACTTCATGAGTCTCCCTCGTCGGCACCTGTCCCCGCGCCGCAAGAATGATCCCCGGAATGCCCCCGCTGCAAGCGATTTTCGGCCGCGCCGCATCCGAGAGTCTACGTCTTCGCGATCAGCATATGCAGCGATTTCCTGACATCCGGGGACGAATCGTAGGGGTATGAGTACCATTGGGCGGAGCTAGAATGATCCCAAAAATGAGGGTCCCCGAATGAACGAATCTCAGGGTTTTGACGACTTCGAACGCAAGAGAAGATTGTTCCTGACCGAGTGGGAAATTGGCGTGCTTCCGCAGGATCACGAGGCACGACTTGCTCTGGAGACAGGGGTCCAATTTGCAAAGCTCGTTTTACAGACCGGCCTCACTCTAAATGGTGGAGCGTTCGTACTAATTCCGGCTTACGTCGCATTGACTCCAGTTCGTGAGGAGCAAATCAATCTGGTAGCGATACTTGTATGGTTCGGATTAGGTTTGGCAGCAATGTTTCTAGCTTCTGTTATTGCCTTTTTCACAATGCAATTGCAGCAGTCGGGCATACGCGAAAGACGCGAAGCCTCAGCAAAGTACCTGCATGCGTCGTTCGACAATCTCGCCGGCTCCTCCCACGTGGAAGACTCTCCTTCCGCGGAAGATCACGAAGCCAATTCCAAAAAGTACTGGAAGTGGGGAACCAGGCTTCAGCACACCGCTGTGTTCTTAGCAGGCACGTCTTTTGCTCTATTCATTGTTGGCGGTTGGATTGCCGCCAGCGCTGTCGCGGCATCCTAACAAGAGCGTAAGGACAACTTTGACCTACTCCGCCGCGCTACCCTGATTGACCTGCGCCTTGGCAACGGAGGCGCGGACAACCGGAATTTCATCGTCGGCGAGCGGCTTCATCCAGTTCTTCCGTTTCAGCGCCGCTTCGATATAGGGCGCAAGCTCGGCCTGCTTCTTCGCTTCGCGCGCCGCAAGTTCGGCCTTGAACTCCGGCATCACTTCCTTGGCGAAGAGTTCCAGCGAGGCGCAGATGTCGGCGTGTTTGTTGCGGCCGGCCTGCTGCATGAAGATCACCTGGTCGACGCCCGCCGCCTGGAAAGCGCGGAGATGCGCGCGCATGTCGTCTGGCGTGCCGATGCCCGTCGCAATCGCGTCGGCGCGCTTGCCGGCGTCGATGATCTCCTGTGTGCGGTTGCCGCGCGCCTTGATGTAGTCGCCCCACATGTCGGTGCGGCCGGGCACCGTGTCGTGCGCGACCAGCGCGTTGAGCGCATAGCCGAAAAACTCGAAACCCTCATGGCCGCGGCGGATCGCCTCGGCGCGGTCTTCATGCAGCGAGAAGTTCGAGACCATCGCGATGTTGGCGTTGACGGTGTGACCGATCGGTTTGCACTCATCGGACTTGATGATGCCGTAATAGATTTCCGACCAGTGATGCGCTTCCTCCGGATCGAGGAAAGAGAAAGCAAGTGCGCCGACGCCGAGCGAAGCGGCCACGCGGATCGTGTCGCGATTGGTGCAGGCCATCCACATCGGCGGATGCGGTTTCTGCACCGGCTTCGGCAGTACGTTGCGGCAGGGCATCGAGAAATACTTGCCCTCGAACCCCGGATAGGGATCGAGCACCATCATGTTGGCGATCTGCTCGCCGGCCTCGATCGCCATGGCGCGCTTTTCCTTGGCCGGAATATTGAAGCCGCCAAGCTCGAGCCGCGTCGCGCCTTCGCCGATGCCGAATTCGACGCGGCCATGCGACATGATGTCGAGTGTCGCAAGACCTTCGGCGGTGCGCGCGGGATGATTGTAGTTGGGGATCACCTGGCGGATGCCGTGGCCGAGGCGAATGTTTTTCGTCAGCGAAGCGGCGGCGGCGAGAAAAACCTCCGGCGAGGAGGAATGGGAATA
>JAHBYM010000013.1 GCA_019635975.1 Parvibaculum sp. | reverse complement strand
CTGTGCGTCGGGTGCTCGAAGGGGCGGTGAAGGCGCATGGAATGGCGCGACGAGGGGTTTGTGTTGTCGGCGCGGGCGCATGGCGAGAACGGCGCCATCGTCGAATTGTTCACGCGCGAACAGGGGCGGCATCTGGGGCTGGTGCGCGGCGGCGCCTCACAGCGGATGAAGGGCGTGCTGCAGCCCGGCAACAAGCTCGCGGCGCATTGGCGGGCGCGGCTTGCGGAACATCTCGGTACCTATCAGGTGGAACTGGTGAAGCCGCTGGCGGGCTTGCTGATGGACGATGCGACCGCGCTGACGGCGCTGAGCGCGGCGAGCGCCATTGCCGAGGCGATTCCCGAGCGCGAGGCGCATCCCGCACTTTACGATGCCTATGACGTGCTGCTTTCGACGCTGGAAGACGGGCATGTGTGGCCGGCGGTTTTCGTGCGCTTCGAACTCGGGCTGTTGCAGGAGCTCGGCTTCGGGCTCGACCTCACGCAATGCGCGGCGACGGGGGGGCGGGACGACCTCATCTATGTGTCGCCGAAAAGCGGGGCGGCGGTGAGCCGCGAGGCGGGCGAGCCCTACAAGGACAGGCTGTTCCGGCTGCCGGGATTTCTGCTGGCGTCGCAGGCCGGCGAGGCGAGCGCGGCGGAGGTCGCCGAGGGCTTGCGGATGACCGGGCATTTTCTCGAACGGCATCTTTATGCGCCGCAGGGGCGGCATTTGCCGGATGCGCGGATCAGGCTGATGGAGCGGCTGGCGCGGGGCGTGTGAGGGCGAATCGCTGGTATAGTGGCGCCCAGTCCCTTTTTCGTCATGGCCCGGCTTGTCCGGGCCATCCACGTCTTTCTTTCAGAGAATGCCGTCAAGACGTGGATGGCCCGCATGAAGCGGGCCATGACGGGTTTGTCTAGTTTGGGAAGACCGATGACCAAAGCCGTTACGCCGCCGCCGATCGAGCCGGAGCATGAAGTCAATCTGCGCGAGGCGCTGGAGGAGCGGTATCTCGCTTATGCGCTGTCGACGATCATGCATCGGGCGCTGCCGGATGTGCGCGACGGGCTGAAGCCGGTGCATCGCCGGGTGCTGTTCGCGATGCGGCAGCTGAAGCTCGATCCGGGTTCGGGGTTCAAGAAGTCGGCGCGCGTGGTGGGCGATGTGATCGGCCGCTATCATCCGCATGGCGACCAGTCGGTCTATGACGCGCTGGTGCGGCTGGCGCAGAGTTTTTCGGTGCGCTATCCACTGGTCGACGGGCAGGGCAATTTCGGCAATGTCGACGGCGATAATGCGGCGGCGATGCGCTACACGGAAGCGCGGCTGACGGCGGTGGCGGGGCTGCTGCTCGACGGGCTGGAAGAAGACACGGTCGACTTCCGCGAGACTTACGATGGCGAGGACAGCGAGCCCGTGGTGCTGCCCGGCGCCTTTCCGCAATTGCTGGCGAACGGCGCGGCGGGGATCGCGGTCGGCATGGCGACCAGCATTCCGCCGCATAACGCGGCCGAGCTCTGCGACGCGGCGCTGCATCTGATCAAATATCCGAATGCGCGGACGGCGAAGCTTGTCGAATTCGTGCAGGGGCCGGATTTTCCGACCGGCGGCATCATTGTCGAGCCGCGCGAGGCGATCCTTGAGGCCTACGAGACGGGGCGCGGCGGCTTTCGCGTGCGGGCGCGGTGGGAGAAGGAGGACCTGCCGCGCGGCGGGTGGCAGATCGTCGTCAGCGAGATTCCCTACCAGGTGCAGAAGTCGAAGCTGGTGGAAAAGCTCGCCGAACTGCTGCAGGCGCGCAAGCTGCCGCTGCTCGAAGATGTGCGCGACGAGAGCGCGGAGGAAATCCGGCTGGTGCTGGTGCCGAAGTCGCGGACCGTCGAGCCTGCGCAACTGATGGAGACGCTGTTCCGCTCGACCGAACTCGAAAGCCGTTTCCCGCTCAACCTCAATGTGCTGTCGGCTGGACAGGTGCCGGGCGTGATGAATTTGCGCGAGGCGTTGCGCGCCTGGCTCGAACACCGCAAGGAAGTGCTGGTGCGGCGCTCGAACTTCCGCCTCGACAAGATCGCGCGGCGGCTCGAAGTGCTGGAAGGCTATCTCGCCGCCTATCTCAATCTCGACGAGGTGATCCGCATTATCCGCGAGGAGGACGAGCCGAAACCGAAGCTGATGAAGAAGTTCAAGCTCAGCGACAATCAGGCGGAAGCGATCCTCAACATGCGGCTGCGCTCTCTGCGCAAGCTTGAGGAAATGGAGATCAAGGGCGAGCACAAGAAGCTGTCGGCGGAACAGAAGGAGCTGAAGGGGCTGGTCCGGTCGGATGCCAAGCAGTGGGAACGGGTGGCCGGGGAAATCAAGGAGGTGCGGGCGACGTTCGGGCCGAAGACCGATCTCGGCAAGCGGCGGACGACATTCTCCGAGGCGCCGAAGGTCGAGTTCGTGCCGGTCGAGGCGATGATCGAGAAGGAGCCGATCACCGTCGTCTGTTCGAAGAAGGGCTGGATCCGCGCGATGAAAGGGCATCTCGGGTCCGACGCCGACATCAAATACAAGGAAGGCGACGGCGAGAAGTTCGTGCTGCATGCCGAGACGACCGACAAGGTGCTGATTTTCGCTACCGACGGACGCTTCTACACGCTCAATGCCGACAAGCTGCCGGGCGGGCGCGGACATGGCGAACCGCTGCGGCTCGCCATCGACATGGATGAGAGCCATGACGTCGTCGAGATTTTCGTGCATCGGCCGGGGCGCAAGCTGATCGTTGCCTCGCATGCGGGCAACGGGTTCGTCGTGCCGGAAGACGAGGTGGTGGCGATGCGGCGCGCGGGCAAGCAGGTGCTGAATGTCGGCGGCACCGACGAGGCGGCGGCTTGCGCGGCGGTCTCGGGCGATCATGTGGCAGCGATCGGCGAGAACCGCAAGCTGCTGATTTTCCCGCTGAAGGAATTGCCGGAGATGACGCGCGGCAAGGGTGTGCGGCTGCAACGTTATGGCGATGGCGGACTTGCCGACATCAAGACCTTCACGCTGAAAGAGGGGCTGACGACCTACGACAAGGGCGGGCGGTCGCGCAGCTTCACCGAGTTGAAGGACTGGATCGGCGCGCGCGCGCAGGCCGGGCGGTTGCCGCCGAAGGGCTTTCCGGCGGACCGGAAATTCGGCGGCGCGTTCGGGGCGGTTTGACGGGCGCCTATTCGATCGTGAAGCTCCGGCGGACCTCATAGCCCCAGTAGCGGACGAGGAGGCGGTATTCGCCGGGCGTGACGCGCTTCGGATCGAGTTCCAGCGCGTAGGCGCCGGTCAGCGAATGTTTCGGATCGAGGAAGCCGGAGACCGGCAGGTCGATGCAGGCGTCGCCCCCGGCTTGCGACTGGACGAATTCGCTTTCGGCGTCGAGTACGATCCAGCGGAAGATATCGCATTGCGACGCGACTTCGAGGGCCAGACCTTCATTGCTGTTGTTGGCGATCTTCACTTCGACATCGAGTTTCACCGGCGTGTCCGCAACCCATGTGCCGACCTGGACCGGCGTTGCCGTGACGACGAGCGGTTCCTCGAGTTCGACGCGGCCGGTGGCGATGAAGAAAGTGACGACGCCGACGACCGCCATCGCGACCAGACCGATGCGCATCATGTTGCGGCCGGCTGAGTCGGCAACGTCGTTGGGGTCTCGGGACGGCGGTACTCTGGACATAAGTTTCTACATTCCGCTGAAGAGAAGTTTCGGGAGCCATGTTGCGAGTGCCGGGAACATGGCGATGACCGCGAGCGCGAATATCTGAATCAGGACGAAGGGGATCGCGCCGCGATAGATCTGCATGGTGGTGACGGTGTCGGGGGCGACGCCGCGCAGATAGAAGAGCGCGAAGCCGAAAGGCGGCGTCAGGAAGGAAGTTTGCAGGTTGATCGCCATCATGATGCCAAGCCAGACCGGATCGACGCCCATCATCAGCAGGATCGGGGCGACGATGGGCACGACGACGAAAATGATCTCGATGAAGTCGAGGAAGAAGCCGAGCAGGAACATGATCGCCATGACGATGATGACGGCGCCCATCGGTCCGCCCGGCACGGCGGTCAGGAATTCGCGCACCGTGTCGTCGCCGCCGAGCCCGCGGAAGACGAGGCTGAAGAGCGCGGCGCCGATGAGGATGACGAAGACCATCGAGGTGATGCGCGCCGTCGACTGCACGACGTCGGAAAGCACCTTGCCGCCGAGAAGGCGGATGAGGCAGGCGAGGAGGCCGTAGGCGACGCCGGCGCAAAGCGCGTAGGCAAGCCAGATGCCGGCCTGGTCGGCGCTTGAGATTTCGCTGCGCGCGGTGCGCAGGTCCATCGCCCAGGTGAGGATCAGGAGCGCGATCAGCGAGAGAGCGGCGAGGCGGGCCGGGAACTTCATGCCCTGGAGGCGGTCGCCGGCGAGCAGGATCGAACCGATGGCGCCGAGGGCGGCTGCCTCCGTGGGCGTTGCAATGCCGCCGAGGATCGAGCCCATGACGGCGACGATGAGGGCGACGGGCGGCAGCAATGCGCGCAGCGTGCGGCGGTAGAGCTCGGCGGTCGAGAGCGTGTCGTCGGCGGGCATGGCGGGCGATGATTTCGGGTCGAGCGCGGCGCGGACGATCTGGTAGAGGATGTAGAAGACGACCAGCATCAGGCCGGGGATCAGCGCACCGGCGAAAAGGTCGCCGACCGAGAGCGTGTCGGGGGCGAAGATGCCCTGGTCGAGCTGGGCGCGCTGATAGGAATTGGCGAGCTGGTCGCCGAGCAGCACGAGGACGATCGAGGGCGGGATGATCTGGCCGAGCGTGCCGGCGGCGGCGATGGAGCCCGAGGCCAGCGCCGGATCGTAGCCGCGCCGGAGCATGGTGGGGAGCGCCAGCAGGCCCATCGTGACGACGGTGGCGCCGACGATGCCGGTGGAAGCGGCGAGCAAAGCGCCGACGACCGAGACCGAAATGCCGAGACCGCCGCGCAGGCGGCCGAAGAGGCGGCCCATGTTTTCAAGTAGTTCCTCGGCGACGCGCGAGCGTTCCAGCATCGTGCCCATGAAGACGAAGAGCGGCACGGCGATCAGCACGTCGTTGGTCATGTTGCCGTAGATGCGCTGCGGCAGCGCGGCCATGAAGCCGAAATCGAAGACGCCGAAGGCCATGCCGATCAGACCGAAGATCAGCGCGATGCCGGCCAGCGTGAAGGCGACCGGAAAGCCGGTCAGCAACACGACGCAAAGCATCGCGAACATCAAGAGGTCGAGCGAGTCGCGCAGGTCCATCGACGGGGCCTAGAGAACGGGCGAGGCTTCCTCGACGGGCTTTTCGAGCCCGGCAAGAACGCGCAACGCATGAATGACGGTGGAGAGGCCCTGCAGCGCCAGCAGCACGACGAAAACGAGGATGACGCTTTTCAGCAGGTAGACGCCCTGAATGCCGCTGGTCTCGCGGCTGCCTTCGCGCACCGCCCATGAGCTTTCGACATAGGGGAAGGCGACGTAGAAGATCAGGAAGCAGACCGGCCAGAGCAGCAGCAGCGTGCCGAGGAGATCGACGCGGGCCTTATAGGCCGGGGAGGCGGTGCGGTAGAAAACGTCGACGCGGACATGGCCGTTGTGCAGCAGCGTGTAGCCGGCCGCGAGCATGAACAGCGTGCCGTGCATGTAGACGATCGATTCCTGCGCCCAGACCGAACCGACGCCGAAGATGTATCGCATCAGCACGACGGCGAATTGCGCCAGCACCATGAAGAGCGCGAGCCACGCGACGGCGCGGCCGACGCGCTCGTTCAGGGAGTCGATCAGGGTGGCGAGGCGGGCGAGAGCGTTCATGCGTCCGATTGCGCCCGCGTCAGTTGCGGCGCGCCTCCACGAAACCTTCGTCGCCGATGCGCGTCCATTCTTCCGAGATTTCGAGAGCTTCACGGAAGCTCGCATAGATTTCGGCGGTGACGGGATCGCTTGCGGCGGCGTCTTCGAGGACTTCGCGCGAGGCTTTCTTGAAGCCCGCCAGCACATCGTCCGGGAATTTGCGCATCTGGACGCCGTGCTGTTCGACCAGCGTTTTCAGGGCGCGGCCATTGTGGTGGGTGTATTCGGCCAGCGTGTAGTCGTTTTCGGCGGCGCAGGCGGCGCGGACGACGGCTTGCTGCTGCGGGGTGAAGCTTTCCCACACCTTGAGATTGAAACCGGCGGCGAGGCTCGATCCCGGTTCGTGGAAGCCCGGCCAGTAGTAGAACTTGGCGATGCGATAGAAGCCGAAGGCCATGTCGTTCCAGGGCGCGACCCATTCGGCGGCGTCGATGGTGCGGTTTTGCAGGGCCGGGAAGATGTCTGGGCCGGGCAGGGTGACGGCGGCGGCGCCAAGGCGGCGCATCACTTCGCCGCCGAGACCCGGCATGCGGATTTTCAGACCTTTCAGGTCGTCGAGCGAATTGATTTCGTTGCGGTACCAGCCGGAAAGCTGAACGCCGGTGTTGGCGGCCATGAACGGCTTGATGTTGAAGCCCTTGGCCAGATTGTCCCAGAGCTGCTGGCCGCCTCCGTGATAGATCCAGCCGTTGATTTCGTTGGCGGTCATGCCGTAGGGGACGGCGGTGAAGAAGTTGTAGGCCTTCGACTTGCCCTGCCAGTAATACTCCGCACCGTGATAGATGTCGGCGGCGCCGCTCGACACAGCATCGAAAGATTCAAGCGCGGGCACCAGTTCGCCGGCCGCGAAGACCTTGATGTCGATCTTGCCTTCGGTCATTTCGTGAATGCGCGTCGCCAGCCGCTCGGCCGAGGTGCCGAGGCCGGGATAATTCTTCGGCCAGGTGGTGACCATTTTCAGTTGCCGCGGCGCGCCCTGCGCGATGGCGGGCGCGGGCATGGACGCGGCGGCGAGGGCGGCTGTGCCGGCTCCCGCCAGGAACGAACGGCGCTTCATCGATGACTCCCGAATTACTTCTCCCCTGACGCCGACGCGTCGAAGCGAGGCCAGTATAGGCGCGCCCGCGCAGGGCGCAACGGCATTTGAAAACAAGGGGTTAGGAGGCAGGGTTGAGATCAGCCGGCGAAGGGCGTCATTTCGCTCCAGCCGTGGAATCCGAGGGCTTCGAGCGGCTGGAAGCGGGTCTTGTAGGCCATCTTGCGGCTGCCATCGACCCAGTAGCCGAGATAGACGTAAGGAAGGCCGAGCAGGCGGGCGCGTTCGATGTGGTCGAGCACCATCCATGTGCCGAGGCTGCGGGCGGTCTCGGATGGATCGTAGAAGCTGTAGACCATCGACAGGCCGTCATCGAGCGTGTCGGTGAGCGCCGCGGCGACCAAGGGCCCCGGACCGTCGGCGTCGCCGGTGTGCGGGAGACGGTATTCGACGATGCGGGTCGCGACCGTGGTGTCCTCGATCATCGCCACATAGTCGACCGGCGCCATGTCGGCCATGCCGCCATCGGCATGGCGGCTGTCGAGATAGCGGCGCAGCAGCGCGTATTGCTCGTCGGTGGCGCGGGGCGCGCGCAGGCCGACCGTGAGATCGGCATTGCGGGCGGTCAGACGGCGGAAGGTGCGGCCGGGACGGAAGCGGTCGACGAGGACGCGGACCGAGACGCAGGCCGTACAATTGTCGCAAGCCGGGCGGTAGGCGATGTTCTGGCTGCGGCGGAAGCCGGCCTGGGTCAGCATGTTGTTCAGCGAAACGGGCTCGTCGCCGAGGAGATGCGTGAAGACCTTCTTCTCGTAGTGGCCAGCCAGGTACGGGCACGGCTGCGGCGTCGTGATGTAGAACTGCGGGAAGCGGATGCGGGATTGATCGGTCACGGTTTGCTGGCGCCTGTCACATCGTTGCTCCGGCGCCCCGGCGGTTCAAAGTCCGTAGTACCAGGGCGCGAAGAAAGAATAGGCCAGCCAGAGCAAGATGACGAGGGGGGTGCCGGCGCGCACGAAATCCCGGAATTCATAGTGTCCGGGGCCCATAACCAGGAGATTCGTCTGGTAGCCCATCGGCGTGGCGAAGGAGCAGTTGGCGGCGAAGATCACCGCATAGACGAAAACCATCGGGTCGACGCCGAGCTGGTTTGCCGTGCTGATGGCGATGGGGGTGAAGAGCACGGCGGTTGCGTTGTTGGTGAGGACGTTGGTGGTGATGGCGGTGGCGAGGAAGAAGGCCGAGAGAATCACCGGGACGCCGTAGCCCGAAAAGAGCGCGACGGAGGCCTGGGCGATGGCCTGCGCGCCGCCGGTGACGTCGAGCGCGGTGGCGACGCCGAGCATCGCGCCGACCATCAGGAAGATGCGCCTGTCGATGGCGCGGGCCGCCTGGCGGACGTTGAGGACGCCGGTTGCGATAATGGCGCCGGCGCCGGCGACGGCGGCAATTTCGATCGGCAGCCAGCCGAGCAACACTGTCGTGACCATGATGCCGAAGACTGCGAGCGCCCGGTAGCCAAGCTTCGGGTCGGGCAATTCGGTCGCCGACCATTCGAGTAGCAGCACGTCGCGGCTGTGACGGAGATCCTGGATACGGACGCTCTTGCCGAGCACCAGCAGGACGTCGCCGGCTTCGAGGCGGATGTCGTTGAGGAGGCTGCGGATCATGCGGCTGCGGCGCTGGACGCCGAGCACGATGCAGCCCGTCTGATGGCGGAAGGCGATTTGTTCGATCGTCTGGCCGATCATGCGCGAGCCCGGCGCGACGACAGCTTCGGCCAGTGTCAGTTCACCGCCGGGACGGGACGGCGCATCGCCATTGCCGGCGCCCTCGGCGAAACGCTCCTCAAGCATGCCCTCGAAAATTTTCGAGCCCGATTTCAGCGACTCGGTGAGCGTCTGGCGCGTGGCGGCGATGATGATGACGTCGCCGGTTTCGAGTGCGATGTCCTCGAAGGGCGGCAGGATCGGATGTTCGCCGCGCTGGATCATGCGGACCGTCATGTCGCGCAGCGGCGGGAAAAGACCGGCGACGGCGCCGATGCCGACCAGCGGATGATCGGCGGTGACTTCGATCTGGGCAATGTATTGCTTGCCGCTGCCCTGGTCGGCGCCACCGATCTCCTGCGCGGGACCGGCGCGATCCGGCACGAGGCGCGGCACGGCGAACGTCGCATAGAGGAAGCCGATGGTGGCGAGAAAGACGCCCGGCACGACGAAATCGAAAATGCCGATGGGCGGGAGTTTCGTGTTCATCACAACGCCGGCGGCAAGCAGGTTGGTCGAGGAGCCGATCAGCGTCGTCATGCCGCCGAGGATCGAGACGAAGCTCAGCGTCATCATTACTTTCGGCGCGCGCTGACCGAAACGGCCGGCGAGCGTCGCGAGCACCGGAATGAACATCACGACGATGGGCGTGTTGTTGAGGAAGGCGCTGGCGATGGCGACAAGCAGAAAGGTCAGGAAGATCGTGCGGGCCGGATGGCGCGAGCCGAAATCGGCGACGGTGCGTGTCACGCCGTCGAGCGCGCCGGTCTGGAACATGCCTTGCCCGATGACCAGCAAAGCGAGCACCGCGATCAATGCCGGATTGGCAAAGCCCGACATCAGCGCCGTCGTGCCGAGCAGGTTGCGGCCGTCGGGATCGGGGACCGGGAAGAGGTAGAAGAAGATCAACAGGGCGGTCAGGATCGCCAGCGCCGAGATTTCGAGCGTCAGGCGCTCCATGCTGAACAGCACCACGGCCGTCAGCACCAGCGCGTAGACGGCCCACATCTGCCAGACGAAGGGGGTCAGCGTTTCCATGCGCGCATCAGCCTCGCGGGTTCACGGGACGACGGCTAAGCGGAACGGCGAACGAATACGGTGCCGCAGAAATAGTCGTGCAGACAACGGCGGCGCTCGTTGAAGAAAGGAACGAGGAGGACAAGCGGTGTGATGGCCGCCGTCGTGACATAGAAGAGGATTGTTTGCAGCGCGCCCTGAATGTAGCCGGGGCGGCGGCCGTCCCAGGTGCGCAGTTCGATGCCTTGCCAGCGCATGCCCGGCGTCGCCGAATGACGGCCGCCAAGGGTCAGCGTGAAATAGGCCAGCGCGATCAGCGGCGTCAGCGCGGCGCCCGGCCAGAGCAGTCCGAAGGTCAGCACGCCGAGCACGGCAAAGAGGATGTTCGCGGCGAAGAGAAGGACGCAGATCACCAGCAGGTCGGCGAGAAAAGCGAAACAACGGGCGGCGATAACGCCATCGAAAGCGCCGGCTGACCAGCGCCACTCTTCAGATGAAAACGAAGAAGTGGGGGCTATCTGGTTCTGTTCGCTCATATTTTCTCCAGGCGCCGAACTGGGGGTCCCGACGAACCGAGAGGTGAGACTTAAGACCAGATCGGCCCCAAGGCAAGGGCCGGCATCGGGCTATCAAGGGCTGAAGCCGGGCGGAGTGACCGGCGCTTCGCGCAGCAGCACGATCGAAAGGCGGCGGTTGGCGGCCATGTAGGGGTCTTCGGGGAAGAGCGGGTCGCTGTCCGCCTTGCCGATGACCTGATAGATGCGGTCGCTGGAGAGGCCGGCTTTTTCGACGATGCGGCGGGCGGCGTTGGCACGGTCGGAGGTCAGTTCCCAGTTGCCGTAGCCGGCCTTGCCTCTCACCGGGTTGGCGTCGGTGTGGCCGGAGATGGTGACCCGGTTCGGGAGCTTGATCAGTATTTTCGCGACTTCATCGATCAACTGGCGGGTGCGCTCGTAGGGCTCGGCCATGTCGGCGGGGAACATCGAGCGGCCGTCCTGATCGACGATCTGGATGCGCAGACCTTCGGGCGTTTCATCGACGATGACGTTGCGCGAGAGCTGGGCGAGGTCGGGGTTCTCGCGCATGGCCTGGCGGATGCTTTCGGCGGCGCTGCGGAAATTCCGTTCGTCGCGCGCCGACTTTTCCTTCAGCAGTTTTTCCATCTGAGCGGCGGCGGCTTTTTCCTCGGCCGTTTCAGGGCTTTTCGGCTGGGCAGGCGTCGAGACCGTCATCACGATCTGTGGCTTGGTGCCGGGCATGCGGGCGCCGGTCGCGTCGAAGGCGGTGCCGCCCATGATGCCGCCGGCGCCGCTGGTGGAACGGCTGACATTGGAGGGCGCGAAATAGTCGGCGAGGCCCTGCTTCTGTTCGGGCGTCGTCATGCTGATCAGCCACATCAGCAGAAAGAAGGCCATCATCGCGGTCACGAAGTCGGCATAGGCGATCTTCCAGGCGCCGCCGTGATGGCCATGGACGACCTTCTTGACCTTCTTGATGATGATCGGCTGTTCGTTTTTCGCGGCCATGCCGGAACTCCTCGCGCCGCGCTAGCCGGCGGCGCCGGGTTGCAGGGCAGCCGTCGACTGCTCGACCTCGATGAAAGTCGGGCGCACTTCGGTCATCAGCGCCTTGCGGGCAAATTCGATCGAGACAGCGGGGGCATAGCCGGCCATGTGGGCGAGGAGGCCGGCTTTCATCGACAGGTAGTATTTCGATTCGGCTTCGTAGGTGTTGCGCAGCGATTGCGCCATCGGACCGAAGAAGCCATAGGCGACGAAGACGCCGAGGAACGTACCGACGAGCGCGCCGCCGATGAGACCGCCGAGCACTTCGGGCGGCTGGTCGATGGAGGCCATTGTCTTGATGACGCCGAGCACGGCGGCGACGATGCCGAGGGCGGGCGTCGCGTCGGCAAGCGCCTGGACGGCGGCAACGATGCGTTCGCGTTCCTGATGATGGGTTTCGAGTTCCTCGTCCATCAGGGCTTCGAGCTCATGGGCGTTTTCCGTGCCCAGCGTGATCATGCGCAAGTAGTCGCACATGAATTCGACGGCGTGCTTGTCGGCTGCGAAAAGCGGGAACTGCGCGAAGATCGAGGATTCGCCGGGGTTCTCGACATGGGCTTCTAGGGCGAGGTTGCCCTTGCTCTTGGCGAGCTTGAAAAGTGTGTATTGCAGGCCGAGCAGTTCAAGAAAGGCCGTCTTGGAATAACGCGGGCCCTTGAACAGCGTGCCAATGACGCCGCCGACTGCTTTCAGCACCGAAGGCGGATTGGCGATCAGAAATGCACCAAGCGCGGCGCCGAGAATGATGACGGCCTCAAAAGGTTGCCAGAGCACTCCGAGGTGTCCGCCCATCGCGGCATAGCCACCGAAGACGCTAAAAATGACGATCACGATGCCGACAATCAGCCGCATTTGCCCCAGCACTCTCTTCGCTTATTTACGCCCCGCAGACCTGCCGGGATGCAGGCCAGCCCCGCCTTCGCGCCCATTCTTGCGGCGTGGCCCTTAACAGCCGGTTTAACCAATGAGATTTGCGCGGAATTTCGGGCGTTTTGCGCCGGATCGCGGTTGCATGACCTTGGCCGGATGGCTTAAACCGGGCCAAGGCCCCGCGAGGCGTTAACGCAAGATTGACAAGGGGCCTTGCGGCGTGAGGAGTGACCGCGCGATGAGCGACACCAAGGACGCAAAATTGACGGAGGTGGACGTCCATGACGCGCGCCGGTTCCGCAATGCGCTCGGCTGGTTCACGACGGGCGTCGCGGTGGTGACGACACGCGTTGGCGGCGGGGAGCCGATCGGTATTACCGTCAATTCGTTTTCATCCGTCTCGCTCGATCCGCCGCTGGTGCTGTGGTGCCTCGACAAGAAATCGGACACGCTGGAAGCGTTCGAGACGGCGACGCATTTTACGGTCAATGTGCTGCGCGAAGAGCACCAGGAAATATCATCGCGGTTGTCGCGCAAGGGCGATCACAGCCTTGCCGGACTTGCGGTCGTCGCGCGCGAGAGCGGGTGTCCGGCGCTGCGCGACGCACTGGCGCATTTCGAATGCGAAATCGAGGCGCGGCACGACGCGGGCGATCATGTGATCATGATCGGGCGGGTGCTGAATTTCGATCATGCGGAAGACGGGCGACCGCTGCTATATCACCGGGGCGGCTATCAGATGCTGCCGCCGCTCTGAGACCGTTCAAGCGCCGGTTTTTTCGCGATCGTTTGCGTCGAGTTTCGAGACGTTGTCGCGCATTCGCTTCAGACAATCGAGCATCGTCAGATAATCCTTGCGCGCGATGCCTTCGATCGCCGTGCCGTGGATGGCGGCGTAATGTTCTTGGCCGACATGCTTGTTGGCGTGAAGGAGCGGGGTCAGGAAAATACATTTCGCGCGGCCGTCCGTCGGGTGGGTGCGGCGCTCGACCAGCCCCAGCGCTTCGAGTTCGGCGACATAGATGCCGACAGAGACCTTGTGGATGCTGAGCGCATTGGCGAGCTCGGTCTGGGTCTGGCCGTCGCGTTGCAACAGTTCGATGACGATGCGGGTCTGGTTGCGCGTCAGACCGGAGCGGCGGTCGTAGACGGCCGCCAGCAGGGTCCCGAGATTGTTGATGACTTCAAGAAAGTGCTGGGGCGAGAGCAGATCGTCCGTATGGGGCGCCTGCTCCGGCACGATGTCGATTTTCGCTCGCGACATGCCTGTTTGCCCCCTCGATCTTCGCCTGTCAGCCGTTCGATACCTGCATATTGAAGCTATCGCCGCAGCGAGGCCACGGAATTTACACTGAACCAAAAAAATGATGCCATGCCGCGCTTGATCGCTTGACGGCTTGGCCCGGCGGTGATTTCGTAAATGAAGTTTACTAAAATGAGCCGCCGCCGTCACGCTCTTTCGCGGCCGGATGAGACGGTTGTCACAGATCGCGTACCTGTTCAGTCGGGAGGAAGTCGAGAATGCCTGAGGAAACGCCCGTAAACGACGAGGCTGCCGGGGAAGCGCTGAGCGGGGCCGCGGAGATCATCGCCGAATCGGGGGGCGCCGAGGCCTGGTACGCGCTGGGACCGCTGCTCGACAAGGGCGGGCCGATCGTCGCGATCCTGCTGGTGCTGTCCGTCATCTCGGCGGCGGTGATCCTGCTCAAAATATTCCAGTTCTGGTCGGCCGGGCTTTCACGCCGCAGTTTCGTCGATCCGGCGGTCGACCGCATCGAGGCGGGCGACGCGGCGGGCGCACTCGACATTCTCAAGAAGCACAAGACGCCGCTCGCGCGCGCCATGGCGGCCGGCGTACGCGCGAAGGTGCGCGGCGATTTGCGCGACGAGGACGTCGCGGCCGAGATTGCGCGTGTGGGCGCGATGGAACTTGGCGCGTTGCAGCGCTATCTGCGCTGGCTCGAAGTGATCGGCAACATCTCGCCGCTGCTCGGCCTGCTCGGCACTGTGATCGGCATGATCCAGGCCTTCCAGCGGCTTGAGGAAGCGGGAACGCAAGTCGATCCGGCGCTGCTGTCGGGCGGCATCTGGGTCGCGCTGCTGACGACGGCGGTGGGCCTGATCGTTGCGCTGCCGGCCATCACGGCGCTCAACCTGCTCGAAGGCAAGATCGACCAGGTGCGTCTGTCGATGCGCGACGCTTCGGCACGTGTGATCGCGGCGCTGCATGCGCGGCCCGGCGCGGCGAAAGCCGCGAAGTAAGACGAACGGAGAGCCAACGCTCATGTTCGACGAGCCCGTACGGCGGAGAAACATGGCCAGCCTGACGCCGCTGATCGACGTGGTGTTTCTGCTGCTGATTTTCTTCATGCTGACGACATCGTTCCTGAAGACGCAATCGCTGTCGGTCGTGACGCCGGCGCCGAGCGCCGACGAACTGCCGACGGATGCGCGTGTCGTCGAAATCTGGCTGATGGGCGACGGGACGTTGCGCGTCGACGGGACGCCGGTGGAACGCGAGGGTCTTGTCGAGGCCGTCAAGGCGGGCATCGGTACGCGCAAGGACATGACCGTGACCATTCTTGCCGAGCGCGGGTCGAAGACGCAGGCCTTCGTCTCCGCCATCGAGGCGGCGCGGCAGGCTGGCGCGCATGATGTCGGTACGGCACGAGTGGAGAAGATCACGCCATGATGACCGACTTCGATCAGGATCCACCCAAGCGCCAGTTCGAGACGTTGATTCCGCTCATCAATGTCGTGTTCCTGCTGCTGATCTTCTTCCTGCTCGCGGGCACCATGACGCCCGCCGACAATGTGGCGGTGAAGTTGCCGGTCGGCGCGTTGAGCGATGCGGAACGCGAGGCGCCGGCGACGGTGCTCGTCGAGGCCGACGGTTTCGTTTGGCTGGGCGAACGGGTGGTCGATCCGAAGATCGCGCAAGGTCCGCTCCGCGAATATCTGGCCGACAAGGGTATGGAGCGGGTCGCCGTCAAGGCGGATGCGGAAGCATCGGCGGAGTCGTTGCTGCTGTTGATGGAGGCGTTACGCGAAATCGGCGTTAAGCAGGTAACGATCGTGACCGAGAGAGGCCGGTAGCGATGGCGGCGGCGACGCACAACGGGGTGCTGGCGGCGATGGAGGGCCGGACGTTCGACATCCGGAAGTTCATCCTCGTTTCGATCCTGCTGCATATGCTGCTGTTTCTGGCGATGTTGCTGACGGTGGGCGGTATTTTCGGCGGGCCGGGACCGGGCGGTGGCGATTCCGTGACGTTCGAGCTTTCGGCGGGTGTGGCCAATGACCGTTTTGCGGCGCCGCCCGAGCCCGTCGCCGAACCGGAAATTCCGCAACCCGAGCCGGTGATCGTACCGCCGGTGAAACCGGAGGCACCGCCGCGCCGCTCCGAAGAGACGCCGCCGCCGGAAGAAGAGGCCGAGGAGATCAAGGAAGTCGTCGATGCCGCGCAGGCGGGCGGTGGCGTCGATGCGGGTCAGGCACTGGGCGCCGGCGGCGACGCGGCCGAGACGATCCTTAACCGTAAGGGCGATTCCCTCTCGGCGGGGCAAATCCGCGCGCAGGTGGTCGGCAAGACCTTTCATCTCGAGATGGGGCGGCTCGACCAGCAGGGCGGCAACCGGTTGATCAACACGATCATCCAGCTCAACGCCGACGGGACAACCAACATCACGCTGATCCAGTATTTCCACCGCATGTATCATTCGCAGGGTTCGGGCACGCGCAGCCGGAGCGGGCGCGGTACATGGTGGATCGAAGGCAATCGCTGGTGTCACAGTTCGCCCGAAATCCAGTACGGCACGCGCGACTGTTACGACATGACGCGCGAGGGCAACATCGTGCGCCTCTACTACGCGCCCTGCACGGGAACGTCGTCGCAACTTTGCCGTAGCGGCCGCATCGCCGCCGAAGGCGAAATCCGCTAAAGCCTCCCTCCCTCCGCCGTTCTTTGCGCCGTCCGGCTTCCATCTGCTAGACAGGTCGTTCCGCAAATCCGTGGGAGGCCGACGTCATGGGCAAGGTTGCATTTCTTGGGCTCGGAGTGATGGGATATCCGATGGCCGGGCATCTCCGGAAAACCGGCCATGACGTGACGGTCTACAACCGGACCGCGGCCAAAGCGGCGCGCTGGACGGCTGAGCATGGCGGCGCGAGCGCGGCAACACCGAAGGAGGCAGCGCGGGGCGCCGAAATCGTTTTCGCCTGTGTCGGCAATGACGACGATTTGCGGCAGGTGACGTGCGGGCCGGACGGCGCCTTTGACGGCATGAAGCGGGGCGCGGTTTTTGTCGATCACACGACGACATCGGCGACGATTGCGCGCGAGCTTCACGCGCTGGCGGCGTCGAATGGGATCGGGTTTGTCGATGCACCGGTGTCGGGCGGGCAGGCGGGCGCCGAGAATGGCGTGCTTACCGTGATGGCGGGCGGCGACGCGGCCGATTTCGCCAGGTCCGAACCCGCGATCGCGGCCTATGCGCGGATGGTGCGGTTGATGGGACCGAGCGGCGCCGGGCAGCTCACCAAGATGGTCAATCAGATTTGCATTGCCGGGCTCGTGGAAGGGCTTTCCGAGGGCATCCATTTTGCCAAGCGCGCGGGCCTCGACGCCGCCGCCGTCATCGAGGTGATTTCGAAGGGCGCGGCGCAAAGCTGGCAGATGGAAAACCGCTACAAGACGATGATCGAGGGAAAATTCGATTTCGGTTTCGCGGTCGACTGGATGCGCAAGGATCTCGCCATATGTCTTGAAGAGGCGCGCAAGAACGGCGCGCATCTGCCGGTGACGGAAACGGTCGACCGGTTTTACTCGGAGGTGCAGGCGATGGGCGGCAATCGGTGGGATACGTCGAGCCTGATTGCGCGGCTGGAGCGGAAATGAGCAGCGCCGCGCGGGAACTGCGCTTTGCCTCTATCGCCGACGTGATCGCAAGGCTCGATCCGTCCTATCCGGTGTTCTGCGTCTTTCCGGATGTGCTGCGGAAGCGGGCGCGCGATTTCGTGGAGGGGTTTCCGGGTACCGTTCTCTATGCGGTCAAATGCAACCCGCACCCCTTCGTGCTGAAGGCCTTGTGGGAAGGCGGCATTCGCCATTTCGATACGGCGTCGATTTCCGAGATCGCCAAGGTCAGTGAGCAACTGCCCGAGGCGCATTGCTATTTCAACCATCCGGTGAAGGGTCGCGGTGCGCTGGAGGCCGCGGCCGATGTCTACGGCCTCAAGGATTACGTTGTCGACACGTTGAGCGAGCTCGACAAGGTGATCGGGATTGCCGGCACCGACATCACCGTCGAAGTCCGGATCGCGACGCCGAAGGGCAAGGCGGTTTACGACCTTTCCTCGAAATTCGGCGCGACACCTGACGAGGCGGTGGCGCTGTTGCGCGAGGCGTCGCGGCGCGGCTGCCGGACGGCGATTGCGTTTCACGTCGGCAGTCAGTGCCTCGATCCCGACGCCTACCGCGTGGCGATGGAGATGTCGGCGGATGTGGCGGTGCGGGCCGGCGTCAAACTCGAATATCTCGATATCGGCGGCGGCTTTCCGGCGATCCACGGCGTCGATGTAGCTTCGCTGCAGGGCTATTTCGATGTCATCGCCGCGACGAAGGAAAGGCTCGGCCTCGACTTACCGCTTTTTGCCGAGCCGGGCCGCGCGCTGGTGGCCGAAGGCGGCTCGGTGCTGACGCAGGTGCATCTCAGGAAAGGCGACAGCCTCTATATCAATGACGGCATCTATGGATGTTTGTCGGAAATCCGCGATGGCGACTTCGATCCGCCGGTGCGCGCGATTTCGAAGACGGGGCCGGTTGAGGGCGCGCGCCGGCCGTTCCGGATTTTTGGACCGACCTGCGACAGTCTCGATGTTCTGAAGCAGAATTTCGATTTGCCGGAATCCATTCGCGAGGGCGACTGGATCGAGTTCGGGTTGATGGGCGCCTATTCGATCGGGATGCAGACCGGTTTCAACGGTTTCGTTACCGATACGATTGTGCGTATCGACGGCCCGCAGGACGGATTCATTTCTTAATCTACATTGGCTGAGTCGATTCTCCGTTCACGGATCGTTCGCAAATTAACGTTGACATTTATGTTAACGTTGCTAACATGGCGAATATTGAGACAAAGCGGGAACGCAAGGGCGGGAGCGGATGCGCGCACGGCTTCGCGGACAGAAAACCTCCTATCATCACGGCGACTTGAGACGCGGGCTGATGGACGCTGCGATCACGCTGATCGATATTCGCGGGCGGCATGCGCTGACGATGCGCGAAGCGGCGCGGCGTGCCGGCGTTTCGGAGGCGGCGCCCTATCGGCATTTCGCCAATCTCGACGAGCTGTTGGGGGCGGTAGCGCTGGAGGGCTACGAGATATTGATTGGCGATCTGGAATCTGCGTCGAGCGCACGCTCGTTGCACGACGCTTACCTGGCGTTTGCCGAGGATTTTCCCGGACGTTATGAATTGATGTTCGGACGGCTCGGCGACCGCAAGGCGGTGGCCAAGCGCCGCAAGCTTGTGGACGAGGTTGCCGATCTAACCGAAGAGGCGGGCGGTCTTGCCGCGCTGCACGGTATCGCGTCGCTGCGCCTGGCGGGGCTCGGTTAACGGGTGAGCAGCTTCGCCGCGTCGAGCGCGAAATAGGTGAGGACGCCATCTGCGCCGGCACGCTTGAAGGCGGTCAGGCTTTCCAGGATGACGCGATCGCGGTCGAACCAGCCGCGCTCGATGGCGCCGGCGATCATCGAATATTCGCCGGAAACCTGATAGGCGAAAGTCGGCATGCCGAACTCGGCCTTCACGCGCGTCACGATGTCGAGATAGGGCAGGCCCGGCTTCACCATCACCATGTCGGCGCCTTCGGCGATGTCGAGCGCCACTTCGCGCAGCGCCTCGTCACCGTTTGCCGGGTCCATCTGGTAGGTGCGCTTGTCGCCTTTCAGCGCGCCTGTCGATCCGATCGCATCGCGGAAGGGGCCATAGAAGGCGGACGCATATTTCGCCGCATAGGACATGATCTGCGTGTCCTTGTGTCCGGCCGCTTCGAGGCCTGAACGGATCGCGCCGACGCGACCGTCCATCATGTCGGAAGGGGCGATGATGTCGCAGCCCGCCTCGACCTGCACCAGCGCCTGAGCGACCAGCGCCTCGAGCGTTTCGTCGTTCAATATGACGTCGCCCTTCATCAGGCCGTCATGGCCGTGGCTGGTGTAGGGATCGAGCGCGACGTCGCAGAGAACGCCGATGTTCGGCACCTCGGCCTTGATGGCGCGGGTGGCGCGACAGACAAGGTTTTCGGGATCGGTGGCGAGCGAGCCGGTCGCGTCGCGCTTTTCCGCCGCGGTGTAGGGGAAGAGGGCGATCACCGGAATGCCGAGCGAGGCTGCTTCGGCGGCCGCACGCACCGCCTCGTCGACCGAGAGGCGGGAGACGCCCGGCATCGTCGCGACCGGCTCGCGCACACCCTTGCCTTCGGTCAGGAAGAGCGGCCAGAGCAGGTCGTTCACCGAAAGCGCGTTTTCGGCGACGAGGCGTCGCGACCAGTCGGCCTTGCGGTTGCGCCGCATGCGGATGGCGGGAAAGGCGGGGGCGGGGCTCTGCTTGTCGCTCATGCGCCACTCATAACGCCTGGGCGCGGCGGGTGCAATGTGGCCTTACGCTGCGGCAGGAGGTGCGTTCGTTGACAGGGTTAAGGGGGGCGATTATCACCGCTTCGACGCCTTTTCGGGCGCCGTTCGGGGAGGATATTGAATGCGGTTCGAGCTGACCGAGGAACAGCAGGCATTTCAGGACGTGGCGCGGCAATTCGCGGCCGACGAACTGGCGCCCTTCGCGGCCGACTGGGACCGGGACGCGTTCTTTCCCGTCGAGACGATGCGCAAGGCGGCGGCGCTCGGCTTTGCCGGCATTTATGTGCGCGAGGATGTGGGCGGTTCGGCGCTGACGCGGCTCGATGCGGCGCTGATCTTCGAGGCGTTGTCGGAAGGCTGCACCTCGACGGCGGCGTTCATGTCGATCCACAACATGGCGTCCTGGATGATCGACCGTTTCGGCAAAGAAGAGCAGCGGCAGAAATGGCTGCCGCGGCTTACGCCGATGGAACTGATCGCGAGCTACTGCCTGACCGAACCGTCGAGCGGATCGGACGCCGCGTCGTTGAAGACGAAGGCGGTGCGCGATGGCGACCATTATGTGCTGAACGGCTCCAAGGCCTTCATCTCGGGTGCGGGCACCTCCGACATCTATGTCTGCATGGTGCGCACCGGCGAGGCGGGGCCGAAGGGCGTGTCGTGCCTCGTTGTCGAGAAGGGAACGCCGGGTCTGTCGTTCGGCGCGCCGGAACGCAAGATGGGCTGGAACAGCCAGCCGACGGCGCAGGTGATTTTCGAGGATGCCCGTGTGCCGGTGGCGAACCGTATCGGCGAAGAGGGCGAGGGCTTCAAGATCGCGATGATGGGGCTCGATGGCGGGCGCCTCAACATCGGCGCCTGCTCACTGGGTACGGCGCGGGCGGCACTGAAACGAGCGCAAGCCTATCTCGGCGAGCGCGAACAGTTCGGCAAGAAGCTGGCGCAGTTTCAGGCGCTGCAGTTCAAGCTTGCCGACATGGCGACCGAACTCGAAGCGGCGCGGCTGATGATCTGCCAAGCCGCGACGAAAGTGGACGCCAAGGCGCCGGACGCGACGATGCAGGCGGCGATGGCCAAGCGCTTCGCGACGGATGTGGGCTTCAACGTCATCAACGAGGCGCTGCAGATCCATGGCGGCTACGGCTATCTGAAGGACTTTCCGCTGGAGCGGCATCTGCGCGACGCACGGGTGCATCAGATTCTCGAAGGCACCAACGAGATCATGCGCGTCATCATCGCGCGCGAGATGCTGAAGGGCTGAGGATGAGCGAAGAAGCCGAAGTCCTGTTCGAGCGGCGCGGCGCGGCCGGCTTCATCACGCTCAACCGGCCGAAGGCGCTCAATGCGCTGACGCTCGACATGGTACGTGCGATCCATCCGCAGCTGATCGCGTGGGCGGACGACGCCCATGTACAATGCGTCGTTGTCGAGGCGGCGGGCGACAAGGCGTTCTGCGCGGGCGGCGACATTCGCGCGCTTTACGATTGGGGGCGCGCGGGCGATCCGACGGCGCTCGATTTCTGGCGCGAAGAATACAAGCTCAACACCTATATCAAACGCTACCGGAAGCCCTATGTGGCGCTGATGGACGGGATCAACATGGGTGGTGGCGTCGGCATTTCGGTACATGGGTCGCATCGCGTGGCGACGGAGAAGCTGACCTTTGCGATGCCGGAAACGGGCATCGGGCTCTTTCCGGATGTCGGCGGCACTTACTTTCTGCCGCGTTGTCCCGGCGAGACCGGCATGTATCTCGGGTTGACGGGAACGCGGCTGAAGGCGGCGGATGCGATCTATGCCGGCATTGCGGATGCCTATGTGCCGTCGGTGCGGCTTGAGACGCTGAAGGACAGGCTGGCGGGCGGCACCGAGCCGCGCGTCGCGCTGCGCGAGGTTGTGGAAGAAGAAGGCACGGCGCCGCTGGCATCGATGCAGAAAGAGATCGGCGCGCATTTCTCGAAGGGGTCCGTTGCGGAGATACTTTCGTCGTTGCGTGCCGATGGCGGCGAGTGGGCGATGAAAACCGCCGACACGATCGAAACGAAATCGCCGACGAGTACGCTTGTCGCGTACCGGCAGATACGCGAAGGCGCGGCGCTCGATTTCGAGGACTGCATGAAGCTCGAATACCGGCTGATCGAACGTTTCGTCAAAGGACATGACTTCTACGAAGGCGTGCGGGCGGTCGTGATCGACAAGGACCAGACGCCGAAGTGGAAGCCGGCGACGCTTGCCGAAATGGGCGGGGGCGACGTGGATGAATATTTTGCGCCGCTGGGCGCGAACGAACTGACGCTTCCCTGAGAAGCGCCGAAGGAGGACGCGATGGCGAAGGTCGGATTTATCGGGCTCGGCAATATGGGCGGGCCGATGGCACGCAATCTCCTGAAGGCGGGACACGAACTCAAGGTGTCCGATCTCAGCGAGAAGGCGGTGGCGGGGCTCGTGGAAGCGGGCGCCGCGAAGGCGGCCAGCGCAAGCGACGCGGCGCGCGATGTCGAATTCGTTGTGACGATGCTGCCGGCGGGCGAACATGTACGGTCGGTCTATCTCGGAGATGCCGGTCTGGTCGCGGCGGCGGCCAAGGGCACGGTGTTCATCGATTCCTCGACCATTGATGTGCCCTCAGCACGCGAAACGATCGCGGCGGCAGAAAAGGCGGGCATGCAGATGGTCGATGCGCCGGTGTCGGGCGGTGTCGGCGGGGCGGAGGCGGGTACGCTGACTTTCATGGTCGGCGGAAGCGACGACGCGTTCGGCAAGGCGAAGCCGCTGCTGGAAAAGATGGGCAAAAACATTTTTCACGCAGGTGCGGCGGGCAACGGGCAGGTCGCCAAGGTCTGTAACAACATGATCCTCGGCATTTCGATGATCGGCGTGTCGGAGGCCTTCGTGCTGGGTGAGAAGCTCGGCCTCGATGCGCAGACGCTGTTCGATATTTCCTCGACCGCTTCGGGCCAGTGCTGGTCGATGACCTCTTATTGTCCGGTGCCGGGACCGGTGCCGGCGTCGCCCGCCAATCGCAATTATGCGCCGGGCTTCAGTGCGGCGATGATGCTGAAGGATTTGCGGCTGGCGCAAGATGCGTCCAAAACGGCACGGACGCCGACGCCGCTTGGCGCGCAGGCCGCGCAGCTCTACGCCCTGATGGAGGCGGCCGGGGAGGACGGTCTCGATTTCTCCGGCGTCATCAAGCTTATTCGCGGTGAAATATAGTTTTAAGCATGTTTCCTTCGGAACGGTGCGCAAGGCGGCGGGTTTAAGGGCTCGTTAGGATGACGGCGAATATGGTGGCGCGAGCGGGGCCAGAAGGCGCCGCGACGACGCTGTATCGTGCGAGTTCGAGGGCCAACCCATGGGTATGACCAACATCAAGACCACCGATGCCATTGCGGATCAGGAAGATTCGGGCAAGAAAACCGCATATCTGGAGGCGCTGACGTATGTCGAGCGTCTGCATCGGCGGCTTCTCGATGTGATCAAGGACGAGCTCGACCGCATAAACATTTCCGAGATCAACAGCGTGCAGGCGCTGCTGCTGTTCAATATCGGCGATGCCGAAATGACGGCCGGCGAGCTGCGGACACGCGGCCACTATCTCGGTTCGAATGTTTCGTACAACCTCAAGAAGCTCGTCGAGGCCGGCTATATCCATCACCAGCGCTCGCGTTCGGACCGGCGCTCGGTTCGCGTCAAGCTGACAGACAAGGGTCGGGCGATCTGCGCGGCGATCGACGATGTTTACAAGAAGCACTGCGCGATGATCGCCGATGTTGCCGACATCACGGCGGACGAACTGCGGCAGGTCAACGCAACCCTGTTCAAGCTCGAGCGCTTCTGGACCGACCAGATCCGTTATCGTCTCTGATTTTTCCGGCCGTCTCCGGGCTCAGCGCTTTCGCTTCGGCGGCAGCGGGATGAAGCCGCTCGTCCGCGCGACATATTCGTCGTAGCCGGGGCGCGACTTCCGGAGGCCGCGTTCCAGCAGCGCCTTGCCCGAGACCTTGACCAGAAACCAGGTCATGACGGCCGGGCCGATCGCCGTCCACCAGAGGGCGGGGGCGGAAAAGGCGATGACGAACAATCCCCACCAGACCAGCGCGTCGCCGAAATAGTTCGGATGGCGCGTCCATGCCCAGAGGCCGCGGTCCATGACCTTTCCCTTGTTGGCGGGGTCGGCCTTGAAGGCCATCAATTGCGCGTCGCCGATGCTTTCGAAGGCGAGGCCCGCGAGCACGATCAGCGCGCCCGCGAGGTCGAGGAACGTCAGATGGGCGGGCGCCGGCGCCATGATGCCGAACTGCACCGGCAGGGAGACGAGCAGCATGATGACGGCCTGAAGGCCGAAGACGATGTAGAGGCTTTGCCACCAGAAAGCCGGGCCGCGCTTCGCGCGCATGGCGGCATAGCGGCGGTCCTCATGGGGTTCGCCGCGCCAGCGGATAAACAGGTAGAGCCCGAGGCGCAGGCCCCAGAGCATTGTCAGCCCGGCAATGAGCGCCGCGCGGGCGCCGTAGCCCGGATTGGCCGCCCAGGTCACGAGCGCGATGACGGCAAAGCCGAGACCCCAGAAAATGTCGACAATGCCCGCGTCGCGCAGGGCGAGGCTGAGGGCCCAAACGGCCAGCATCAGGGCCAGAATGACCCCCGCATTGAGCACGAAAGTTGCAATTTCATCACTCATCGCAAGGAGACTGGCCGATTCTGAGCCGGACGGCCACAAATGTTGATGTTTGCTGTTACATAATATGGGGCGTTTCCGCGAAATGCGGGCGCCGGTTTCGATACGCTGTCCCATAATGGTAAAGCCGGGGCAGGCAACATCCGGCCCTGAAGGAGGGCGTGGCGTTTTGAAGTGGGTTTTCGGGGCATTTGCGAGGCGCGTTTCGCTTCGCCGGGCTGTGCTGGCGGCGCTGCTTTGCGCGGTGGGCGGCGCGGGCGCGGCATCGGCCGAGACGGCGGCGCATTACGGGCAATCCGAGACGCATTGGGTCGATCCGTGGCAGGCCAACAGCCAGGCCGCGCCAGCAAACGACGCCGTGCAGCGGTCGGCGGCGCCGGTGCTTGCCGAAGACGGCTTGTTGCCGCTGGCGCAGGCGATTGCGATGTATCGCGAGATCGCCAATTGGGGCGGCTGGGAGCGCGTGCCTGCCGGCGAGCGGCTGGAGCTCGGCGTGCGCGATGCGCGCGTTGCGGCGGTGCGCAAGCGGCTGCTGGCCGAAGGCGACATGGCGGTTTCCGACGGCGACCCCTATCTCTACGACGAGGCGGTGTATGAGGGCGTGAAGCGCTATCAGGCGCGCAACGGGCTCGAGCCCGACGGTATCGTCGGACGCCGGACCGTGGCCGCGATGAATGTGCCGGTTCAGACGCGTATCCGCCAGCTCGAACTCAATCAGCGCCGGCTCGGCGAGATCATCCCCAAGCTCGAACGGCGCTACGTCTTCGTCAACATCGCCGGTCAGGAAGTCGAAGCCGTCAACAACGGCGTCGTCGAATTCCGCGAGCGCGTGATCGTCGGTACGCAGGGCCGTCAGACGCCCGAGATCGTCAGCCAGGTCAATTCGATTACCTTCAATCCCTATTGGTATGTGCCGAAGTCCATTGCGATGGCGGATATGCTGCCGAAGATCAGGGCCAATCCCGATTTTCTGAAACGGCAGGGTATTCGCGTCATGCAAGGGTGGGACACGAATATCCGCGAACTCGACCCGCACCAGATCGACTGGTCCAACCCGCGGATCAACGAGGCGTACTATCTCCGGCAAGACCCGGGGCCCTACAATTCGCTCGGCACGGTCAAGATCAACTTCCCGAACAACCAGGCAATCTTTCTGCACGACACGCCGACCAAGACGCTGTTCGGCAGGCAGGGGCGAAACTTCAGCTCGGGGTGTGTGCGCGTCAGGAATGTGCGCGGTCTCGTGACGTGGCTGATGCAGGGCGACGATCCCGAATGGGATGCGGGCCGTGTCGACCGCATGATCGAATCCCGGCAGTATCGCAACACCTATCTGACGCAGCAGGTGCCGATTTATCTCGTCTATCTGACGGCATGGGTTGCCGACGACGGTGTGGTCAATTTTCGCGACGATGTTTATTCGCGAGACGGTGGCGTCAGTACGAGTGCGCTTGAAAACTAGAACAACAAGAAGCGGCGGGCGGAACGATGCGGCCGGCGAAGTATCCCTATCTCGAACATGACGGGCTTCTGGCCTTCGCGCATCGTGGCGGCGCGGGGTCCTGGCCGGAAAACACGATGCCGGCTTTTCAAGGGGCGGTCGATCTCGGCTATCGCTATATCGAGACCGACGTTCATGCGACACGCGACGGCGTGTTGCTGGCGTTCCACGACGACAAGCTCGACCGGGTGACGGACCGGACCGGCGTCATCGCCGAAATGGATTATGCCGATGTGAAGCAGGCGCGGGTCGACGGGCGTGAGCCGATCCCGCTGATGGCCGAGCTGCTTTCGGCGTGGCCGGAGGTGCGGATCAATATCGACCCGAAGCGCGACAATGCGGCCGGACCGCTGATCCGGCTGCTCAAGGAAATGAAGGCCATCGACCGGGTTTGCGTGACCGCGTTTTCAGGAAAACGGACGGCGGGCATTCGCGCCGCGCTCGGCCCCCGGCTGTGCACCGGCATGGGTCCGATGTCGACCTCGCGGCTGCGGTTTTCAAGCTGGAGCGGGCCGCTCGGTTTTGTCTGGGGCGGGTTTGCCGAGGGCTGTGCGCAGATCCCCGTGAAGCAATACGGCATCCGGCTGGTCGACCGGGCGCTGGTCGGCCGCGCCCATGAACTCGGCCTTCAGGTGCATGTCTGGACGATCGACGATCCGTCCGAGATGCGGCGGCTGATCGATGCCGGCGTCGATGGGCTGATGACCGACGAGCCGGCCCTCCTGAAAACGGTTCTCATCGAGCGCGGGCTTTGGCCCTCGTAAGCCGCCGTTTCATGTTCCATGTATATATTCTGCGACAATTCGCGTCTGGCCGGGCTGCGAGGCAGGCCTAAGGTGTGCTAGACATGAAATGCCGGTTCTCGATCGGGGCCGGCGCGGGACGGGATGTGGCCGATGAGCTTCGACGCCATGGACTATGAACAAAAGCTGGCCGAGGCCCTGCGCGCGGTGAGGGACGAAGGGCGCTATCGCGTCTTTGCCGACATCGTGCGTCATCGTGGCTCCTTTCCGCGCGCGACGTTTCACACGCCGGACGGCCGGAAAGACATCGTCGTCTGGTGCTCCAACGACTATCTGGGCATGGGCCAACATCCGGCTGTGCTTGAGGCGATGCACCGGGCGATCGACGAGGTCGGCGCCGGCTCCGGCGGAACCCGCAACATTTCCGGGACAACGCATTATCACGTCGAGCTTGAGCGCGAACTCGCGGACCTTCACGGGAAGGAAGCGGCGCTGCTCTTCACGTCGGGCTATGCGGCCAACGACGCGACGCTGTCGACGCTGGCGCGCATTCTCGGCGATTGCGTCATCATTTCCGACGAGATGAACCATGCCTCGATGATCGAGGGTATTCGCCGCGGCGGCGGCCCGAAGCGGGTGTGGCGTCACAACGACCTTGCGCATCTTGAAATGCTGCTGAAAGAAATCGATCCGGCGCAGCCGAAGATCGTCGCATTCGAATCCGTCTATTCGATGGATGGCGACATTGCGCCGATCGGGGCGATTTGCGATCTGGCGCGGAAATACGGTGCGTTGACCTATCTCGACGAAGTTCATGCGGTCGGCCTCTACGGTCCGCGCGGCGGAGGTATCGCCGAGCGCGACGGTGTGCTCGACAAGGTCGATATCATCGAGGGGACGCTGGCCAAAGGCTTCGGTGTGATGGGCGGCTACATCGCCGCGTCGGCCGCGCTTGTCGATGTGGTTCGTTCCTATGCGCCGGGCTTCATCTTCTCGACGTCGCTGGCGCCGGTTCTGGTGGCGGGCGTGCTGGCGGCGGTACGGCATCTGAAGGCAAGCGATGCCGAGCGGGAACGGCACCAGGAGCGCGCGGCGACGCTGCGACGGTTGCTGGCGGATGCCGGTTTGCCGGTGATGATGTGCGAAAGCCATATCGTGCCGGTGATGGTCGGCGATCCGGTCGTCTGCAAGCAAGTCAGCGACGACCTCCTGCAGGATCACAACATCTATGTGCAACCGATCAACTATCCGACGGTGCCGCGCGGCACGGAGCGGCTTCGCTTCACGCCTTGCCCTGTGCATACCGACGACATGATGCGCGATCTTGTGAAGGCGCTCGACCAAGTATGGACGCGCCGCAAGATACGGCGTGCCGCCTGATCGTCCCCAGGACGGCGATGCCGGCTCCAAAGGCGGAGCAGGCGGGCTGCGCCGTGAGGTCATCTTCGAATTCACACCGATCGGCGCCAGCGTCAAGGTGACGGCGCTTGACGTTGCCACAGATCTCGAGGTGTCGGTCGTGGCGCCATCCTCGGCTTCGCGAAACGAGCTTGAGCGCATCGCTTTGCAGAAGCTGCGCTACATGCTGAACCGGCAGGGCGAAGCGGATGCGGAGGCGAAGAAGCCCGGCGACCGGGAGGAGCCGGGCGGCGGGGGGATCGTCGTCTAGCTCGTGGATCAGCGCGCTGTGCGCTTCTTCTTGTTGCGGCCCCGCGCCGGGCTGCTGTTGCCGGCGCCGACACGGCCGAGACCGATCTGCTTCGCCAGCTTCGAACGCTGCGCGGCATAGTTGGGCGCGACCATTGGATAGTCGTGCGGCAGGCCCCAGCGGGCACGGTATTCCTCGGGCGAGAGACCGTATTGCGAGCGCAGATAGCGCTTCAACATTTTCAGCTTCTTGCCGTCTTCGAGACAGATGATGTGATCGGCGGTAACCGACTTCTTGATCGGTACGGCCGGGGTCAGTTCGGATTCCCTGTGACCGCCGCCTTGCTCGATATCTGTAAGGGTTGTGTAGACCGTTCGGATTAGCCCTGGGAGGTCGGCTGTCGCCACGGAATTATTGTTGACATAAGCGGCGACGATTTCAGTCGCCAAGCTCAACATTTCCGTCGCATCGGATTGCGGGGACGATTTGGTCTCGTTCATTTCGAGCGTGGTACCTCTTTGGGGAACGCTGTCTGCCGTCTGTACATACGGCAACAGTAACAGGCATCTTCTAGCCCGATTTGGACATGACAATCAAGGATATCGCGCATCTCTTCTATGATGAATTCCGTCTAAATTTGCCTCGATTAAGGTGAATTTCAAACAGGCGCCGGTGCTCGATAGGAGAATGACTTGAATCTGTAAGTAAATTTTCGATTTCTAGTCATTGATACATGGGTTGCGGAGGCGACCAGGACGCGGGCACTTGCGTAGTGCGGATTTCACCCTCGGATGGCGCGCTTGAGCGGCGGCTGAAGATTTGTGGTGAATTGGCCCCTGCCGACAATATGTGGTATCACGCCCAATATCGATCCCGGGCGGCCCGTGGAGCGCGCGGTGGCGCGTTTGCCTGCGGCCGCGAGTTCTTCCGGAATAGAAGGTAGGTCTATGTCATTGAGCAATGCAGCCGCCGCGCCCGGCGGCTTTTCGGGCTTTTTCACCGACGGTCTGGCCAGCAGCGACCCCGATGTCCTGAAGGCGATCGAGCTGGAGCTGAACCGTCAGCAGACCCAGATCGAGCTGATCGCGTCGGAGAACATCGTCTCGCGCGCCGTGCTGGAGGCGCAGGGCTCGATCATGACCAACAAGTATGCGGAGGGGTATCCGGGCAAGCGGTATTACGGCGGCTGCGAGTTTGTCGATATTGCCGAGGAACTGGCAATCGACCGCGCCAAGAAACTGTTCGGCTGCGCCTATGCCAATGTGCAGCCCAATTCCGGTTCGCAAGCCAACCAGGGCGTGATGATGGCGCTCTTGAAGCCGGGAGACACCATCATGGGCATGAGTCTCGCGGCCGGCGGTCACCTGACGCATGGCGCGGCGCCCAACCAGTCGGGCAAATGGTTCAATGCGGTGCAATACGGTGTTCGCCAGCAGGATCATCTGGTCGACATGGACGAAGTGGCGTCGCTGGCGAAGACGCACAAGCCGAAGATGATCATTGCCGGCGGTTCGGCCTATCCGCGCGTCATCGACTTCAAGGCATTTCGCGAGATCGCGGATTCCGTGGGAGCGCTGTTCATGGTCGACATGGCGCATTTTGCCGGGCTCGTCGCCGGCGGCGCGCATCCGAGTCCGCTTCCTTTTGCCGATGTGGTGACGACGACGACCCACAAGACACTCCGGGGTCCGCGCGGCGGCATGATCCTGTCGAACAACGAAGACATCGGGAAGAAGGTCAATTCGGCGATCTTCCCCGGTATTCAGGGCGGGCCGCTGATGCATGTGATCGCGGGCAAGGCGGTCGCGTTCGGGGAAGCGCTGCGACCGGAATTCAAGGCGTATGCGCGGTCGGTCGTGGACAATGCGCGTACGCTGGCCTCGACGCTGGTCGATGGTGGCGCGGCGATCGTTTCGGGCGGTACCGACACGCATCTGATGCTGGTCGATCTCAGGCCGAAAAAGCTGACGGGCAAAATCGCGGAAGCGGCGCTCGAACGCGCGCACATCACCTGCAACAAGAACGGCATTCCCTTCGATCCTGAAAAGCCGATGGTGACCTCGGGTGTCCGGCTCGGTACACCGGCCGGCACGACGCGCGGTTTCGGGGCTGCGGAGTTTGCGACGGTCGGCCGTCTCATCGTCGAAGTGCTGGACGGGCTGGCGAAGAACGGCGAAGACGGCAACACTGAAGTAGAGGCAGATGTTCGTGGGCGCGTCGTCGAGCTTTGCCGGCGCTTCCCGATCTATGGCGGGCCGAAGTAAAAGTTCCGCAGCGGCGGCGGATATTTCAAGTCAGGGGGCTGGCGGCGCATGCGTTGTCCATATTGCGGAAACGAAGATACCCAGGTTAAGGACTCGCGTCCGACGGAAGACAATACAGCGATCCGGCGCCGGCGGTTCTGCACCGCCTGCGGCGGCCGGTTTACGACCTTCGAGCGGGTCCAGCTCCGTGAGCTGACAATCATAAAATCCAACAACCGCAGGGTGCCTTTCGACCGCGACAAACTCATGCGTTCCGTGCAAATCGCGATGCGGAAACGCCCGGTTGAGCAGGAGCGCATTGAGCGTATGGTGAGCGGCATCGTCCGGCGCCTCGAAAGCATGGGCGAGAACGAGATACCGTCGGCGATGATCGGACGGCTGGTGATGGAAGGACTGATGTCCCTCGACGAAGTCGCCTATGTCCGTTTCGCTTCGGTCTACAAGAATTTCCGCGAGGCGCGGGACTTCGGGACATTTCTGGACGAACTCGGCGGTCCCGTGCGCGACGAGGTCGACGACGACCGATAAAGCCAATGTCGCCGGGCAAGCGCTTGCAGGGAAGAAAATGAGCCGGCCCCACGACACTCACTTCATGAAAATGGCACTGACGCTCGCCGAACGCGGGTTGGGGCAGGTTGCCCCCAATCCGGCGGTCGGCTGCGTGATCGTGCGTGAGGACGCGGGCCATCGCATCGTCGGGCGCGGCTGGACGCAGGCCGACGGCCGGCCGCATGCCGAGACGGAGGCGCTGGCGCGCGCCGGTGCCGAGGCGCGGGGTGCGACGGCCTATGTCAGCCTTGAGCCATGTGCGCATCAGGGCAAGACCGGGCCTTGCGCACAGGCGTTGGTCGACGCGGGCATCGCGCGTGTCGTCGGCGCGGTGGGCGACCCCAACCCGAAGGTCGCCGGGCGCGGCTTTGCGATGCTCGAAGCGGCAGGTGTCGAGGTGACGGAGAATGTCTGCGGCGACGAGGCGCGGCATCTCAATGCGGGTTTCTTTCTGACGATGTCGGAAGCGCGGCCGCTCGTCACGCTGAAGATCGCGAGTTCGCTCGACGGACGCAGCGCCACGCATGAGGGCCAGAGCCAATGGATCACCGGCGAGCGTGCCCGCAATCGCGGGCATCTGCTGCGCGCGACGCATGATGCGATCATGGTCGGCAGCGCAACCGCCGTGGTCGATGACCCGCAACTTACATGCCGCCTGCCGGGGCTCGGCACACGGTCACCCGTGCGCATCGTTGCCGACGGCCGGCTGCGGTTGCCGCTGACCTCGAAGCTGGTGCGCGACGCGCACAAGATTCCGGTCTGGATATTGACGCTGCCACACGGCGATGAGGCGCGGCGCAAGGCGTTCGCGGATTGCGGTGTGACGTTGATCGACGTCGTGCCGGGCGAAGGCGGGGTGATGGATATGCGCGATGCGCTCGAGAAAATTGCGGCGCGCGGCGTGACGCGGCTGCTCGTCGAGGGAGGCGCGCGGCTTGCCGCCTCGCTGATGCGTGCACGGCTGATCGACCGGATCGAATGGTTCCAGTCGCCCAAGGTCATCGGCGGCGACGGCTATCCGGCCATCGCGGGGCTCGGCGTCAAGCATGTCGAGAAGGCGCCGGTCTTCGCGCTGCGCGAGTTGATTTCGCTCGGCGAGGACTCGCTCGCCAGCTATGTGCTTCGGAGCTAGTTCTTCATGTTCACAGGTATCGTCACCGATGTCGGTCGCGTTCGTTCGCTGGAGAAGCGTGGCGACGCCCGCTTCGTCATCGGTACGGCCTACGATTCCGGCGGCATCGACATCGGGGCCTCTATTGCCTGTTCCGGCTGCTGTCTGACCGTGGTCGAGAAAGGCCGCGACGGTGACGGCGACTGGTTTGCTGTTGATGTCTCGGCGGAGTCGCTCGATTGCACGACGCTCGGCGCCTGGACCGAGGGAACGCGGATCAATCTCGAGCGGGCGCTCAAGGCGGGCGACGAGTTGGGCGGTCACATCGTCAGCGGACATGTGGACGGCGTGGCGCGCATCGTCGACATAAGGGCGGACGGCGCATCTCAGCGGTTCGTGTTCGAGGCGCCGGAAGAGCTTGGCCGGTTCATCGCACCCAAGGGATCGGTCACCCTCGACGGCACGTCGCTGACGGTCAATGAGGTCGAGGACGTGGCTCCCGCAGGGGCAAACGAGCGCCGGACCCGGTTTGGCATCAATATCATTCCGCACACCCAGGCGGTGACGACCTGGGGGATGGCGAAAGCCGGCGATCCCGTTAATCTTGAAATCGACATGCTGGCCCGCTATGTGGCTCGCTTGGTTCAGAAGGACTGAGACCCCGTGTACAAAGAATATCTCTCTCCGATCGAGGAAGTCATCGAGGACGCGCGCAACGGCAAGATGTTCATTCTTGTCGATGCGGAGGACCGCGAGAACGAGGGCGATCTCGTCATCCCGGCGCAGATGTGCACGCCGGAGGCCGTCAACTTCATGGCGAAATACGGGCGCGGACTGGTGTGCCTGACGCTGACCAGCGACCGGGCCAAGCAGCTCAACCTGCAACTGATGTCGGCGACCAACCAGTCGCGCCACCAGACGGCCTTCACCGTTTCGATCGAAGCGCGCGAAGGCATCTCGACCGGCATCTCGGCGCATGATCGAGCGCACACCGTTTCTGTCGCCATCGACCCGACCAAGGGCGCGACCGACATCGTTTCGCCGGGGCATGTGTTTCCGCTGGTAGCGAAGGATGGCGGCGTGCTGGTGCGTGCCGGCCATACAGAATCCGCCGTCGACATCGCGCGGCTGGCGGGGCTTTACCCGGCCGGCGTCATTTGCGAGATCATGAACGACGACGGGACGATGGCGCGGTTGCCGGACCTCGTGCAGTTCGCCCAGCTTCACGGGCTGAAGATCGCGACCATCGCCGACCTCATCGCCTATCGCCGCCGCTACGACAATTTCATTCATCGTGCCATCGAGACCGAAGTCGACACAAAGGCAGGCGGCGAATTCAAGCTGATGGTCTATCTCAACACGGTCGAATATGCCGAGCACATCGCGCTGGTGAAGGGCGATATATCGACGCCGGAGCCTGTGCTGGTTCGAATGCATGCGATCAATGTTTTCGACGACATTCTGGGCGCCACCGGACCGCGGTCCGAGCTGCTCGACCAGTCGATGCGGATTATCAATGAGGAAGGACGCGGCATCATCGTGTTGATCCGGGATACGACGGCGACCGTCGTTTCGGATATGTTGCTGCGCAAGGGCGAGGGGGGCGAGCAGGGCATGCCGCGCCGCTTGCGCGAATATGGTGTCGGCGCGCAGATTTTGCTCGATCTCGGTGTCCATGACATGGTGCTCTTGTCCGATACCGACCGCAGCATCGTCGGCATCGACGGATATGGATTGCGGATCGTCGAACAACGGCCTATCACCGAGGCCGGAGCGAGCGGCACAAAGGCGCGACGCGCCAGGGAGACGACATCTTGACGACGGTCAATGCTCACATCCTGATCGTGGAAGCTCGTTTCTACGAAGACCTTGCCGACGAGTTGGCACGCGGCGCCATTGCGGCGATCGAAGCACGCGGTGCGACGTGGCAGCGCATCGCCGTTCCCGGCGTGCTGGAGATCCCGGCGGCGATCATGTATGCGATCGATGCGATGAAGCATGGCGCCTTCACCAAGGCCATCGACGGGTTCGTGACGCTCGGTTGCGTCATTCGCGGCGAGACGACGCATTACGACATCGTCTCGAACGAGTCCGCCCGCGCGCTGATGAATATTGCAGTCGAGCGGTCGCTCGCGGTCGGCAACGGCATCCAGACGGTCGAGAACGAGGCGCAAGCCTGGGCGCGCGCCAAGGTGGATCAGAAGAACAAGGGCGGCGGTGCGGCCAATGCCTGTCTCGACATGATCGCACTCAAGCGCAGCATGGGAGCGTGAGCGGTCGCTCGGTATGAAATGACCTCTGTGCCCGCACAACCAGCCTCAGGCCAAAGCGTCGATCCGCGAGCGCGCAGCGCCGCGCGCCTCGGCGCCGTTCAGGCGCTCTACCAGATGGACGTCGCGGGTACGCCGCTGGACGACGCCGTCGAAGAATTCACGCAGCACCTGCTCGAACGGCCGGCTGAGGACGAGGAGATCGCCGAAGCCGATACAGCGCATTTTGACGACATCGTGCGCGGCGTCGTGCGCGAGCAGCGCGAGCTCGACCGCGAGGTGAACGGCGCGCTGGCGAAGGGCTGGGCGCTGGGGCGGCTCGATGCAACATTGCGTGCCATTCTGCGCGCCGGCGCCTACGAGATTCGTCGCTGCAAGGACATCCCGGTGAAAGTCGTCATCAACGAATATGTCGATGTTGCGCACGCCTTCTTCGAGGGCGACGAGCCCGGCGTCGTCAATGCCGTGCTCGACCGGCTCGGCCGCGAGATCAGGGGCGGTACGGGAGCGGATCATGACGCCGCCGGACAAGGCTGACGCGCCCGACGAATTCGAACTGATCGCGGAGCTGTTCGCGCCGCTGGCGGCAACCGCGCCGGAGGCGCTGGCGCTCAAGGACGATGCGGCGCTCTATGTGCCCACGCCCGGTTACGAGACCGTGCTGACCGTCGATGCGATGGTCGAGGGCGTGCATTTTCTTTCCGACGACCCGGCCGAAAGCGTGGCGCGCAAGCTCTTGCGCGTGAACCTGTCGGACCTTGCCGCCAAGGGCGCGACGCCTCGGGGCTATCTCCTGGTGACGGCATGGCGAGAGGGGACGCCGTTTGCTTGGATGCGCGATTTTGCGCGCGGGCTGGCCGCCGACCAGAAAATCCTCGGAATCGCGCTTTGGGGCGGTGACACCGTACGGACGCCCGGCCCGGCGAGCTTCACGTTGACGGCTATCGGCGATGTTCCGGCCGGGCAGATGCTGCGGCGGGGCGGTGCCTCCGCCGGAGATGGGCTCTACGTCACAGGCACGCTGGGGGATGCGGCGCTCGGCCTGATGGTCCTGCAGGGCGGTCTTGACGGGCTCGGTGCCACGCACCGGGGCTATCTGGCGGGCCGCTACCGGCTGCCGGAGCCGAGGGTGACGGCCGGCGGACGGTTGCGCGGAATCGCCAGCGCGGCGCTGGACGTCTCCGACGGGCTGATGGCCGATCTGGGGCACTTATGTGCGGTTTCGGACGTCGGGGCGCGAATCGATATCGAGCGGCTGCCATTGTCCGAGGCCGGGCGCGAGGCGCTGGCGCTCGACAAGGGGCTCATCGAGGCGGTTGCCGGCGGCGGCGACGACTATGAAATCCTGTTCGCGGCCCCGGCGGGTAGTGACGCCGTGCTTGCGCGTGTCGCTGCGGAAACCGGGACCCCGATTGTCCGGATCGGGACCGTTCTGCCGGCGGCCGACGGTATAAATCCGGTCGATGGCGCCGGCCGGCCGGCCGCTCTCAAGCATTTGGGATACCGTCATTTTTAGGTCCCATCCCCGGCCGGGCGGGCGGTTGCTTTCCCATGCCGTATTTGGCATCTTTCCGCGCGATTTCTGCATTCGGCAGGGGGAGGACTTCCGGCGCGCCCCGCGCTGGAGGCCGAGTGGAAAATTCCCGCCGGTACAATCCGTCAAGGAAACCTAAGGACAAAACAATGAGCACTGCTTTGTGGGCTATTATCGGCTGCGGCGTGCTCGCGCTCATCTACGGCATCTGGGCTGTGCGCTCGGTGTTGGCGATGGATGCGGGCAATGCGCGCATGCAGGAGATCGCAGCGGCGATCCAGGAAGGCGCCAGCGCTTATCTCGCACGCCAGTACACGACCATCGCCGCCGTCGGCGCCGTCATCTTCCTCATCGTCTGGTATCTGCTGACGCTGAAGGTCGCTGTCGGCTTCCTGGTCGGCGCTGCGCTTTCGGGCGCGGCGGGCTATATCGGCATGCTGGTTTCGGTGCGCGCCAATGTGCGCACCACGCAGGCCTCCAGCGTCAGCCTTGCGGCGGGTCTCGACGTTGCCTTCAAGTCGGGTGCGGTGACGGGCATGCTCGTTGCCGGCCTCGCGCTGCTGGCGGTCGCGGTCTACTACGCCGTGCTGACGGTTCACCTCGGCCTCGACGCGGGTTCGCGCGAAGTCATCGACGCGCTGGTGGCGCTCGGT
>JAHBYM010000129.1 GCA_019635975.1 Parvibaculum sp. | reverse complement strand
TCCCCCGTGTATGCCCAAGATCGGGCCCCGCTTCAAGCGCCATATCCGGGCGCGCCCCACGCCTCAGCGCCCGGCCTTGTCGTGATAGCGGATCAGCCCTTCCTGCGCCACGGACGCCACCAGCCGCCCGTCCCGCGTATAGATGCTACCCCGGTTGAAGCCCCGTGCGCCCGAGGCCGACGGGCTGTCCTGCGTATAGAGCAGCCACTCGTCGCTGCGAAACGGCGCATGAAACCACATCGCGTGGTCGAGACTGGCCGTCTGCAGCTTCCCCGACAGCCAGCTCACGCCATGCGGCCGGATGCAGGTATCGAGCAGCGTCATGTCGGAGGCATAGGCCGTGATGCATTGATGCAGCGACGGCAGGTCCTCGACCTCCTTGCGGGCCCGGAACCAGACATGTTGCAGCGGCTCCATCGGCGAGGGATCGATATAGTCCTGCGGATTGACCGGACGTATCTCGATGGGCCGCGGCCGCGCGAAATGCTTGGCGATTTCCGGCGGCAGCCGCCCTTCGATGGCTTTTCGCAGCTCCCGTTCATTCGGCAGGTCTTCGGGCGACGGCACGGCGGGCATCGCTGCTTGATGCTCAAAACCTGTTTCCGGCACTTGGAACGACGCCGCCAGATTGAAAATCTGCTTGCCGTGCTGGATCGCCACGACGCGCCGTGTCGTGAAGCTCTTGCCGTCCCGCGAGCGGTCGACCTCATAGAGGATCGGGATTTTCGGATCGCCCGGCCGGATGAAATAGGCATGCAGCGAATGGCATATCCGCTCTTCGACGGTCCGGTAGGCCGCCACCAGCGCCTGCCCGATCACCTGCCCGCCGAAGACGCGCTGCCAGCTCACATCCGGGCTGTGGCCGCGAAACAGGTTCACCTCGATCTGCTCAAGGTCGAGAATCTGGATGAGGTCTTCGACCGCGTCCTTGTCGGCGCTGGCGCCATCGTTCGGGGATTTGTCGGTCATGTGCCCGGTCTCTCCTGTCGCGCGAGGCATTCGGAAAGCCGGAACATAAGCGCCCGTCGCGGGGCTGTCACCGTCTTTGGGACGGCCGGAAAGGCAAAGAAATCAGCGGGGGTCTATTGGTTCGCCAGCCACTCGCGCGCCTGGCGCTGGGCTTCGGCAACCTGTGCCGGCGTCATTTCGACGGTCAGTTCCGCCCGGCACATCCGCGCCGCGTCGCTGCCCTGCATCGCCGCCAGATTGAACCATTTATGCGCGGTCACCAGATCCACATCGACGCCCCGGCCCGTCGAATACATCAGACCGAGATTGTAGAGCGCGTCGCACTTGCCGACATCGCCGGCCAGTTCGCCTTTCCCGATCTCGTCGAGCTGCATGCGCGCCATATCGGTCCCTCCTCAAAGGAACGGTGCGCCCCGGCCCATTGCCCATCTGCG
This sequence comes from Parvibaculum sp., assembly GCA_019635975.1. GTDB lineage: Bacteria > Pseudomonadota > Alphaproteobacteria > Parvibaculales > Parvibaculaceae > Parvibaculum. The sequence continues at coordinate 5,726 of JAHBYM010000129.1, read as the reverse complement.
CCCGCCGTTCATCGAAGAGGCAAGGAATTCCCCCTTGCCCATGAGACCACTTTCCATGACCCCCCTGAAAAAATGGTTAACGCCGGAGTCACCAAACAAGGCTTTGTCAGGCTCACTCAAACGCCAAGGAAATCGCACATCATGCGCGCCGTCGCCGCGCCGAGTTCTCGCGTCTGCGCACCGTCCAGCCGCCGCATGGCGGCCCTTTCGCCGGTCGCCGTCACAACCGTAAAACAGACCCTGGCCAATCGTTCATGCTCGCCGCGGCATTGAGGAAGCGACTTATCGAGAAAAGCGCGCAGCTTCTCGATGACCTGCAATTCAAATTTCTGAAATGCCGGCGTTGCCGAGATCAATGCCTGCGCTTCGGCCAGCGCCGCGTGAAGTTCGTCGCCTGCGATCTCCGCGTCGAAAAACCCTTGTATCGCAGCATCAAGTCGCGCGCGCGGCGGCAGCGTCTCGTCGTCGAGCACTGCCGCCAGCTTGCCCCAGATTTGTTCGGCGTCGCGTTCATGCAGCGCCAGCAGCAGAGACACCTTGTTCGGGTAATACTGGTAGAGCGATCCGATCGACACGCCCGCGGCTTCCGCCACACGATTGGTCGTAAACGCCGCCGCGCCATCGCGCGCCAAAACGCGAGCAGCCCCCTCCAGCAACTCTTCGGTCATGCGGATGGACCGCGCCTGTCGCGGGCGTTTTCGGGGGGTCAGGTCGCTCGAGGAGGGGCGTCGCGGCATGCGAGTAACATATACGAGCTTTTGCTTGTATTCTAGGCCGAAGAAAAACTCTTTCCAAACAAGGAGATAGAGGATGGCCGCATTTCACCCCGCGCTCCAGGCAATCACCGACACACACGCCCGCGACGTCCTGATCCATCTTCACGGCAAGGCATCGCGTCAGAACATTAGCCTCGCCGTCCGCTTCGCAACGCAACTTCCGCGGTTGCTGCGCGGCCGGCCGCTCCCTTGGGCCCGGCTTGAGCCGAAGCTCTCCGAAATGTATCTCGCCCTCGATCCGGCCAACGGCGTCTTTTGCTATTTGCTCGCGCGCGCCATGCAGGCGCGTCGCATCGTCGAATTCGGAACGTCGTTCGGCGTCTCGACGATCTATCTCGCGCTTGCCGTGCGCGACAATGGCGGCGGCATCGTCATCGGAACGGAAATGGTGCCGGAGAAGGCGGCACAAGCACGAACGAACTTGCGCGATGCCGGTCTCGACGCCTTTGTCGACATTCGCGAGGGCAACGCGCTCGAAACCTTGCGCGACATCGACGGCCCTGTCGATTTCCTGCTCAACGACGGATTCCCGCATTTTACGCTGCCGGTGTTGAAGCTTCTGGCGCCGCACATGCGCGCCGGCGCCGCCGCGCTCTGTGGCAACGCGGCAGCCTTTCCCGCCGACCACGCGGACTACCTCGCCTGGGTGCGCGATCCCGCAAACGGCTTCCAGTCGATGAAACTCGCAATGAAGCTTGCCGGGGAATTCTCGATCAAGGCCGTCTGAACGGAACCACCGTCAAACCTTTGGCACGGCCATGCCGCGTTGCACGGCGGGCCGCGCGCCGACTTCCGCCAGCCAGCGCCGCGCATTGGCCGCTTCGCCGGCGATCTCGGGCTTCAGCCCCGCAATCAGGTCCAGCGCCGGCACGATCCACGGATAGGTGATCATGTCGGCAATCGAATAGTCGCCGCCGAGGAACTGCGCTTCCCCGAGCCTCTTGTCGAGAACGGCAATCAGCCTTGCCGCCTCGCTTGCGTAGCGGTCGATCGCATAGGGAATCTTTTCGGGCGCGACATTGGCAAAATGGTTGAGCTGCCCGAACATCGGCCCGACGCCACTCATCTGCCACATCAGCCATTCGAGCGCCTTGGCGCGCTGCGCGCCCTTGGCGGCGAGAAACTTGCCGGTCTTCTCGGCGAGATAGATCAGGATCGCACCGGACTCGAAAACCGCAAGCGGGCCGTCATCCGCATCATTGTCGACAATCGCCGGAATGCGGTTGTTGGGGCTGATTTTCAGGAAGGCGGGCGCAAACTGTTCGTTCTCGCCGATGTTGACCGGATGCACCGCATAAGGAAGCCCTGCCTCCTCGAGCATGATGGAGACCTTGCGGCCATTGGGTGTCGTCCAGGTATAGAGATCGATCATCGCGCGGCGCCTTTCGCATATGCGGAATCGCGGGCTCTGGGCAAGCCCGCATGGATAGGGATTGAGGACATATAGGAAGCGGACGCGCCGCCGCGAGCGGCGCCTAGTAGGCGACGGTCACTTCGACGTGATGATGCCGGTGCTTTTCGCAGACATAGGGCTCGATGCGATATTCGCCGGCGGCAAGGCGGGTGCCCACTGCCAGTTCCGGCGCCAAGAAATCGCCGACGGTCCGGCCCTCGGCGTCGAAGATCGAAAATCCGTAGGTGCCGTACATCACGCGCGTCACGACGCCGTCGCGCGGGACCACCAGCGCCCGCCCCCACTGGCGCTCGGTGCCGTAAGCATCCTTCTTGATCATGCTTCCGGTTCCCGTCGCCGTCCCGGCGCCCGCCGCATGGGGTGCCAGCGCGGTGGCGGCCGCGAGCAGCATTGCCAGTATGTAGACACGCATAATAGGCTCCCCGGAACGCGAACGGCGCCTCCGGTTTCCCGAAAGCGCCGCCAGCTTAGCATATTGGGACCGAACGTTAAGAGCGGCCCGTTAACTCATTGTGTGCGTTGCCCGAACAGGGTTTTGCTTGGCCCGCCCGGCTCCTTGGTCTTGTCGCCGATGAAACCCCGGCGCCAATCGCGCCCAGGGCAAACTCCCTCTGGACGGCCGGTCGGGTGTGAATCCGTTCGAACCTGTTCCTCGGGAATGGAATCTCGTCGACCGGCGGAATGATGGGCTTGGTCCGTCATCGGACCAAGCCCAGCCATCCGCTGGAACAGCCATTGGTCGACCTCAACTCTCGAACCTCCGCTGGCGGATGGAACGCACCCGCCCTGCACCGAGATATTGAAGGATAGCCCCGACTCGAAGATCGAAATCGGTTTCCCCCCGGAACCGTCAGGGTCCGCGATGGCTGGCATCCGTTTGTTCAGCGCGATCTTCAAATGGATCGCTTGAACGGGTCACCAATACCGATATTCACCGGCCGGACCGCGTAAGGCAGCTTGCACTCTCCAATCGCTTTGGCTTCGTCCCGCTAGGATACGGGACTCCGCCTGATGGAAGAACGCTTCGCCGCCGCCTTCGCGGGTTTTGGCCGGCGAGTATCGTTCGTTCAGGCCTTCTTTGCGACCTTCCGGCGAGCGGGCTTGCGCTTCGCGGCCGGCTTCTTCTTCGCCGCAGGCTTCCGCTTCGCAGGAGCCTTCTTCGCAGCCGTCTTCTTGGCGGCGGGCTTCCTCTTCGCGGGCTTCTTCTTCGCTGCAGGCTTCCGCTTCGCCGGCGCCTTCTTGGCGGCGGTCTTGCGGGCAACAGCCTTCTTCACGGTCTTCTTCTTGGCCGGCTTCTTCTTGGCCGCAGGCTTCCGCTTCGCGGGAGCCTTCTTCGCCGCGCTGGTCTTGGCAGCGAGCTTCTTCACGGTCTTCTTCTTGGCAGCGGGCTTCTTCTTGGCCGCGGCCTTCTTGGCGGGGGCCTTTTTGGCCGCCGCTTTCGGCTTAGCTTTTGTCTTGGTAGCCATATTTCTCTAGCTCCTGATGTGCCGTTATCGTTGGCGACAATCTGTGTATTCGCAACGCACACACTACGAGCGCCCTCGTACCCCTCAGGCGCACACGAATAATATGAGCGCCGAAAAAGCGCTCGGCAACACATTGCAACAGTTTTGTGCAAGCGCGCCCGCCCCACTCTTGGGCAAGAGAGGTTTACAAACGGTTCACTCCGGGGCCGGAAATTTTCGTCAGCCGTCGGATGATAGACCGAGTTTTCGCGCGAGGATTTCGTTCACGACTTGCGGATTTGCCTTGCCAGACGTGGATTTCATCACTTGTCCGACAAACCAGCCTGCAAGTTGAGGCTTGACTTTCGTTTGCTCGACTTTATCGGGGTTCGCCGCGATGACGGCGTCGATTGCGGCCTCGATCGCCCCAAAATCCGTGACTTGCCTTAGGCCTTCCTCCTCGACGATTTTGGAGGGATCGCGGCCCGTTTTGTACATCGAATCAAAAATCTGCTTGGCGATTCGCCCGGAGATGGTGCCGTCGGAAATCAGATCGAGGAGCTCTCCGAGCTGTTTTGCGGTGACCGGAGACTGCTCGATCGCGTGCCCTTCGCGGTTCAGCGCGGCGAAGAAATCGCCCGTCACCCAGTTGGCCGCAAGCTTCGCATCCCGTCCCTTCGCCACCGCCTCGAAGAAGTCCGCGCGCGCGGATTCGCCTATCAGGACGGTCGCGTCATAGGGCGTGAGCCCGTATTCGGAGATCAGCCGTGCCTTTTTTTCGTCCGGAAGCTCCGGCAGCGACGTCCGGATGGCGTCCACCTCGTCCTGTTTCAGCACGAGCGGCAGCAGGTCGGGATCCGGGAAGTAGCGGTAGTCATGCGCCTCTTCCTTGGAGCGCATCGACCGCGTTTCGCCGGTCTTCGGATCGAACAGCCGCGTTTCCTGAACGATGGCGCCGCCGTCTTCGAGAATGTCGATCTGCCGGCGCGCCTCATGCTCGATGGCCTGGCCGATGAACCGGATCGAGTTGACGTTCTTGATTTCGCAGCGCGTACCGAGCGGCGCCCCCACCTTGCGCACCGAAACGTTAACGTCGGCGCGAAGGCTGCCTTCTTCCATGTTGCCGTCGCAGGTGCCGAGATAGCGCAGGATGGTCCGCAGCTTCGTCACATAGGCCCGCGCCTCGTCCGCCGAGCGCATATCCGGCTTCGAAACGATCTCCATCAGCGCCACGCCCGACCGGTTGAGATCGACGAAACTCATCGACGGATGCTGGTCGTGCAGGCTTTTGCCGGCATCCTGTTCGAGATGCAGCCGCTCGATGCCGACAACGACCGTGCGCCCGTCCGGCATGTCGAGCACCACTTCGCCCTCGCCGACGATCGGCTGCTTGAACTGCGAAATCTGGTAGCCCTGCGGCAGGTCGGGATAGAAATAATTCTTCCGGTCGAAGACCGAGCGCAGGTTGATCTGCGCCTTGAGCCCCAGTCCCGTGCGCACCGCCTGCTCGACGCAATAGCGGTTGATGACGGGCAGCATGCCGGGCATCGCCGCGTCGACAAAGCTGACCTGGCTGTTCTGCTCGGCGCCAAATTTGGTCGACGAGGCCGAGAAAAGCTTGGCCTGCGACGTCACCTGGGCGTGCACCTCAAGCCCGAGAATGATTTCCCAGTCGCCGGTCGCGCCGCGGATGAGGTCTTCCTCGCGGGGTTCGCGCTTGCGCATCGCGCGTTCGAAATCGCTCACCATCGTCGTCATGCTTTCCACCACGCTTCGGGTTCCGCGCTGAAACCGGCCGCCTGCTCCACCGCATAGGCCGCCCTGAGCAGTGTCTCCTCGTCGAACGTCCGCCCGATAAGCTGCAACCCGAGCGGCAGCCCTTCGGCGGACAGTCCGGCGGGCACCGAAATCCCCGGCAGCCCCGCCAGGTTGACCGTCACGGTGAACACGTCGTTGAGATACATCGACAGCGGATCGTCGGTTTTTTCGCCAATAGCGAATGCGGCCGATGGCGCCGTCGGCGTCAGCAGCACATCGACATCGGCGAATGCCTGGGCGAAATCCCGCGCGATCAGCGTCCGCACCTTCTGC
>JAHBYM010000128.1 GCA_019635975.1 Parvibaculum sp. | reverse complement strand
GTGGTGAGCCCTGATGGGATCGAACCATCGACCTACTGATTAAAAGTCAGCCGCTCTACCGCTGAGCTAAGGGCCCGCCGGAGGGCGGAATCTCGCGCCGCCTCTCAAAGGTGGGCGGAACTTAAGGGGCGCACCGGGCGGGGTCAACCGTGGGGATGGATGGGGGCAGACTTGGCCGGGTCGGCACCCCTAAAACGGGATGGCCGAATTCGGGCACCGGACATGGGATCACAAAAGATGTAGCCTCCACCCACTACGCTGGAGAAATCGAAAAATCGGCGAATGAGCATCATTTCATATACCCGAGTCTTTGCCGCTGGAATTGGCATCGTCTTGCTCACAGTAGCCGTCGCCGGAGGCTTCCCGAATACGACAGCCGAGCTTTGCGATGCGCTGGCGGCGGACACCGACGATCCGGGAGCGAAGGCTCATGGCGTAGCGCTTTATGCAATCGATGCCGAACCCGCGATTGCCGCGTGTCGGGATGCTGCAAGCCGATATCCTGACAGTCTGCGGTTCAGGTATCAGCTATCGCGGGCTCTGATCGCGTCTCAGGACACTGTTGCCGGCTTTTCGATGCTCCTTGAATCGGCGGACCAAGGGCACCCGGTTGCACAGTACCGTATTGGAAACCTGGGGCTTGCCGGAATCCCAGTCAATGGCAATGTGCCGGATTATGAAATTTGGCTTTCAAGAGCGGCGCAGCAAGGTCTGCCGCAGGCTCAGGCGGACATCGGAGCGTTGTATCTGTCGGGACGGCTTGGCGAGCACAAGGTTGCCGAGGGACATGAATGGCTTACCAGCGCAGAGAATACAGGTAGCCTCTACGCTCGCACGGTACGGCAGAGCTTGCTGTATCTGGACGCAGAAAAACGATCGGATAAGCCGGCTCTGTCCATGGCCCATGAAGAGCTCATGGAGATAGCGACGGAGGGCGGAACAGACGCGATGTTGTTCCTCGCGCGGATTCTCACTTTAGGAGTGGGATTGCCTACCGACATTCACTCTGCTGCAGATTGGTATGAGTTGGCCGCTGAAGCGGGGAGCGCCGTGGCTCAGCGTGAGCTTGCACATGTCTACGAGTTGGGTATCGGCCGGCAGCGCGACCAGGAGCGTGTGCGCTACTGGCTGGCACGTGCCGCAGCGGGCGGTGACATTTCAGCCAAGACTCATTTGAAGCTAATTGACTCGTCCGAACCCAACTAGAGACGCCGGGAAACGCTGAATCGCAAGAAAGCGATTCTTCAAATTCGCCAAAGTGTCCAGCGGAGAGAGCCTCACACCGGTTCGATGTCGCCCGCTGCCTGCGCGGCCTTGAAGTCGCGCACAAACGCCTCGAAGCGTGCTTCGGCGATGGCGGCGCGCATGCCGGCCATGAGGCTCTGGTAGTAGTGGAGGTTGATCCAGCTCACCAGCATCGAACCCAGCATCTCGCCGGATTTGACCAGGTGGTGGAGATAGGCGCGGCTGTAGTCACGCGCGGCGGGGCATGTGCTGGCCGCGTCGAGCGGGCGCGGGTCGGCGGCGTGGCGGGCGTTCTTGAGGTTGACCTTGCCGCGGGCGGTGAAGGCAAGCCCGTGACGGCCGTTGCGGGTCGGCATGACGCAGTCGAACATGTCGATGCCGCGGGCGACCGCCTCCACGAGATCGTCGGGCGTGCCGACGCCCATCAGGTAGCGGGGCTTGTCTTCAGGGAGCGCGGGCACGGTAAAATCCAGCACGCGCAGCATTTCGGCCTGACCTTCGCCGACCGCGAGGCCGCCGACCGCATAGCCGTCGAAGCCGATTTCCTGAAGACCGGCGGCCGAGCGCAGGCGCAAGGGTTCGTAGGTGCTGCCCTGCACGATGCCGAAGAGCGCCATGCCGGGCGTGCGATGCGGCTGATTGTCGAAAGCGGCTTTGGAGCGCGCGGCCCAGCGCAGGGAAAGTTCCATCGACTTATCGGCTTCCGCTTCGGTCGCCGGAAAGGGCGTGCATTCGTCGAGCTGCATCTGGATGTCGGAACCCAAGAGGCACTGGATTTCGATTGAGCGCTCGGGCGAGAGCATGTGACGCGAACCATCGAGATGCGACTGGAAGGCGACGCCCTCCTCGCTCATCTTGCGGAGCTTCGACAGCGACATCACCTGGAAGCCGCCGCTGTCGGTCAGGATCGGATGCGGCCAGTTCATGAATTTGTGCAGCCCGCCAAGTGCGGCCACTTCCTCGGCGCCGGGGCGCAGCATCAGATGATAGGTGTTGCCGAGCACGATGTCGGCGCCGGTGCCGCGCACCTGTTCGGGATACATCGCTTTCACGGTCGCCGCCGTGCCGACCGGCATGAAGGCCGGGGTGCGGATTTCCCCGCGCGGCGTTTCGATGATGCCGGTGCGGGCGCTTCCGTCGGTGGCGTGCAGCGAAAAGGAAAACGCGCTCATGGCGCGGCCCGGTGGATCAGGCAGGCGTCGCCATAGGAATAGAAGCGGTACTTCGCGGCGACCGCATGCGCATAGGCGCGCTTCATCTCATCCGTCGAACGCAAGCCTGAGACCAGCATGAAAAGCGTCGATCTGGGCAAATGGAAATTGGTCATCAGCAGGTCCACGGCGCGGAAGCGGTAGCCCGGCGTTATAAAGATGTCGGTCTCGCCGCGAAAGGGATGGATGCGGCCTGTTTCGTCGGCCGCGCTTTCGAGGAGGCGCAGCGACGTGGTGCCGACCGCGACGATGCGGCGGCCCGTCGCGCGGGCGGCGTTGATGGCGTCGGCCTCTTCGGGCGCGATCTCGCCCCATTCGGCATGCATCTTGTGGGACGCCGTGTCTTCCGCCGTGACGGGGAGGAACGTGCCGGCGCCGACATGCAGCGTCAGGCGGACGGTTTTTACGCCGCGCGCATCGAGGGCGGCCATCAATGCGGGCGTGAAATGAAGGCCGGCGGTCGGCGCGGCGACGGCGCCCGGCTCGGCGGCATGGAGCGTCTGGTAGTCGGCGAGGTCTTCGGCGTCGGCTTTGCGCTTGCGGGCGATATAGGGCGGCAGCGGCATTTCGCCGGCGATGGCGATGGCGGCATCGAGCGCCGGGCCGGAGGCCGAAAAGCGCAGGCCCGCCTCGCCGCCCTCCCCCTTGTCCTCGACCGTGGCGGCAAGCCCACCCGCAAACGCGATCGTCTCGCCGATGGCGAGCTTCTTGGCGGGGCGCAGAAAGGCGCGCCATTCGGCATCGCCGACGCGCCGGTGCAGCATGACCTCGATGCGGGCCTCCGCCTGCCCGCGCGCCCGCGTGCCGAAGAGGCGGGCCGGGATGACCTTGGTGTCGTTGAAGACGAGGACATCGCCTGCGCCCAGATGCGCCGGCAGGTCGCGCACCGTTTCGTCGGCCAGCGCGTTCGCCGCCGGGCCGATGACGAGCATCCGCGCCGCGTCGCGCGGACGGGCGGGCCGGAGCGCGATCAGCGCCTCCGGCAGCTCGAAATCGAAATCGGCAACGCGCATGGGAGGTGGCGGGAGCGCGCGCTCCTACGCCGCATCCGCCGCGACACGCATCGAGACGATGCGGTCGGGATCGCGGACGGGTTCGCCGCGCTTGATCTTGTCGACGGCGTCCATGCCGGACACGACCTGGCCCCAGACCGTGTATTGCCCGTCGAGGAAGGAGGTGTCGCCGAAGCAGATGAAGAACTGGCAGTCGGCGCTGTTGGGATCCTGCGTGCGGGCCATCGAACAGGTGCCGCGCACATGCGGCTCCTTCGAAAACTCGGCCGGGATTTTCTTCCCCGAACCGCCCGAGCCGGTGCCGGTCGGGTCGCCGCCCTGCGCCATGAAACCGTCGATGACGCGGTGGAAGGCGACGCCGTCGTAGAAATTCTCGCGCGCCAGTTCCTTGATGCGCGCGACATGCTTCGGCGCAAGGTCGGGACGCAATTCGATCACGACTTTCCCGTGCGGGATTTCCATGATCAGCGTGTTTTCGGGGTCCTTGATGTCGGTCATTCTGGCCTCAATTTTCCTGAACGTCGGCGGCGACCTGCATCTTCACGATCTTGTCGGGATCGGAAGGCGGCTCGCCGCGCTTGATGTTGTCGACAAATTCCATGCCCTCGACGACGCGGCCGAACAGCGTGTACTGCCCGTCGAGAAAGGAGGCGTCGTCGAAGCAGATGAAGAACTGGCTGTTGGCGCTGTTGGGGCTCGCCGAACGCGCCATGCCGAGCGCGCCGCGCGTGAAGCTTTCATTGCGGGTGAACTCGGCGCGCAGGTCCGGCAGGAAGGACCCGCCCATGCCGGTGCCGGTCGGGTCGCCGGTCTGGGCCATGAAACCCTCGATGACGCGGTGGAAGACGATGCCGTCGTAGAAGCCTTCGCGCGACAGCTCCTTGATGCGCGCGACATGGCGCGGCGCAATCTCCGGCAGAAGCTCGATGACGACGCGGCCGTCCTTGAGGTCGAGATAGATCGTGTTTTCCGGGTCGAGCGCGAAGGCCTTTCCCGAAAGCCCGGCAAGGGCAAAAAGCGCGATCAGCGCGGTCGTCAGCTTACGCATGTCGGAACTCCGTTTCTGCGGTCATTTCTTTTCGGCGATGCGGGCGAGCACCTTGCCGGCAACGCTTTTCGGCACGAAGGGCAGGATGTCGCCGCCCATCGAGGCGATCTGGCGCACCAGCGTGGATGAGATGAACTGCGTCTCCGGCGACGCGGCGAGAAAGACCGTCTCGACCTTCGGGTTCATCACGCGGTTCATGCCGACCATCTGCGTCTCGTACTCGAAATCGACGGCGCCGCGCAATCCGCGAATGATGACATTGGCGCCCGCATCGTCGGCGGCGTTGACGACGAGTCCTGAAAACGAGGTTGTGCTGATCTTGGCGCCCGCCGCCTTGGCCAGCGGCGCGGCCTCGGCCTCGATCAGCGCGAAACGCTCTTCGAGCGTCAGCAGCGGCGTCTTGGTGGCGTTGACGCCGATCGCGACCACCAGATGATCGACCAGCGTCAGCGCCCGGCGGATGACGTCGAGGTGGCCGTTGGTCATCGGATCGAATGTGCCGGGATAAAGCCCGATGCGCGCCATGTGGTCCTACTCCTGCTCGTCGCCGGAACCGTTTTCGGCACTCTCCTCGACCCGCTCGACCGACACCACGCGCTCGTCGGGCGCGGTGCGGAAGACGGTCACGCCCTGCGTGCCGCGCGCCTGGATCGAAATGTCGTGGACCGGGCAGCGGATGAGCTGGCCGGCATCGGTGACCAGCATGATCTGGTCGTCGTCCTCGACCGGGAACGAGGCGACCAGACGGCCATTGCGGGGGCCGATATCCATGGCGATGACGCCCTTGCCGCCGCGGCCCTTGGCCGGATAGCGATAGGAGGACGACCGGCGGCCGAAACCTTTTTCGGTGACGGCGAGCACGAACTGCTCCTTGGCGCCGAGCTCGGCATAGCGTTCCGGCGTCAACGTCATTTCCTCAGCGGACGCGTCGTCGGCATCCTCATCGTCGGTCTTCGAGGGGCCCTCGTCGGCTTCCGCCTCGCCGAGCGTTGCACGGCGCATGGCGGCGGCCTGTTTCAGATAGGCCTCGCGTTCGGCCGAAGTGACGTCGACATGGCGCAGGATCGTCATGCCGATCACTTCATCGTCCTTGTCGAGCTTAATGCCACGCACGCCTGTAGAGGTGCGGCCGGCAAAGACGCGCACATCCGGCACCGCGAAGCGCGCCGAGCGCCCGCCTGCCGCCGTCAGCAGCACGTCGTCATTCTCGGTGCAACTCTGCACACCGACAATGCTGTCGCCTTCGTCATCCAGTTTCATCGCGATCTTGCCGCTGCGATTGATCTGGATGAAGTCGGACAGCTTGTTGCGCCGGATGCCGCCGCTCCTGGTGGCGAACATCACGAACAACTCATCCCACTTACCCTCGTCTTCGGGCAGCGGCATGATGGTGGTGATGGTCTCGCCCTGCTCCAGGGGCAGAAGGTTGATCATCGCCTTGCCGCGCGCCTGCGGCGTCGATTGCGGCAAGCGCCAGACCTTGAGCTTGTAGACCATGCCGGTGGAGGAGAAGAAAAGGACCGGCGTGTGCGTGTTGGCGACGAACAGGCGGGTGACGAAATCCTCGTCGCGCGTCGACATGCCCGAGCGGCCCTTGCCGCCGCGGCGCTGCGCGCGATAGGTCGAGAGCGGCACGCGCTTGATGTAGCCGTGATGGCTGACCGTGATGACCATGTCTTCGCGCTGGATCAGGTCTTCGTCTTCGAAATCGGACTCGGATTCGACGATCTCGGTGCGGCGCGGCGTCGCGAACTCCGACTTCACCGCCAGCAGCTCCTCGCGCATGATGCCGAGCACGCGCTCGCGCGAGCGCAGGATGTCGAGATAGTCCGAAATCTTTTCGCCGAGACCCTTGAGCTCGTCGCCGATTTCGTCGCGGCCAAGCGCCGTCAGGCGCTGCAGGCGCAGGTCGAGAATGGCTTTCGCCTGTTCTTCCGACATGCGCGTCGTGCCCTCGTCGGTCAGCCGGTGACGCGGATCGTCGATCAGCGCGATCAGCGGCGCGATGTCGGCGGCCGGCCAGTCGCGCGCCATCAGGCGTTCGCGCGCCGTCGCCGGATCGGGCGCGGTGCGGATCAACTGGATCACCTCGTCGATATTGGCAACCGCGATGGCAAGGCCGACCAGCACATGGGCGCGATCGCGCGCCTTGTTGAGCTCGAACTTGGTGCGCCGCGAGATCACTTCCTCGCGGAAGGCGATGAAGATGCCGAGGAACTGCTTGAGGTTCATCAGCTCCGGGCGGCCATGATCGAGCGCCAGCATGTTGCAGCCGAAGCTCGATTGCAGCGGCGAGAAACGATAGAGCTGGTTCAAGACGACATCGGGCATCGCGTCGCGCCTGAGCTCGACGACCACGCGCATGCCGTTGCGGTCGGACTCGTCGCGCAGGTCCGAAATGCCCTCGATGCGCTTTTCGCGCACAAGCTCGGCGATCTTCTCGACCATCGAGGCCTTGTTGACCTGATAGGGGATCTCGGTGATGACGATGGCCTGACGGTCCTTGCGAACCTCCTCGATCTCGGTGCGGCCGCGCACCACGACCGAACCGCGGCCCAGATGATAGGCCGAACGCGCACCCTGGCGGCCGAGCATAATGCCGCCGGTCGGAAAATCGGGCGCGGGGATATGTTCGATCAGCTCGTCGATGGTGATTTCGGGATTGTCGATCTGCGCGATGCAGGCGTCGATC
>JAHBYM010000127.1 GCA_019635975.1 Parvibaculum sp. | reverse complement strand
GTCGATGGCGCGCGCAAGGGCGCGCTGCTACCGCCCTGCCCACCACTCGAACTCTGGGCGTAAAGCGCCTCGGCGCCCAGCGCCGTCAGCAGCATCGCGGCGAAAATAGCCCCCCAAATCCTCATATACGCGCATGCTCCCTGATAGCAGCCCCGATCAACATCAACAGCCCGTATGCTAACAGGCCACACAGCAGAAACGACACGATAATCAACAATCTGTCGGGCTTGGACGGTTCGTCGGGCAGCGACGGCTCGACGAAAGCCACCAGATATGCCTGCTTGCGGCCGGCGTCGGCACGCGCCACCTCCAGCGCCGAGATCGCGGAGGTATAGGCCGTTCGGGCGAATTCTTCCTCAATCAGCAGCCGTTCGTATTCAGCCAGCAGGTCCAGGTAGGTGGTTCCCGGCAAGTCCTCATTTCTCGTCAGCCGTCCCCGCTCCGCCCGCATCTGCTGCTCAATGGCCGCGATCCGCGCCTTGACGCCCGCGATCTGAGCGCTGTCCTCGCGCATATAGCTCCTGAGCGAGGCCAGCTCGGTTTTATACCGCGAAAGCTCACCCTCAAGGCTCGCAACGATGCCGCCGATGGCCTCAGCCGACCGTACGGGATCGAGATCGCCGTGTTCCTCACGAAACCGGTAGATGACCAACCGGTTGTCTCTCAATCTGTTTTCGGCGAGGCGCACTTCGTCGAGCGCGAACTGCAGCGCATCGGTTCTCGATTGCTGCGAAATACGATTGACCATATCGTCGCTTATCTCAACAATGGCCGATGCTATCCGCTGCGCATCCTCCGGCCGATAGGCTTGCACGTCTAGGTGTACGACGTTCGCGGTGCTGTCGAAGTAAACATCGATACGGCTCAAATAGTAGTCGTAAAATTCCTCAAAGCTCGCGTTGGCGCTTAGCCGCGACCAGATGTCGGATTCCGATGCCATATAGATCGCGCGCATATCGATAGCTTCATCGAGCTTCCGCGCGATTTCGCGAGATTTGATATACGACTCGACAACATAGCCATCGACGAGCCCGGTGCTTGCGCCGCCGAACGACCCCAACAATCCACCGACCGCCATCGCAATCTGCGAGTCAGCTGTCCTGACCGTCATCAATGATTGCGACACATAGCGATCAGCGGCCCAGAAACCATAGTACAAGAACGCAATCGCTGTCGGAACAATCACCAGGCATATGAAAAGGATTTTCGAGACGCCGAGCTTTACAACCTCTGCAAGTTCATGCTCGACGAATGGCCGCGCTCGTTGCCGGATAAAAATCTGAAAACGATCAATCGGACCGCCAGGCCGGACCAGACGATCAATTTGTTCCTTGCCGAACCGCGTATTCATGGCGCGCACCTTCTCATATAAAAGTCGATCGCATCTTCGATGTCGGCAAACGGCACCAGAACACCGTCAAAAAGAACGAGCGCGATTTCACAATATTCCCGGATCGTGGCTTCCTCGTGCGAGACCAGCAGCATGCCGGACCCCTTCGATTGCTCGACGAACACCTTGCGCGACTTGGCACGAAAAAATCGGTCCCCCGCTCCTATCGTTTCATCGATCAGGTAGCAATCGAACTTAATAGCCAGACTCAAGCCGAATGCCAATCGGGATTTCATACCGCCGCTATAGGTCCGGATGGGCATATCGACATAGTTGCCTATCTCGGCAAACTCTTCGGTGAGTTCGAAGGTCCTGTTGTAGTCGACATCATAGAGCCGTGCGACGAACGAGATGTTTTCGCGTGCAGTCAAATCAGCGTGAAAGCCGCCAGCATAGCCGAGCGGCCATGACAAACGGACGTCCTCACGCACAATCATACCCGATGAGGGCTGGTCGACTCCTGCAATCATGTTGAGCAGGGTCGATTTCCCGGCGCCGTTTCGGCCGAGCACGCCGACGCGCTTGTCTGTCGGGATCGTCAGTCGTGTCTCGCGCAACACCTGGCGCACCCCGACATCGGTGTTGAAATGCTTCTCGACGTCGATCAAATGTATCATCGGTCAAGGACCCGTCTTCGCAACGCACGGTCGGCGACCAGGCCGAGCACGAGGACGGCGACAGCCCACGCAATTCCATAGCTGAAATCGACGCGGGATCCGCCCATTAGCGGGTTGAAGTTTCCTCTTACGCCATCGACGAAATGCAGCAGCGGATTGTATGTGAGATACTTCGCAACAGATGCCGGCATCATGTCGAGTGTAAAGAAGACGCCCGACGTGATGTAGATCAGCCGGTTCAAACCATCCATTACGTTCTTGATGGACTCGGCAAAAACGACCAGCGAGCCGAGCGCAAGCCCCGCGCCAATCCCGAATATCCAGAGGCCGAACATATTTGAAAGCACCGACCACGCGCTACCGAACGAATATTTGTCCACGAACATATATATGAAAGAAACAAAGACGATGAAGACGAGTATATGGGTAAACAGTTCAAGAAGCGCACGGGCAAGATAGATGTCCATCGGCTGCACGCGGGAGTGATTCAGAAGGGGGCGGTTTTGCTTGAGCGCGTTTGTTAGATGGTTGTAGGTCTTGAGGTAGATAAAAAGTGGAATAACCCCCGTCGCCACAAAAAGAATTACGTTCATACCCAGAGAATCGCGCGCACGAATAAAATAAAAGATCAGCGAGAATACAGCAACGTGCATCATCGGCTCGAGAATGGCCCAGAGATAACCAATCTCGTGACGTCCGAACCGCGCCATCATCTCGCGAAGCATCAGCGTTCGCACAGAATGCGACAATCGTTTGATCGCCACCCACGAATTGCCGTGCGACGCCAGAGTTTCAGGCGTCCAACGCGGCGCAAAATCGGCCGGTATGTCCGACATGATTTTTTTGACTTCCGGGTCCTGCAGAACATCCCGGCTCTTCGCGCGCGCGCGCGTCTTCGGCCTGTCTACCGCGGATGAGACCGCCGCCGTGTCGCTGTCCTCGCCGTGCAAACGCGCGCGCAGTTCCCGGCGTTCTTCTTCGTAGTCCGTTGCATTCCCGATCGTTTTCAGAACGCGGCGCGCCTCCGTGTCACGGCGGCCGGCAATGAGCAAGCGACAGAGGAGGATTTTCCCCTCAGTCCACTCACCGTCCCTACCCAGTTGCGCCTGGAGCTGCGTGATCGCCGGGGCTACACGGCCTTCCCTGTAGGCGCTTCGGGCAACGATCCGGCAGAGCACGACGTTCTTCGGATCGATCCGCGTCCCACGTTCGGCGGCATCGCGCGCCTTTTGCCATTCGCCGCTTTCGTAGTGTATTTCAGCAAGGAGCCGCATACGCGATGCGGTCACGCCCAACGCGGCGTTCGCCTGCTCCGCCCATCGAACGACGAGATCGCGCTCGCCTTCGCGATGCGCGATGCGCAATGCTGCCGCGACAAAACGCTCGCCAGCCTCGTCAAACCTCAAATTCTCCCGAAACAGGCGCAACGCAATGGCGGTTTGCCCGGCCATCGCACGCAACCGTCCTTCCAGGAGCGCAATTTCGCCTTGCTTTTTGACAGGCGCGATCCTCCGTGCGCTGTCGAACACCTCTGCGGCAGGCTCGATCTCGCGCGTCAGCGCCAGAAAAATTCCCCGAAGATACAGAGATCGCCATCCCCGGTATCCATGTTTCCCGACACACTCCGTCAGCTCAAGTCCCAGCCGATAGCGGCGCCGGTTCAGCAACTCGCCACAGAGCCACCACAGGCTTTCAAACGGCGGAGCAAAGGGTGTCCCCGCTTCGAAGGCAGCTATGACGATCCTGATAGCCGCATCTTCGTCGCCGTCCGCATAGGCGCGCGAAAATGCCTCTGCTTGAACGGAGGCTGATGTGTGTTCGACAACGCTCAAACTCACCGGATACGTCCGCCTGTCGTTGGTAAGCATCGCCGATCTATCGGCCTGCGCTCACGATACATCACATCTCGCCAGCTATCGGGCGCGCACCTTCATACCGCAAGCCGCGACCAACGGGGTCAACGCGGGTCCGTTCAGAGACTTCCCACCGAAGCACCCGATTGTTGCGCGAGAGCGCCGCCATCCCCTTGAAGGGCCTCATCGGCGATTCCCGGCAGGTCGCGGCGACCCGGCCTTTTTACCCCGCCCGACGCTCCCGGCAACCCTATTTCCGCGAGATTCCGGGGAGCGCCCTCGAATCTAGCTATCGCATTCGTGACGGCAAGTTGAATTCCGGCGGGCGTGTAGTAATCGCCGTTGATCATACTCCGCTTCAGAAGCTGGCGCCGGAAATCCGCAAATAGTTCCTTGTCCGGCCTTGTCGCTTTCGACCAGAAATCGTCCAATTCACCCTGAAAGGTCAGTCCCGGCCGATCAAAGATGGCCTTTCCCAAACAGACCAGCGGCCGTCCCAGATCGAGCGCTATCAGCCCGACGGTGCTGTTCAGCGTGACAACACCCCGCGCACCGCGCACAAGCATCTGCAGGTCGCCGCCATCGATATAGTCGACCCGGCGGGACACCCCATGGCGACCTGCGATTTCGCGGGTACGGCGACGAAAATTGGTCCAGCCATTGTCGAGCGGATGCGCCTTGACGACCAGCCGTGCCGTGCCGGACGCGTGCGCGGCGAAGCTGCGTATTACATATTCGAGCGCTTCGGTCATATTGCTGTGAGGCGAATGCAGACGGACTTGCGAGTCGCTGTCGAGTTGCATCGGAAAGACGAAAAATTCATCTCCACCCGAGACACGCCGCTCGATGATCTTGACTGCTTGCCGCCGGCGCAGCGGCAACGTCACAAGCCGCCGCGTCCATGTTGCATATTCCGCCCAGATCGGAAACGGGCGATGCGTTCTGTATTTCGGGTAGCGCAACCACTGCAGGTAGTTCCATATCTGCCACTGAAAGTCGTAGAGCACACGGCGGCGCATTGCCGACAGGACCGGCACATAGCCCGGCTCATCGGATGCTGCGCCGTCGCGATCCCCGAACGATCCGGACGGATCGCGTAGCAACGGCGAATGACCGTTGATCCCACCCTCTTCAAGCGTCAGCCAGTGGGGCCGGATGTAGCCTTCCTCGAAAACCCAGACGCGGCACGCGAATTCGCGGATCGCCTCGATCGCACCGCGGTGCAGCGGCCGGCAGTCGTTGTGAAGAACGATGTCGGAAACGCCTTCCGCGGCGACCAGATCGCGAACATAGGCACCAAAGTCGCTTTGCGCTCCGCGATAGTCGACCGCATTCCATGTTCCCCAGAAGTAGCGGTCGCCGCCACATACGTTGATGCGTTTGACAGGATAGCCGCGATCGGCGAGCGCCCGGCCAAGCGCAAGAAAGAAATGGCTGCTGTTCCCCTGAAGAAAAAGGAAAGATCGGTTCATCGGGCTTCCCCCACCCGCCGGTCGTCGTCCATGACGTCAACGGCCCCGGCCGCCGGTCCGGTATCCGTCAACGCAACAGTCACGGTTTCGAGCAGGAGACGATTCAGCGCATCGGCGCTGACATTCGCGGTGCGATTGTCGGTGCGGACCCGTTTGTGCCAGATGAAATAGTCGGTTCGGGGATCGTCGTAACCGAGCGCCCGGAATGCCTTCGGCAGGCTGGGCAAGTGGTCTCCGTAGAAGCAGAAAACGGCATCCCGCTTCATCTCGTTCAGTGCTTTTCGGAGCCGCCCGATCATTCTGTCGGCATTCTGAACATGGCTCAGATATTGCTGAACTGCCTTCGGCCTGCCGGGCGCCGCCGCGCGAACGGTGTCGGGCACCTCGATCCGAGGCTTGCCCCAAGGCCCATGATTTTCCATCGTAATCGCGAAAACGAAGACAGGTTGCGTCGATTCACCGAGGAGCGTTTCGATTTTTGCCGCAACGGAAGCATCGGACATGTAGGGGCCGATCCGGTCGGATTCGGCAAACGAGGCGATGTCGATAAATTCGTCAAAGCCGAGATGCGGATAGACTCGATCGCGCCGGAAAAAGGATTTGTGGTAGGGATGGATGCAAACGGTGCGATAGCCGACGCTGCGCAGATATGACGCAATCGTCCATACCGGTTTTGCACAATAGCCGAGATAGGGATTGAAACGGTCGACCCCCATCGCCTCGTCAGGTATGCCGGAAAGAAAAGCGAATTCGGTCCTCAAGGTGTTGGCGCCCCAGGCGGGCACGCGCAACCGGCCACTATATCGTGCCTCGCCGGCCATGCGGTCGAAGTGCTTCAGAAATCCGGCGGGCGGCTTTTCCATGATACGACGGGCATCGAAGAAGGACTCGCTTTGCACGACGACCACTGAGGGCCGCAGGTTCGACTGGCCGAAGGGCCGCGCACGGTCTTCATCTTCGTTTTTTCGCGATTGGGCGATTGCTTCCTCGCTCTCGCCCGCGAGGAGAAAATAGAATATGAGCGTCGTCACCAGACTGAGTTTGGCGACATCCTCCCGGACGTCGGTCGACGGACCGAATATGCCGAGTATCTGTCTGAATTCGTTTCTGAGCGGCCCTCTGGTGATTGCATAGATCGAGCCGAAGACGACAAGACAATAAGCGAGCGTCGGCATCCACTCGGCTGCTTCATCCCGTCTGACGATCGGCTCCTCATAAACCAGCCCCGCAACGAGCGCGAGCGTGCCGGCGGACAGCACGGCCGCGACTTTCCAAGGACCGATATAACCGACATAGAGGGCAGGATGGGCGATCGCCTGACGCAGCAAGGCAAAGTCCGAATAGACCAGCGGCTCGCGAAGTTCGCGGACCTTCGCGTTGTTGACGACGACGATGCCCAGAAACACGATGATGACGAAGACGGTCGAAAACATCGGCCGGTAAGTGAGCATCAGGATGGAAACATAAAACAATATCAGCGGCATAGCGGCGAGCAATCCGACCCTGTGAAAGATCGGCGCATCATTCCGCTGCGGCTTCACAAAACGCTCCAAGGCCAACACCGCCGCGAAAGCGATGAAGAGCCCGGCAAGGCCGGCGATCATAAGACGTCCCCCATGGAAGCCAAAACACTCACAGATTCAAACGATCAACATTGGCCCCCTAGGGTGAAATCGTAAAAGCAAAGGCAGGCAGGATCAAGCGGACAAGCCACTCCGGCAGGATGTTGAGACACCTGATTCCCATAGCAAAAACAACGGGATGAGCAATTCTCGCCCGATTCCTCTTCAAACCCGACCGGATCATGATCGCGGCCTTCGCCGGAGTCGTCAGAAAGGGCTTCGGGCCACTCAAACGGCGGCTCATATCGGTCTCGACATAGCCCAGGGTTACGACACTCAGCCTGACGCCTTTCGGGGCCAGCAGGTGCCGAAGGGCCAGCACATAGGTTTCGAGACCCGCCTTCGAGGCGCTGTA
>JAHBYM010000126.1 GCA_019635975.1 Parvibaculum sp. | reverse complement strand
CCGGGGGCAGCACCCGGCGCCTCCACCAAAATTCCCTCCGGAGCGGACCCGGAATTTCGGCGGGGGCGAAACAGGATCGACGAGGGCGTAAAGGGCGCGTTTTTTCTCGGTATGGTTCCGCCGTTATCGGGCTAATGCAATAGTTGCCAACGACAACTTTGCTCCGGTTGCTCAGGCTGCGTAACGCAGTTTGAAAGACCAAATCTAAAGTCCTGATGGGTTAAGCTCCGTCAGGCGGGGTTCGGAGGCACCTGGCAACAGAAGCCTCCACTTTCACTCTTCATTCACCCGTACCGCATGGCGCTGCCTCGAAAACCGCCGTTCTCGCCTGCTGACCTCCGCGTGCCGCCGGGGTAGCATGGCCGCCCAGCGGCGAGTCGGGAGACCGGCGGAGCCGATCCATCCTGTTGATCCCTCTTAATTGTAGACGTGCAAGGATAACCATGGCGACCGATCACATCCGATATGACGTGCTGGCGCGGGATGCGCTGCGCGGAGTGCTCCGTCGTGTGCTGAGCGATGCCGCCGAGCACGGCTTGCCGGGCGAGCATCATTTCTTCATCACCTTCCTGTCGAGGGCGGACGGCGTGAAGCTGTCGCCGCGGCTGCTCGCGCAATATCCCGAGGAGATGACGATCATCCTGCAGCACCAGTTCTGGGATCTGACGGTGACGGAAGATCGTTTCGAGGTCGGCCTTTCCTTCGGAGGCATCCCTGAGCGGCTGGTGGTGCCCTTCGCCGCCATCAAGAGCTTTTTCGATCCTTCCGTTCAGTTCGGCCTGCAATTCGAACCGCAGGAAGCGACGGAGATGCCCGCGGCAAAGCTTCCCGCAGTTCCGGCCTCGCCCGCTGAGCCCGCCGAACCTGCGGCGACCGACGAGCCGCCGAAAAGCAGCGAAGGCGCCACCGTGGTGCGCTTCGACCGGTTTCGGAAGAAATAGCCGGTACGCTTTTCACGCTTTGCCGATTGCGGATAGTGCCTAGACTGAGCATCCTGCCCTTCCCTGAGCACCGGATGTCAGTCATGGCCCGCCCTTCGAAATCGATCTCCAGCCGAATCGAGACCGACAGCTTCGGGCCGATCGAGGTTCCCGCCGATCGCTATTGGGGCGCGCAGACGCAGCGCTCGCGCCTGAACTTCCGGATCGGCAACGACCGCATGCCGATCGCGATCGTGCATGCGCTCGGCATCGTCAAGCTCGCATCGGCCGAAACCAACCGGGAGCTCGGCCTGCTCGATGCGCGGCGCGCCGGCGCGATTGCGCGCGCGGCGCGCGAAGTGATCGAAGGCAGGCTCGACGATCATTTTCCGCTGGTGGTCTGGCAGACCGGTTCGGGCACCCAGACCAACATGAACCTCAACGAAGTGATCGCCAACCGCGCCAACGAACTGCTCGGCGGCAAGCGCGGCGCCAAGGAACCGGTGCATCCCAACGATCACGTCAACATGAGCCAGTCGTCGAACGATTCGTTCCCGACCGCGATGCACATCGCCGCCGCCGATCGCATCACGAACGATCTGATCCCGGCGCTGACGGTGCTGCTGAAGGCGCTGCGCGGGAAGGAGAAGGCGTTTGCCAGGATCGTCAAGATCGGCCGCACCCATACCCAGGACGCGACGCCGCTCACCCTCGGCCAGGAATTCTCCGGCTACGCCGCGCAGGTGGAGAGCGGCATCGCGCGGCTGCGCGCCGCATTGAAGGAGCTCTATCCGCTGGCGCAGGGCGGCACCGCCGTCGGCACCGGCCTCAATTCCAAGCCGCGCTTCGCGAAACTGTTCGCAAGGGAAGTGGCGAGGATCACCGGCCTGCCCTTCGTCACCGCGCCGAACAAGTTCGAGGCGCTGGCCTCGAACGACGCCTACGTGTCCGTGCACGGCGCGATCAATTCGATCGCCACAGGTCTGTTCAAGATCGCCAACGACATCCGCCTGCTCGGCTCCGGTCCGCGCTCGGGCCTCGGCGAACTGGCGCTGCCGGAAAACGAGCCCGGCTCGTCGATCATGCCGGGTAAGGTCAACCCCACCCAGTGCGAGGCGCTGACACAGGTCTGCGTACAGATATTCGGCAACCATGCGGCGCTGACATTCGCGGGCTCCCAGGGCCACTTCGAACTGAACGTCTACAATCCCGTCATGGCCTACAACTTCCTGCAGTCGGTACGCCTGATGGCCGACGCGGCGGTGAGCTTCACCGACAATTGCGTCGTCGGCATCGAACCGCGCGAGGACAACATCAAGGCAGCGCTCGAACGCTCGCTGATGCTCGTCACGGCGCTCGCTCCGAAAATCGGCTACGACAACGCCGCGAAGATCGCCAAGACCGCGCACAAGAACGGAACGACCCTGCGCGAGGAGGCGGTCGGCGGCGGCTATGTGACCGAAGCCGAGTTCGACGCCATCGTCCGGCCCGAAAAGATGATCGCGCCGGAGTAAGGCGGCACCGGAACATGACCGACGAGATCAAACGCTCCGTCACTATTGCCGGTCATCGCACCAGCATTTCGCTGGAACGGCCCTTCTGGGACGCGCTGAAGGAACTCGCCTGTTCGGAAAAGACGTCGGTCAACGATCTCGTGCGCCGCATCGACGCGAGCCGCGGCGGCAAGGGCACACTCTCGGCCGCCGTCCGCCTCTATGTGCTCGACGGGATGCGCAAGCGAAGCGACGGAAGCTGCCCGACCTGATCTCAAGACCTGATCTATTGTGTAAATGCCGGGCGCGTTGGCGGTGGCGGCGGCGCGGCGCGCGTTTCCGCCGGCAGACCCATCAGTTCGCGCAATTCGCGCATGGTGCCGCCCGTTTCCTTCAGGCTCTCCGCCAGCAGCCGCTCGGCAACGAACGCCTGTAAATCGAGTATCTGCGTCTTTACATCGATTTTATCGCCGCGTCTCGTCGCAACGATCGAGAACGCCGGCGCACCCGAGGGCTTCTCCGGAACGATCGTCAATTCCGCGTCGGCGGCAAGTCGCGGCAGGTCATAGAGAGCAAGAAGCTTCGCAGCGCCTCCGGCAAGCGCCAGCTCGTCGTCGGCAAGGCGCAGCACGCCGTCCTCGATCGTGAATTCCCCATCGAGCCCGCGCACCGCCGTCTCGCCGGCCTGTAGTGTGTCGCCGACCAGCGACGGAAAATCTTCGATGTCCTGCAGCGTTTCGAGCGCCGCACCGAAGCCCGCGACATCGAGCGGCGCGAAGGCAAGGCCGGAGGCCTTAATTGTTCCTGTGCCCGCCACCGACGAAACCAGCGCCAGCCAGCTTCGTCCCTGCGCTTGAAGCTGCACGGCGATCTCGGCACGACCCTTACCGGGCGCGGCGCCAAACGTATCGCGAAAAATTTCGGCAACGCCCGCATCCTCAATCAGCACCGTCAATCCGATACCGGGCGCACCCTCGCCACCTTCGACCCGAGCGCCGAGCGACACCCGCCCGCCGCCAAGCTGACCGACGAAAGGCGACGCCGAAAGCACACCATGCGACAGCGACAGCCGCGTCGTCACATCGCCGGCCGCCAGCCTGCCGAGCCGCACCCTGCCCGCTTTGAGATCGATCTCGCCGTCGAGTGCGCCGAGTATCGACCAGTCGAGCGCGGCCGCGGGCCAGACTTCATCCTCCGAGCCGACAAGCGACGTAAGATCGAGCGCGTTGGCCTCCAGCGCTCCGGTGAGCGAGGGAAGTTTGTCGTCCTCGCCGGCGCGCCACATGGTATCGCCCGACAACCGGAAGTTGCCGGCAACGCTCTCCATGCCGGACAGAGAAAGACTTTTCTTGTCCCAGATCACCGCCGAGGAAAATACAAAGCCGGGACCGGATGCCTGTTTGCCGATCCAGCGCGTCAGCGGCTCCGGCGCACCGAATGCCGCAAACACGGAGAGAATGCCGGGGGCCGCGATGTCGGCCCGCCCCTCGAAACGCAACGCCTCGAACGGATCGGTGGCGCGGCCATTGGCCGTCAATGTCATGCCGCCGATATTGGCGCGGAAATTGACCCGATAGGGTTTGTCGCCGGCGCTTTCGAGCTGTAGCGAGACCGAGCCCGGGGCCGTCAAGCTGTCGCGCGGTTCGAGCCCAAGCTGTTCGAGAAGAACGCGCCCCTCGTCATTGGCCGCATTGGCGACAATGTCGAGGCCTTCAAGGCCGCTTTTGTCATGACGCCGTTTCAGCACGGCATCGACACGGCTGCCCCGCACGGTTCCCTTCAATGTCAGCGTATCGACGCGCAGATCGCTGTCTGTAGCCTCGCCCGAAGCGCCCGTCACCTCGATCGACACCGGACCGCTTGCATCCGGCACGGCGAAATTGCCAAGCGCCAGCAACCCACCGAAGCGCTCGCCCTCAATATGGCCCGTGAAGTTTCCCTTCACATCATCGCGCCGTCCGGTCGTGACGCCGCTCAACTGGCCTGAAAACGAAAGCCGGGCACCGGCAATGTCGTCGGCGTCGAGCCGCCGGATATCGAGCACGCCATCCGTCAACGCCGCGTCGACGACCAGACCACGAATATCCTCGCCCCAGATGCCCAGGCTTTCGGCATGCATCCGCAGCGCGATGTCGTTCGTTGCCGGAAACTTCAGCGGATCGTCATTGCCGGGAAGCAACGCACGCAACGGGTCCGCGTCGAAACGCGTCGCCCGCAAATCCGCATCGACGAGCGGCCGGTTGCCAGCGATCAGGTAGTGAACCCTGCCGCGAAGCGATGGTGTCGCAAGGTCTCGCGCATAATCGGCGGTCAGCGCCGTAAACTCGAGTGCGTCGGGCATCGCCCGCAAGCGCGCCTGCACCGAGAAAGGCGCGCCCCGCGGCACAGGACGGGCATTGACCTCGCCATTGTCGGCAGAGAGCCAGTGCGCCAGCGCCGCGAGATTGCCGCTGCGCGCGTCGATCCGCCCATCGAAATCCGGTTTGTCGTCGCGGCGGGTCAACCGTCCCGTCAGCGAGATTTCGGTCTCTCCGCCAAGCTCGCCACGCGCCGTCTCGACATCGAGTAGGCCGTTCGCCAATACAAGCGTCAACTCCGCATTACGGACGATTGCACCGGGAAGCGCCAGCGCCCCGACCGAAACATTCATCCCGCCATCGATCCAGCCGGGAAGCGGCAGCGCCAACAATGCCGCATGGGGCATGTCGCCGTCACCACTATCCGGCAACAGCCGCTCAAGCAGCGGCGCGGCGGTGAAGTTCTCGGATGCGAGTTCGAGCGAGAAGACCGGGCGATCCGCCCAGCGCGCCTGCGCAGCACCGCTCAGCGTCGTGCCGCCGGCGGACAGCACGAGATTGCGGAACGTCACCGACTGCGCCGCGGCAACGAGCCCGCTATCGATGCGGACCGGCGCATCGTCGCCGCCGATCTCGAGACGACCATTGCCGTCGAGACGTGCAGCGGCTGAAAATTCCGTCGCGACGCCGGAAAACAGAAACCGCGCTGGGCGGTCCCGAAGCCTTATGTCCGTCGTGACCTGAAAGGCCTTGCCGCCGGCAAACTCCCCGAAGCCGAACCGCAGCGCCAACGGTACGCCATCCACGATTGCTTCGATCTCTGCGCGCAGCGGACCGACCAGCGATGTCGCAATCACCTCGCCGCCAACTTGTTCGGCCTTCCAGCGCCGCCCGTTTTCGTGGTTTGCGTATGAAATTTCGCCATTCTCGAACTTGGCCGCCTCGAGGCTGATCGAGGCGAGCGAAAACATGCCGTCTTCGACTGTCGCGTCGGGAAGCTCGAAAGCCGTCCAGTTGGTCGTCCCGTCCGGCAACACTTCGAGATTGATCTGCGGACGAACGATACGGACACTGGTGATGCTGATGTCGCCGGTTAGGAGTGGCGCCAGCGCCACCTCCGCGTCGATTTCCTCGAAGGTCGCGAGATGCGCCGACTGCGCTGCGCTGTGCGTGTTGACGATCTTGACCTTGCCGAGCGTCATGTGCGGCGCCGGCAGGATTCGAAGGCGAATGTCGCCGTCGATGCGGACCGGCGCGCCGAGTGCATACGAAGCCTGCGCTTCGATCTCGCCGCGGAACTTGTTCCAGTCGATCAGGTTCGGTCCGACCAGAGCGGCGAACAGAAGCGCGACGATGATCCCCGCGATATAAGTCAGGATCGAATTCAAGACTGTCTCCAGCCGCACCCGGCGCAAGAACGCAGCGTTGCCCCCGACGGTTTGATGCCGACCGCCTTTGGCTTAAACTTATCGGATGAGCGGCGGCCAGACCGCCAGACGCGGTCGTATTGCGGGCAAACTATGGATTCGGACGACGAAAATATAGTCAAATTCTCCACCTTTCGGAAAAAGGTCCGGGATACGGTTAAATCGAAGAAAGCGGCGCAGGCTGCGGCCAATCGCGTCCGCTTCGGCCGGACGGGCGCCGAGAAGAAGCGTGACAAGCTCGAACGGGATCGCACCGAGCGGCGGCTCGATGGTACGCGCCGGGAAACGCCGCCTGAAAAACCGGACAAATCCGGCTGAGAACTGCCGGACGGCGGCGGCCCGAAAATCATAACAATCTCAACAGGTTGACTTAAGCGCCCGCGCGGCGCTCGATGGCATACAGGATAATAGATAGTGGCATTTCATTCCGTTGTTAAAGTCACGCGCATGAGAGATTTCACGTGACGGCCGCCGCGCAGAGCACCGCCCTCCCAATCGGCATGAACACGCTGGCGCGCCTCCGCTCCTTTCTGTTTGCCGGCCTGGCCGCGCTCCTTCTCGCCGGATGCGACGCTACCGACGATGGCGTCTGGCAAGGCCATGCCGAAGGCGAATATATCCACGTCGGCCCCATCGACGGCGGCGTGGTTGAGGAGATTGCCGTTGCGCGCGGCGACTACGTCGAAAAAGGCGCCCTGCTCTTCCGCCTCGACATGACGGCCGAAACGGCCGCTGCCGAACAGGCCGCCGCGCAATTCGCCGAAACGAAAACAGCGCTCGACGACGCCCAGCACGAATTGAAACGCATGGAAGACCTTTACGCCGGCGGCAATGTGACTCAGACGGCACTCGAGACCTCGCGCGCGCGACGCGACCGCGCCGGAGCGCAAATGCTGACCGCCGCCGCCGCACACGATCAGGCGAAATGGCGCCTCGCACGACGCGAAGGCCATGCACCGGCAACAGCTTTCGTGCAAGACATCCTTCTCCGCGAAGGCGAGTTTGCCGCCGCGAGCCGGCCGGTCGTCGTGCTGCTGCCGCCGGAAAACATCAGGGTGCGTTTCTTTTTACCTGAAGCGGATCTCAGCCGCATACGCATCGGAAACCGGGTGGCACTTTCCTGCAGCGGCTGCCCCGCCGCGCTCGATGGCACGATCCGTTTCGTCTCGACGGAGATCGGCGACCGCCCGAATGAAAAACGCG
>JAHBYM010000125.1 GCA_019635975.1 Parvibaculum sp. | reverse complement strand
TGAGGCGGCCGAAAGCTCGGCGGTGGCGTTCAACGACGCGGTGCGGATCGTCGATGCGGCGCTTTGCGACGGCCGCGATTTTCTCTGCGGCGACTTCTCGCTTGCCGACATCGTTGCCGGGCTGTCGCTGCATCGCTGGAAATCGGTGCCGATGGAGCGGCCCGAATTTGCGCTTGTCGAGTCCTATTACGCGCGGCTCTGTACGCGGCCGGGATTTCGTAAATACGGGCGCGACGGCGGCGCGTGATCGGATGAGGATGCGTGGGTGACGCCGGCCCGTCGGTTATGCGCCGCGATCCTCCGCTTACCCCTCAGGGGGAGGGTGGAAGAAATGCGGGGCGGCGGAAACGCTTACGGCTTCCCCGAACTGTCGGGGCCGAGGAAGACGAATTTTCGGGCTTCCTCGCCTTGCAGGCCGACCAGCAGCGGGGCTTTGGCGCCGGGGAGGAAGGCGACGTCGTAGAGTTCCTCGACAGAGCCGGTGATGGTGACGGTGTGTTCGATTTCGCCGGTGGCGAGGTTGATGGCGTGGATGCCGCAGACGGGCTCGGCGCCCCGCGTCTTCAGTTCGTCGTCGAGCGGCAGGCCCTCGAAGACCTTGTTGCGCGGTTTCGAGAGGCCGACAATCGCGTAGTCGCCGATGAAGCGCAGCCCACGGACGAATCCCGGACACCACGCGACGCGGTTGAAGACGCCGGCGGCGGTGTCGATCCAGCCGAACCAGCCGGTGCCCGCTTCGAGCAGCCAGAGTTTGCCGCGATAGAGACGCGGCGAATGCGGCATGGCGAGGCCCCTGGCGACCGTCTTGCCGGTGCGCATGTCGATGACCTCGCCGCCATCGGCGCGGTGCGGGCGCCAGCCGCCGAGCGTGTTCGTCGGTGCGATGATCGTGGCATAGGCGGGCTGGCCCGCGTCGAGGCAGAAGCCGTTCAGGTGGCAGCGATCCTCGCCGACAATGGCGTCGATGAAAGGCGGGCGCCAGAGCGGGTTGAAGGAGCCCCGCATGTCGAGGCTCGCAACGCAATTGTAGCCGGTAACGACCGCGAGCAGGCGGCCCTTCCTGTCGATGGCGAGATCGTGGATGTCGACGCCGCCGGTGACATGGCACTGGCGCGGCAGAAAGATGCGGTCCCAGCCTTCGTAGAGCTGGCCGGGGAGCAAGCTGTTGGCGAAGCGCCAGACCTGATGACGCATGGCGAGCATCAAGCCGTCGTCGGTGGCGGCCATCGCCATCGCCATGTCGAAAGTGCGCTCCGACACGGCATAGCCGCCCTTGCCGCCGACACCGAGCAGGATCAGCTTGCCGGCGGTGTAGGTGGAAAAGGCGATGCCGGTGTCGAGCTTCGCCAGCCAGGGGCGGAAGTGGCTTGAAAAGGTCAAGTGGAAGGGCGCGACCGGTTCCTTGCCGACATCGTCGCCGGCGATCATGGGTTTGTTCGGTATTGAAGTGTTCGGCATGGCGCTGCTCCGTGCGGCGTTTACTTCCATTCGGCGCCGCGCCCCCGCCCCAAACGGTCTTCGACCGTTTGACCCTCCCCAAGGGGCGGGTGGGAATTTCAGTTCAGAGATACTCGTCCGACGCCGGCGACCTTACCATGTCAGGCGGGCGCCGAGGGTGAAGGCGCCGGTGCTGCCGGCTTCGCCGTTGCTGCCGTTCCAGGACAGGAAGCCCGAAATGCCGTTGCCGACCGCCACATCGACGCCGGCGCCGCCCGTCAGCACCGTCTGGTCGCGGCTGTCGAGCGTCGCGGTGAAGGGCGCGCCCGTGGAGAGGAAGGCGCCGCCGACGGTCGTGTCGCCCAACTGCATTTCGCGGCCGATGCCGGCGCGAAGCACGGGACGGACCGACCATCTGGCATTGGGGTCGCCGATTTCGACGCCGAGTTCGGCGCCAATGCCCGCCTTCAACGTCTCGGCGGTCTGGCCGCCGACGCGGATGGCCGCCGTGCCGCCGCCGGTTTCGCTGTAGCCGTCGCGCTCCAGTCGCTGATATGCGATATGCGCTGTCGGCGTCAGCATCCAGTTGCCCTCAAGCGGGAAGGCATGACCGGCGACAAGGCCGGCGCCCGCCGACCAGGCATCCGGGCTGGCGGTTGCGGTCGCCAGGCCGCCGCCGGCGAGAACGGCGCGGTATGCGTCCTGGGTCTGGAATGCGCCGCCGATCGCGCCGGTGACGAAACCATTGCCGACGCCCCACGAACCATAGGCGCCGAGGTGCCAGGCCTCGATGCCGACGGACGAACCGCCGCCGGCGGTTTTGGCCACCGTGTCGAGATAGCCGGCCGCGATGCCGAACGAGGCCGCGCCGGTGCTGTAGACGTCGCCCCCGAACACGCCGCCATATGTCTTGCTGTCGAAGGCGCCGCCGATGCCATCGGATTTGCGGCGGCCGTCTTCGCCGATGCCGGTCGTCCAGATGCGGCCGGCACCGCCGATGCCGTGACGCGCCTGACCGTTCAGCGCGTCGAGGAAGGCAAAGCCGGCCTGCGCGCCGGCGACAAGCGCGCCGTTGATGGAGGTCGGCCGCATGGCGAGCAGCGAAACGGTCGTCGGCGTGTAGGTCAGCGCGCCGGCTCCGCCGGTGACCGAACCGAAGGTGCCATTGACCGCATTGCCGGCGATCACGATCGTCGCGTCGAAACCGTCGACGCCGGCGAGATGGCTGATATGCAGTGTCGAGGCCGGGTCGATGTTCACATCGTTGGTGGCGATCAGCAGGTCGGCGCCGGTGGCGTCCGCCTCCAACAGAAAAGCCGAACCCGCGGCAAAATCGAAATCGCCGAAGACAAAGAGGACGCCGGGCGAGTTGCCGGGGGAAAGTGTGCCGAAGTTGACGACATCGCCGACGACCACGCCATTGCCACCGAGCGTGGCGCCCGCTCCCACCGCGACGCCGCCGGGCGCGATCAACAGGCCGTTGACGAGGGTCGCGCCGCTGTTGAGCGTGGCGGCGCCGGGACCGAACGTGTCGTCGAGAACCAGTGTGTTCGAGAGGTTCCAGGCGCCGGTGGCGTTGACCGCGAGGTTGCCGAATCCGGCGACGAGCGTATCGAGTTCGCCCGCACCCTGGAGCTCCAGCGCATTGTCGCCGTTCGCGTAAATCCCGCCCGCGACGGCAGCGCCGGTGTCGAGCGTCAGCGTGTTGTTGTCGCCGTCGATCACGATGCCGGCGAAGGTGCCTGCAACGGCGCCGGCGACACGAATGTTCGAATCGTCGGTATCGTCGAGGTGGATGCCGACCGCGCCCGAAACGGAGGCGTCGCGCCCGAGCGCGATCGTGACGCCGGTCGCGTCATAGGCGTGAATGCCCGAGCCGCTGCCACCGAGGACGCTGGCGCTGCCGTTCAGGACGACCGTGTTGCCGTCGCCGCCATAGATGTAGACGCCATGGGCATAGACGGACGGGGTGACGTCGACTGTCGCGTTGCCGTTGAGGGTCAGGGTGTTGCCGGTGCCAAACAGCAAAACGCCCGCGGCGGCATAAGCGTTGCTGACACCATTGAGCGTGACCGAGGAGGCGCCGTTCATCACGATGTCGTTGCCGTCGCCCCGAACGCCGATGCCGCTCAGAAAGTCCGTCACATCCGCCGACGGCATGACCGTGACATCGACCGAGGCGAAATCGTTGAGCACGATCGTGTTGCCGTCGCCGAGCGCGTATATGCCGCCGGCGTACTCGACCGTGCTGTCGGTAATGTAGGTCGTGGCGGCCGAGGCGCCGTTAAGCACTATCGTGGCATCGTCGGTGAACGCGAGGGCTGCAAAAGCGGCAGTCGCGTCCGATGCGTCGATTTCGAGACCGATCTGTGCGGTGCCGTTGAGCGTCAGCGTGCCGCCCGTGCCCCCGAAGCCGGGGCCGACGCCGAGCAGGTCTCCCAGACCCGCGGCCGCGGCAATCACGCTCTGACTGCCGTAGAGAGCGAGCGATACGCCCGAGGCGCCGTTCAGCGTCAGCATATTGTCGTCGCCGAACGCCCAGAGGCCCGTTGCGGCAAAGACGCTGGAATCGTCCAGATAGACGCCGATCGCCGATGTGTTGTTGAGCACGATGTTGGCGTCGTTCGAATTGGCGACAACGCCGCCCGCGATATAAAGATTGGAGGCTTCGATATCGACGTCGACACGCGACGCACCGTTGAGCGTCAAGGTGCCGCCGCCACCCGGATATGCGACATTGCCGAAGCCGATGCCGAGGGCGAGATAACCCGTCGAATCGTAGAAATCGACCGCCACGCGGGAGGCGCCGTTCAGCGTGACCGTGCGCTCGCCCGAGCCGCCGACCAGCATGCCCCCCGTCGCGTAGACGAAGGAGTTGTCGATGTCGGCCCTCACTTCCGAGGCGCCGTTGAGGGTTATGACGGTGTCGGCTCCGATGCTGAAAATGCCGGCGGCATAGTCCGCGACATCGCCAATGGTGCGGGCGGCGACCATAGAGTCGCCGTTCAATGTAATCGTGTCGCCGTCGCCAGAGGCCGCGACGCCGAGTGCCATGCCATCGGTGAGGCTGTAAAACGACGTGCCCCTGGCGTAGGCGGAATCGTTGAGCGTGACGGTGTTGCCGCCGCCATTGACCGCGATGCCGATCGATATGTCGTGCGAATAGGTGCGGACAAAGGATTGTCCGTTGAGCGTGACGGTGGAGTCCGGCCCCTCGAGCGCGATGCCCACGCCGTAGTCCGACATGCCGACGACGTTAAGACCGGATGTGCCGTTGAGGACGACGCTGCTGCCGGACCCGCCATCAATACCGAGCGCTCCGTCGTTGCCGTAGATGGATATCTGCGAGTCGGCATTCAGGGTGACGGTGAGACCATCGTCGCCCTCGATACCGACGACGTCGTTCTCGATCGCATAAATCCGCGCGCTCGAACCTGCGTTGCCATTGAGCGTGACCGTGCCGTCGTTGCCCAACCGGATCGCATAAATATCGTTGATGTTGAAATCGGCGGTGGGGTCGAGGTTGACGGTCACGCCGGCGGCGCCCGTGATGACGGGATCGACGACGGCGCCCGAACAGGTGACGGTCTCGCCGGCGAGCGGCGCGGACGAGGTGCAGGCCGCATCGGCGGGGTTCGCACCCAGCATCAGACCGCCCAGCGCAACGAGCGCGGT
Organism: Parvibaculum sp.; assembly: GCA_019635975.1. Lineage (GTDB taxonomy): Bacteria > Pseudomonadota > Alphaproteobacteria > Parvibaculales > Parvibaculaceae > Parvibaculum. Next base: position 2,333 of record JAHBYM010000125.1, on the reverse strand, counting down.
CGTGCCGAGCGCACGGGCGCGCAACCGCGAATTGATCAGTTTCATCGGTACATCCCCACCCTGGCCGGCAATTGGGCGGCACCCACCGCACCGGAACTTGCCAACCATGAATCAGCTACCCGAACGCCCGGAGCGGGTCAAAAGAAGAAGCGGGCCTGAAAATATTAATTTTCGCCATTATAGCAAGGGAGCCACAGCCCAAGGCGGACGGGAGCCCCTCACCCCGCCGCCTGTTCGCTGCGCCACGCAGCCGGGGGCGTGCCGAAGTTTCGTTTGAAGGCGCGGTTGAAGGCGGCTTCGGATTCGTAGCCGGCTTCGAAGGCGATGCGGGAAACGGGTTCGCCGGTGTCGAGGAGGCGGCGGGCGGCGAAGGTCAGGCGCCATTTGGCGAGGTAGCGCATCGGCGGTTCGCCGACGAGTTCGGTGAAGCGCGAGGCGAAGGCCGAGCGCGACATGCCGATTTCGGCGGCGAGCGCCTCCGTCGTCCAGTCACGGCCGAGGCCGCGATGCAGCAGCGCCAGCGCGCGGCCGATCGCCGGGTCGCGCAGGCCGGCAAGCCAGCCCTTCTCGCTGTTCGGCATGTTGGCGAGGTAGCGATGCACCGCCTCCTCGAAGAGCAGTTCGGCGAGCTTGCCGAGGACGGCGGCCGAACGCGCGCCGCCGCCGGCAAGGATCGCGCCGGCGAAGCGAAAGGTGCTTTCGATCCATTCGGCGGTCGCGCCTTCGGGCGCGGCGAGCTTCAGCACCGGCGGCATGATGGCCAGCACCGGGTCGCCGGGAATGTCGTTGCCGAGAAAGCCGCACATCAGGCGCGTGCCTTCGCCGCCGCCGCCGTGAACGAGGCGGGCGAGACCGCCGGGCGCGGGCTCGATCAGCGGGTCGGGATTTTCCGGCGGCAGGGCGAGGTCGCTGCCGATCAGGTGTTTGTGATTGTGCGGGAGCAGGACGATCTCGCCGCGTTCGACCACGACGGGCGGCGCACCCGCGACCTGCAAATGCATGCGGCCGGTTTCGACATAGTGCCAGGAGACGATGTTGTGCGGCACCTCGCCGAAGGGCGCGCAGTCTTCCTCGCTCACCGACGATTTCAGGCACCAGGGGGCCGTCAATTCGGCGTCGAGAAAGATGCCGCCGGTGAGGCGCATCGAGCGGAGAGCGTCGGATAGCGGGTCCATCGGCCTTGTTCTTTTCATATTCGGCGGATCGGCAAAACGATCCGGCGTCCCGCGCATTACCCCGGCGGGCGGGCGCGGATAGCTTCGCGGCGAGATGAAGAGCCGCCGGTCCGAGAAGACCGGCGCGCGTCTTCGTGCGCCCCCAGAACAAGGATTCTATCATGGCCAAATACAGAAATCGCCTGCCGCAGCTCGACGGCGGCTTGTTCCTCTCCGATGGCGGCATCGAGACGACGCTGATCTATCTCGACGGCTTCGACCTGCCCTGTTTCGCCGCCTTTCATCTCTTTCGGGATGAGGCGGGTACGGAAGGTCTGCGCGCCTATTTCCGCCGTCATGCGCAGGTCGCGCGGGCGGCCGGCACGGGCTTCATTTTCGAAAGCCCGACCTGGCGGGCAAGCCCGGACTGGGCCGCGAAAATCGGCTATTCGGCGGCGGCGCTGGCGGAGGCAAACCGCAAGGCGCTCAGGCTGATGCATGAGTTGCGCGACGAATTCGAGACCGCGCGTTCGCCGATGGTGGTGAGCGGCTGCGTCGGCCCGCGCGGCGACGGCTATATCGCCGGCGAGGCGATGAGCGTGGAGGAGGCGCAGGCCTATCACGCGCCGCAGATCGCGATTTACGCGGAAGAAGGCGCCGACCTGATCACTGCGATCACAATGACCAATGTCAACGAGGCCATCGGCGTGACGCGCGCGGCGCAGGCGGCGGGGATGCCGGTCGTGATTTCCTTCACCGTCGAGACCGACGGGACGCTGCCGGCCGGCGACAGGCTGGGCGACGCGATTGCCGCCGTCGATGCGGCGACCGCGCGCGGGCCCGCCTACTACATGGTCAACTGCGCGCATCCCGACCATTTCACGGATGTGCTGAAAGGCGAATGGACGAAGCGGATCGGCGGCATTCGCGCCAACGCCTCGCGCTGCAGCCATGCCGAACTCGACGTGGCGACCGAACTCGACGCCGGCAATCCGGACGAACTCGGCGCGCAGTATCGCGATCTGCGGGCGCGCTTTCCGCAGATCAACGTGCTGGGCGGCTGCTGCGGCACCGACCACCGGCATATGGCGGCGATTTCGTCGGCCTGCCTCGAAGCGGCGTGACGAAAACCGGGCCGGCGCTCAGGCGCCGGCCTTCGCCTTTGCCGACGGTTTCTTC
>JAHBYM010000124.1 GCA_019635975.1 Parvibaculum sp. | reverse complement strand
GCAATGTTGTGGAGGTCCTCGCGACCCTCGCCGTCGATGCCGAGTTTCGATGTTGCGTGACGCTCGACCGCGAGCGCCAGTTCTTCCGCGCTCATGCCGAAGCCGTCATCGGCAATACGGATCAGGTCGCGGCCGCCCCCGTCGATGGCGATGTCGATGTGGCGGGCGCCGGCGTCCAGTGCGTTTTCGACCAGTTCCTTCACCGCGCTGGCCGGCCGCTCCACCACCTCGCCGGCGGCGATGCGGTTGATCGTTCCTTCGCTCAGGCGGCGGATGCGGCTCATGCGCGGATCAGACGCTCCCTTGTGCGAGATATTGCCGCGCCAGAATCTTGCCTTCCTCGACCGCTGGCTGGTCGTAGGGATCGATGCCCAGCATATCGCCGGCGATCATGGTTTCGAGCATGAAATGCATGAAAAGCGCGCCGAGCGTCCGCTCGTCGAGCACCGGGAGATGGAAGGTACGGACGGGCCTGCCGTTCTTCGCCAGCGTGTCGGCCGTCGCGCGCTGTTCGGCATCGACGAGATCGCCGACGGATTTTCCGCCGAGAAACGCAAAGCCCGTTCCTTCGGCAAGTGTCGCATCGGCAAGGGGCCCCTTGCCTTTCGTGTCGGTCAGGAAGACGTTGAAGAGCTTGTCGCGCGGGCCGTCGAGCCAGAGCTGCAACTGGCTGTGCTGATCGACGGGCCCGAGCGCCTTGACCGGCGTTGTGCCCTTGCCGTTCTTGCCGAGGCTTTCGGCCCAGAGCTGGCAGTGCCAGGAAAGAAAACGCTCCAGCCGGTCGGCATAGGCAAGGAGCACCGAGATGTTTGCACCTTTCGTCTGCGCCAGCGCCAGCGAGACAGCGGCGCCAACAGCGGGTGCTACTTCGCTCGCGGGTGCGCCGGCAAGAACCGGCGCCAGCACCGAAGCCGCGCCTTCGCGCACAGCCTCGATGTCGAGGCCCATCAGGCGCGCCGGCAGCAGGCCGACATTGGTGAGCACCGCATAGCGGCCACCGATGCCCGGATCGTGTTCCAGCGTCGGGAAGCCTTGCGCCTCGGCCAGCGCACGCATCGCGTTCGGCTTGCCGTTCTTCGCCGGTTCGGTCAGCACCGCGAAATGATGCTTCATGTATTTGCCGCCGCCGGCCTTTTCGATGGCGCTCATGGCGGCCAGCGTCTGCATCGCCGGTTCGACGGTGCCTCCCGATTTCGAAACCACCAGAAAGCGCGTCGTGCGCAAGTCGGCATTCGACAAGGCCGCTTCCATGGTGGCCGCATCGAGATTGTCGGGCACGTGAATGCGAACGCCCTTCTGGACATGCGCCTGCGTGCCCCAGCCCGTCAGTTGCGCCAGCGCCTGTGCGCCGAGCGCCGAACCGCCGATGCCGAAGATGAAAAGGTCGGTTGTGTTGTCGAGCAGCTTCGCCGCGATGTCCTCGATGGCGGGGAAATCGTTGCGCCGTGCCGGCACACGCAGCAGCGGCAACGTTCCGTCGTCATGCGCGGCGCGCAGCTTGACCAGCGCCCTTTCCGCAGTCGCCAGCGCCGCCTCGTAATCGGCACGCGCGAGCCCGCCCTCGCCTATGGCGTCGCTGAAACAATTGTCGATCGACTGGATGTAGGGCGCGGCGGCCATGCGGAAATTTCCATTGAGGGGTCGTTATATGCCGGAATCGGGGCGATGGGCCCGAGCCTAACAAGAAGCCGCGCCGCCAGCCAGAAGATCGCCCGCCTGCAAGCCGCCCTCAGTGCTGGCGCGCGGGCTCCGCGGCGGGCTTCATGTCCCCGGTCTCGGGCAGGCCTTCGACGACGGGCGACAGATTGGGCCGGCCGACGATCGCAACGATCAGGTCGTCGGCGCGCAGCAGGCGGCGGGCGACGCGGGCGATGTCCGCTTGCGTCACTTCCTCGATCAGGCCGTTGCGGCGGTTCACATAATCTATGCCGAGACTTTCGGTCTGAATGCCGATGAGCTGGTTGGCGATGGAGCTGTTTGAGGTGAAGCGCAGCGGATAGGAACCGGTGAGATAGGTCTTGGCGTCGGCGAGTTCCTCGGCGGAAACACCCTCTTCCGCCATGCGCCGCATCTCGCTGCGAATGATCGCGAGAGACTGGCCGACGCGCTCGTTGCGCGTCGCGACCTGGCCGAACATCATGGCCGCTTTTTTCAGCGGCGAGAGCGACGTGCCGACCGAATAGGCCAGGCCGCGCTTTTCGCGCACCTCTTCCATCAGCCGCGACGAAAAGCTGCCGCTGCCCAGAATGTGGTTCATCATGAAAGCCGGGATGAAATCCGGATCGTCGCGCGCCATGCCCTGCGTACCGAAGATGACGACACTTTGCGGGAAATCCCGCTCGACAACGACGGTCTGCGCGCCCGGCGCCACTTCGACAGCGGGAATTTCCGGCAACACGGCTTCGGCCGGCAAGCCGCCAAACGTTCTGTCGAGAAGCGGGCCCAGTTCTTCGGCCGAGATCGGACCGACAATGGCGATCTTCATATTGTCCCGGGCCAGCACATTCTCCGTGTAGCGGGTCAGGTCGTCGCGCGAAATGCGCGGCACGGTTTCGGGTGTGCCGTGCCGGTTGAGCGCATAGGGATGACCGCTCAGCGCCGCGCGATACCAGGCATCGGCCGCCAGCCAGTCCGGCGACTGGCGATTGCGCGCCACCACGACGCCGAGCTGGGCGCGAATGCGCTCGATCGCGTCGTCGTCGAAGCGAGGCTCGGCGATGGCGAGCGCAAAAAGGGAGAAGGCTTCGTCGCGCGCTTCCACCAGGGTTTTCAGCGACGCATTGAAGTAGTCGTTGTCGACCGAGAAGGAGAGCTGCGCCGCGATGTCGTCGAGGCGGGCGCTGAAGGCCTGCGAGGGTAGATCGCCTGCGCCTTCGCCGAGCAGCGAGGCCGCCATGTTGGCGGTGCCGGCCTTTTCGGCGGTGTCGGTCGCCGTGCCGCCTTCCCATGCGACCTCCATCACGATGACGGGGACCGTATGCTCCTCGACGAGCCATGCCTCGATGCCGCCGGGGCTGACGACGCGTTGGATTTCAAACGCGGAAAGCGGTGTCGCCAGAAAGAGGGCGGCAACCAGAAAGGCGCCGAACGGCGCGCCCCGAATCATGCGCCACCTCCCGGCAGCAATTCGCCGGTGACGGAAACGCTGCCATCGAGGACGGCGCGCGCCGCCTCTGCGACATCCGCCGCCGTCACGGCGCGAATGCGGCTGGGCCATTCGTGAATGTCGTCCACCGACAGGCCGGTCATCAGCCCCTCGCCATAGGCATAGGCCATGCTGCGCTGGTTGTCGCGCGCATAGACGGCGCCGGCGGCGATGACGGTTTTCGCGCGCTCAAGCTCCTCATCCGTCACGCCTTCGGCCAGCAACGCAGCGACTTCGGCGTCGATCGCCTGTTCGAGATCGGCAAGCGGCCCGCCGACGCGCGGCAATGCGTAGAGGCCGAACTTGCCGGCATCGAGCCGGCTGCCTTCATACCAGGCGCCGACCGAAGCGGCGACGCCTTGCGTCACCACCAGATTGCGGTAGAGACGGCTCGTCTGGCCGCCGCCGAGAATTTCGGCGAGCACGTCGAAGGCCGCGCCCCGGCGCGCGCCCGCCGTGCTGTAGTCCGGTGCGGGATAGAAGCGCAACCATGTCGGTTGGTTGACGCGCTCATCGCGGCGGATCACGCGTTTGTCTTCCTCCGGCCAGACGACAGCCGGGCGGTCGCGCACGAATGTCGGTGCGCGCTGCGCGATCGCGCCGTAATATTCTTCGGCCAGCGGCCGCAATTCGTCGAGCGATATGTCGCCGGCGACAATCAGCGTCGCATTGTTGGGCGTGTAGAAGCGGTTGTAGAATTCGAGCGCGTCTTCGGTCGTCAGCGCGGCGATTTCCTGCTTGTGGCCGATAATGTCGCGGCCATAAGGATGATCGCCATAGAGTGCGGCATTCATCTCCGCCTGCAACAGCGCCATCGGGTTGTTTTCGACGCGGCTGCGTTGCTCCTCCAGCACCACATCGCGCTCCGGCAGCACCTCGGCATCCGTCAACTGGAGCCCCGTCATGCGTTCGGCTTCCATTTTCATGACGAGCGGCAGCCGGTCCTTTGCGATGACCTGGAAATAGCCGGTGTATTCGTAATGTGTGAAGGCGTTGTCCTGGCCGCCATTGCGCGCGACGATGCGCGAGAACTGGCCGGGCGCGATTTCCTTCGTGCCCTTGAACATCAGATGTTCGAGGAAATGAGCAAGGCCGGTTTTGCCCGGCGTTTCGTCGGCCGCGCCGACACGGTACCAGACCATGTGGGTGACGACAGGCGCGCGGCGATCGGGGATCGCCAGGACTTCCATGCCGTTGGCGAGCCGAAAGCTCTGCGGCGCGTCCGACGCGGCGACTTCGGTACCGCGCCAGAACCAGACGGCCGCACCAAGCGCGACAATCAGAAGAATGGCGAGAGCAGAACCGAGAATGCGCGGCGCGGGAAATCGGGAACGGGACAACAATTCACTCCAACAGACCGGACCTCAGGGCACCGGCCCCCAAAGCGCTGCGGCACTTGCTCAGAAAATACCGGAGAACCAGCCGTCTTTTTTGGGCTTCAAGGTCGGCGTTTCGCCTTCCGTGACATCCTTGCCCTCGGCTTCATTCTGCTGGATGCGCTGGGCCTCAGCGCGCGAATCCACCAGACGTTCGTCGGGCGGCGTGCCGGGCTTGCGCCAGAAGATCACGTCGTCGACAAAGGTCTTGTCCTGTTCGATCAGCGAGCGTGTTTCGGTGTTGACGACCTGGCGGATGCGCGGATCGGCCGCATCGGCGCCGGTATTGGCGAGCAGCACACGCTCACCGGCTGTGACGCCCTGCTCCCCGGTTTCCGACACCTCGACATTGCCGATCAGCGCGCGCTGCGCGCCGGCGGAGGGCTGCATTTCCAGTTCCTGCGGGCGCGGCGCACCGGGCTGCGGCGGACGCAGGGAGAAATCCGGCGGAATGACCAGCGGGGCCTTGGTGACGATCGTGAATTCATCGGGCGCGGATTTGCCATAACCAAGCGTGTCGCTGAGGCTGCCACCGCCGCAGCCGGTCAGCGCGACGGCAAGCGCGGCCAGCAGGCCGGCGTTGCGGAGGTTTTTCAGTTCGGTGATCACGTCCCTTGCTCCTTCGGGGCGGCGGCCGGTCAGGCCGCCTTGTCGCCCGCGTTTCCGTCTTTTTTTCCCGTTTCGTCGGGGCCGAAAAGCTGCGGCCAGATGGAATCCAGCAGGATCAGCATCACGCCCAGAACGATCCAGATGTCGGCAACATTGAAGATATACCAGTAAAATCCGAAGGCGTGAAAACTAAAAAAGTCCGCCACGGCGCCATAGGCGATGCGGTCGTAAACGTTGCCGACGGCCCCGCCCATGATCAGGCCGATGGCAAGCGCGACCGCCCGGTGTTCGGCGCGGGCCAGCCACAAACCGAGGCCAAAGGTCACCGCCAGCGCGAAGGAAACGAGAATCAGGACGCCGAGCGGCGTTTCGGCTTCGAAGAGGCCGTAGCTGATGCCCTTGTTCCACGCCATCACCAGATCGAAAAAGGGCGTCACCTCGACGCGACCACGCGCGGCGATGTGGTAGATGTCGAGCATCCACCATTTGTGCAGCCGGTCGATCGCAAAGCCGCCGACGGCAATCGCGAGGCCGAAAAGCGAGAGAGGCCCCCAGAAGGTTTCGCGGCTCAGACGTTCCATCCCCGATCACGCTCCCTGCAGGCGCGCCGCCTGCGCGTCATACTCGCGAACGGCTGCCGCGTCGCGCAAGCTCAGATCCGGAAATTCGGGATCGGAGCCCACTTCCGGCAACACACGCCAGGAGCGCGCGCATTTGCGGCCTTCGGCGCGCTTCGGCACAACGGCGACACCCGCCACATCGTCGAGGCGGAAAGCCGAGGCCGGTCCCTCGCCTTCGATCAGCGATGCCTGGCTGGTGATCGCCAGTTCGGCGAGATCGACGCCGCGCATCGCCGCCAGAAGTTCCGCATTCGAGACATAGACATCGGGTGCGGCTTCGAGGCTGGCGCCGATGCGCTTTTCGCGGCGCTCGACTTCGAGGGCGCCGGTGACGACACGGCGCAATTCACGCACCTTCTTCCATTTGTCGGCCAGCGCCTCGTCGCGCCACGCCGCCGGAATTTCCGGGAAGGTGCGCAGATGAACCGAAGCGTCATCGGAAGGGAAGCGCGACAGCCAGACTTCCTCGGCCGTGAAACACAACACCGGCGCGAGCCAGGCGGTGAGGCAGGAGAAAAGCTCATCCAGCACCGTGCGGCAGGCGCGGCGGCGCAGGCTCGACGGCGCATCGCAATAAAGCGTGTCCTTGCGGATGTCGAAATAGAAGGCCGAAAGATCGACATTCATGAAGTTCGACAGGGTATGCGTCACGCGCTTGAAGTCGTAATCGGCATAGGCCTTGCGCACCAGTTCGTCGAGCTCGGCGAGGCGGTGCAGGATCGAACGTTCGAGTTCCGGCATGTCGGCGACGGCGACACGCTCGTCATCCGAGAAGCCCGCCAGATTGCCGAGTAGGTAGCGGAAGGTGTTGCGGAGCTTCCTGTAGGCCTCGACATTCGATTTGATGATGTCGTTGCCGATGCTGTGGTCTTCCCAATAGTCGGTCGAGCCGACCCAGAGGCGCAATATGTCGGCGCCGTTCTGTTTGATGATGGCCTCGGGCTCGATCGCGTTGCCGAGCGACTTCGACATTTTGAGGCCCTTGTCGGTCAGCGTCATGCCATGCGTCAGCACCTGTTTGTAGGGCGCACGGCCGCGGGTGGCGCAGCTTTCGAGGAGAGACGACTGGAACCAGCCGCGATGCTGGTCGGAACCTTCGAGATAGAGGTCGGCGGGCGACGGGAGCCCTCGCGCTTCGAGCACGAAGGCGTGGGTCGAGCCTGAATCGAACCAGACATCGAGAATGTCGGTGACCCGCTCATAGTCGCCGGCATTATATTCGTTGCCCAGAAAGTCGCTTGCCGGATGCTCGAACCAGGCGTCCGCGCCTTCCTTCGCCACCGCTTCGACGATGCGGGCGTTGACTTTCGGATCGCGCAGCAGCGAACCGTCGGACTTGTTGACGAAGAGCGTCAGCGGCACGCCCCAGGCGCGCTGGCGCGACAGCACCCAGTCGGGCCGCGTCTCGACCATCGCATAGATGCGGTTGCGGTTGCGCGCCGGCACCCAGCGCACTTTCTCGATTTCTTCCAGCGCGACCTGACGGAAGGGCTTGCCCCCCGCCGCCTCGATCTTTGCGTCCATCGCCACGAACCATTGCGGCGTGTTGCGGAAGATCAGCGGCGCCTTGGAGCGCCATGAATGCGGATAGGAATGGGTGACCTTGCCATGCGCGAGCAGCGCGCCGGCCTTTTCGAGTTCCTCGATCACAGCGGCATTGGCGTTGCCTTCCTTGCCCTGCCGCGTCAGCACGAACTTGCCGGCAAAGAGCGGCACGTGATCGTAATAGGCGCCTTCCTCGTT
>JAHBYM010000123.1 GCA_019635975.1 Parvibaculum sp. | reverse complement strand
TGTTGCCAATCGGACTGAAGACCAGGGAAGTCCCACGAACGGTACGCCGCTGCCTTCGAGGCGGATGCTGTCGGATGTGACACTGATAGGGCCCCTCAGGAATAATGGATGAGCACGACGTACGATACCGTGTGCCTGGAGAACTTCTCTGGGCTCCAAATCCGACGTAGTCGGATTCCAGCGACGCAAAAGTGCAGCCACGCGACCTTCGTGACGTTCCAGAGCCTTGCTGTCTCCGACGGTCCGTCGGGAGAGCGTCCGATGATCGATGTCGCGCTCGGCCCAGTGAACAATTCCATGGGTCAGGCGCATGACTTCAATGAAGCCATCCGATTCGGTCGGCCCCAAATCGAGGAATTTGCGATTGATTGTCCACGCCGCCGAGGCCTCAATAAGGACGGCCTCAAAAAATGGTTCGCGAACGATTTCAGGACATGCTGACTCGATACGCTGGCGCGCCGCTACGGCGATATCGGCCGAAGGTAACCTGTTGAGGAAGCGATAAAGCGCGTCAGCGTTGGTGAGGCGGACGCGCGCAATTTCGCCCGTGAACCTTTCCAGGCGATCCGCCTCAAGGCAAATCCCGCCGGCACGTTCGGCGTCGCGCAGCACGCGATGAAGGGAGTCTTGCTCTGCCGGTCCGCCGACGCGGTTGTAGTCGATACGCTGAGTAATATCGCGAACGCGTTCCCGGGGAGACTCGTGACGATCAAGCAAGCCGTTCAGGATATCGTCACCGGTGACACCTTTACTCGGCCGCATCCTGTCCCTCTTTGCGGACAACCTCCTCGAAATAGGATCGAGGCTTGTGCATTGGGTTTTCCAGCCGCAGGAGCTCATGCGCAGGGGCATGCATGTGCTGTGGCGTCGCCTGAATGCGGCGCCCTACACGGATGATTGAGATTAGCGTGTCGAATGTCTCCTGATACAATGCTTGATGTGTCTTGGGTGCAGCCATAACGAGCTGTAGTCCGAGCATCTTGTAGAAACTTATGATCTTGTAAATGTTTTCGGGATCGAGTTTCTCGAAGGCTTCGTCCATCAGGAGAAGTGCCGATTGTGGCGGCGCATCGTGGGCGCCACTCAGGTGATTGCGATAGGCCGCAGACGATGCGACGCCGAGGCAGATATAGAACGGCAGGAACTTCTGCCCGCCGCTTGCCTTGCCGCGTCGCGTTTCGAGATCCGAGATTTTATCGTAGTTCTTCTCGGGATCGCAGATGTCGATGCTGAAGCGGAAATAGTTCCGGTAGTCGGCCAACTCTCTCAGTCGCCGGCGATGCGCCGCCTCGTCCTGTATGTCCTCGGCGGTCAGCATCTCGATCAGCTCATTGAGCTTTACCTGATCCGGATCGGTTGGGTCCGGAGCGCTCTGCATCAGCGCCGTCGCCTTCGGTGCGATCACATCGAGGCGGTCGATCAGATATCGGATGGCTTCCTTATCCTGGTCGCGCTCTTGCCGGATTTGATACACCTCGCCCATGAAAACGCTGCGGCGAAGTTCGCGGTTGAGGTCGTCTTGCACACGCCGGACCGTATCTATGTTTGCGCGCAGACGGCTCAGAAAATCGTGGACCATAGTTTCGACCAACGCTTTCACGGCTGAGTCGACCCGGTCTTTGAACTGCCGCAAAACGGTTTGCGTCAGGTGCCGATGACGCAAAGAAGCCCAATCGTGTAGGAGAACTGTCTTCTCCGCGTGAACAGTGTCGACCCAGTCGAATCCTGGATGCAGGTCGGGATTGGTCTGAACGTAGTCTTGGATGGCCGACATGAGTCTGGTCACGGTGGCACGCTGAGCCGGACCTTTGTCCTTTGATTGCGTGGCAAAGTAATTTCGCACCTGTGCTGGGTGGGTATGTTCGGCGCTTACTTCTCGGTAGATCAATCGAGCCCTCACTATAAATCGTTCTAGACCGATTGGTGGATCGTGACGGGCATTGCGTAGCTCGAAATTCGGTACCCGACCAAGTAACAGCTCAGCGGCCGTTTGGCGGTCTGCCTTATTGCGATCTAATCCGGCACGTCGGTTACCGATCTTCTCGCGGAACTCCCGATCTTTCGTTTCCTCCTCTCGCTTCTCTGCACGATACGCTTGGAGCTCTTGCTCCAAGGAGCGCTTTTCTTCCATCAGCCCCGAGGGTAGTTCTTCCTCAAGCGCAGTCATGAACTCTTCGAGACGCGCCATTTCGATGTCGGCATCGTCGATGGCGCGAAGCGTATTCCGCCAATCCTCACAGTCGGTCCCCAGGATAGAGTTGGCACGCTCCAAGGCTGCGATGAGGGCTTGCAAGCGACTCTTGTTCTCCATAGCCCTGCGAAGTGGCGTTTCGATTTCGGTGCGGGCCTCTGTCAGATGTTCAATCTGCCGGTCCCGCACGGCTTTTCCTAGACGCGGCACTGCCTGGAGGCGGCGGTATTCGATGCCGCGTCCGTGAGCGTACTTGCCATCTGCGGATGCGGCGAGATCTCCTCGCCGTATCTCATTCGCGGAACGGGCGCGAACAATCCGTCCAAGCCGAGCATTGATGAACGCGCGGGCATATTGATCGTCTGTAGCGACGGCCTCGGCGAGAGTGCCGGGCGTCGGCGCCTGAAGCTCCGCTGGCAGGTTCTCGGTCTGAATGAGCTTTGCCTTGGTTCCCTTGTAGTGGTTGTCGAAGTGGCTATAGGCGTTGTGCATGCGCGATGGATCGACGATTGCCGCGTCGCACCAGTCGCCCAGGATAGCTTCTATGATTCCGCGCCACTCGGCGTATTGCGGAGCGATGTCGGCAACTTCTGAAAGGGTCGGGCAAGTCACACCGAGCTGACTCAAATCCGCCAGGAAGTCCTGGGTATCTCTAGACATCATGCGGCCACCGGCCCTGAGGTTACTTAGATTCCTGTCGAGATCGGCAGCCTCCCTCGACAGCTGCGCGTGTTTCTCCGTCACTTCTTCGTAGGTCCGCTGAATATGTCCAATAACATTAGATAGCGGAGGCGCATCCGATAGCAGCTTTGCGACATCGCGAGGCTTTGACGGCCAACTTACGGCGTCGGGTTGGATGACGTCCCGGGAGCGGAGAATCTCAACAAAGCCAATGAGTTCGGGAAAGTCATCTCGCGGGAAGGCGGTACTCGATATGGCTTCGCGCAAGTCGATGAAAGCTTGGTGGATCGGTCGCGCTTCGGTGACCTTGGCCTTGCGTTTCGACTCATGCATAGTCATCTCGGATTGAGCGCGCTTTAACTGCTCGTAGGCAGGCGTGCCGTCAATCTGTTGTGTGATCGCACCGATCTGACGCTGGGTCACGTCTATGCTGTCTTCCAGCCTCGGCAGATACGATTCGATCAAACCCAGCTGCTGTTCCATCTCCGCGATTTCGCGGGCCTGCTTGTCGATGGTTTGTGAAAGTCGGTCGTACTCCGCGCGTTGCTCGCCATACGCCCATAGCCTGGTATTGAACTGATCCGACATCACGCGCTCGCACTGCGTGCGTATCGATTCAATGGTGCGGATTTCGGCTTCGATGCGGGCAATATCTTTCTGCATGTCCCGCCAGGTGTTGTAGCGAGCCTGGAACGTTTCGATCTCAATCGGAACTTCATCCAACAGAAAACTCTGGACGAAGGTAGTCACGCTTTTGATTTGGTCGATATCAAACGACAGAGCTTGCCGCATCGCGGCGCGAGCGCGATCGGGGTCCAACTGTGTCCCTCGGGCATTCGCATTGATGAACGCATACAGATGACGTAAGAAATTACGACTGTTCTGACGTTGAAATGTCTGGACGTCGCGACCCTGCCGCCGCTGCTCATCGAGAAAGCTTGCCCACGCTTTTTCCTGGACCCCACCCTCAACGGTGTCAACGAAATCGTCCCGTCGCAAGATGGTGCCCTCGATGAAAAAGAGCCCTAGGACGTGTTCCTCTCCGGCAGCCGCCTTTGCTTCAATACATACGCCGGCCGTGCAGCGCCGCGTTGCGTCGGTCGTTTCGAAACCCAAGGTGATATAAGTGATACAAGAGTCCCGTTCGTAGCCTTGGCCATCGTCGAGTAGTCCCAAGCAGGCCTCCAGGACGGTGCGCCGGTTTGCGCGACCCTCCGCGATGCGGCTGTTGAGATCCAGGTACCGTTTGTTCATTCCCGTCATAACGATCTGAATCGCGTCAAGAAGAACGGACTTCCCGGAACCATTGCCACCCAGGAAGACGGTATTCCCGGCACCTTCGATCGGGAAGTCTTGTTGGTATAGGTAATAGTTGACGGCCGTGATGTTTCTGAGAACGAAAGCTGTCGTCATCGTCATCACCCCAGACGTCCGTCGGCGACCCCGGTGTCCGAATCGTCTTCGACTGCGGCCAAGTTGTGTTCCTCGTCTGAGTCGGATATCTCGGGCTGCCGCGGCGATCCTTCACGCCATGCGGCGATCCGTGCGAGGAACGACTCGTCCACGACTTCAAGCAGGGTTGGGCGCAACGAAACCTCGACATCGACGTTCAGCGAATGACTCTGGTCGAAACTCACCAGACCGCGACGCTTGAACTGCGTGAGGATTTCACGAAGCTCGCCCGGTTTGAGGCGGCGAGCCCCGAAGGAGGAATAGATAGTCTGGATTTCCTCTTCATCGACCAGAATGTCTGCGCTCCCATCGACGAAGTACCCTTTTCGAGCACCCTCGCTATACAGTAGGCGAAGGCAAAGCAGGAGGATCGTTTCCTGGGTCGGGACCCGGGTGTTGCCATAGGCTTGAGGGCTAACGAAACCCACGTACCCCCAGCCGTCGTTGAAGACCAGTCGGAAGCCGAGCGATGCGAAGAGGTCCTGAAAATACTCGAGATGACGCTGGACGCGCTCGAAATGAGCAGCACCTCCGAGGTCGCCACGGGCGATGAATTGGCGATGAAGAAGCCGATTGGCCGTCTCGGTTAATTCTTCCGCCGTCGTATTAGGATCTTTTCCAGCCTCCTGTGAGGCCCAACGAGATATAATCATCTTTCATCTTCTTTGAGCCGAACGAATATCTTGGGGCCGGATACATACTTTCCACTACTCATCCTATTCATGCGTTTGAACTCTAGTCCAGGGAGAGATTCCAGATGTCCCACGCGAGCCTCGAATAGGATGCCGATGTCACGTGCGTCCGTCGGTTGGAAATCATCAAGGTCGGTATATTCACCGCTTGTGGCGAATTCCCGGAGTCGAGCGACAACAGCACGGGGCGTGACGGCCATGCGAGCGATGTATTGGTCCATGAGCTCTTCACGCTTTAGGTCGATCGGATCGACTGCATATTGCTTTCGGACTTGAGGTTCGATCGGGTCGCGAGCTTTTCGCGGGAGCGCCAGGGTTGCTGTCGAAAAGGGAACCGGTATGCCGGGAAAGGGGCTGACACATGTGGCAGTGCCGACATCCAGACAAACAAAGGCGCCTCGGATTGTCTCGCGCAAAACTTCTTCTCGGACATCCCGGGCCGTTTCCTGGTACCGGACTGTCGTCGCGATGCGGCGTTCCAGTCTGTGTGAAAAACGGTCGATCAGGTCCAGCTTTTCGCCGAGATTGGCGAACACATCCCGAATGCGGACAAGGTCGCCCAATATCTGCGTTGTTGCAGATGATATGTCCTGCGCCAATCCCTGATCGGCAAGCGCGGCAGCGGCCCGTGCTACCTGGCCGTCGTCGTTGATGAAGCGTTCTGTGTTGTCGATGATACTGCGCTGAAAGCGCATTGGATTGTACGAGGAGGCCTTCAGCGCTCTGTAGTTTTCCAGAAGCAGCTTGTCGACGAAGCTCTCCATGAATCTCTGAAGCAAATCGGTCAGGTTTTCCGACTGCATCAGGTCTTCTTCGATCCGATACAAAGATGTCAGCACGCCATCAATGGACCGTCGAAGCTGTATTGCCTGACGGCGAGCGCTCGCGATGTTCATGACTTTGTCAGCGGGCGCATCGTACGCGGCAAGAACACCGCTGTCGATGAGGCTGGCTTCTGCCGAGATATCGATCTTCAGTTCCTCGCTCAGTCCCACCAAAACTGAGAGAAGCGCGTGCGCCTCTCGTGGCATATGGATTTCCACCATTCGCCGGTTCTTGACCTCCATGATCCAGCCGTCATCACGAAGTTTATTAAAGATCAGGTATTCCGCCGTATCGCTGGTCCCGCTGTCATCCTCGTCTGCCAGTGAGCTGTAGGCGGGGTTGCTGATGACGTCGCGAATGACCTGAAGGACTTCGGCTTTTTTGGGGGAAGCTGAGAAATCGTCGAAGAACTGGGCAAATATCTGTTCGAGCACAGCGACATTACGGACGCGTGCAGGGGAGCACAGCATCCGGAAAAGCGTGTAGGGGACCGTGTCCAATAAGGACATCTGCGTTGCCTCCCCGATTTGTTTGTTATATTATAAATTTTAACAAACTAACGAACCCAAAATGAAACTCATATGTCACGACCACCGAAGTATAGCGACGATGACATCGCGGAGGCCATCGATTCCCTGATCGGCGAGGGAAAGGAGGTCAACCCGTCACGAGTGAAGCAGCTACTTGGCGGAGGAAATATCGAGCGGATCAAGGCAGTCATCGAACGGAGAAGCGTAGGGCTGCGCAACACCGCCGCCAACACGCTAGATCTACCACCTTTCATTATGGCGGAACTTAGACAGCACAACGATCAGGGTGCGGATGACATTCGGCGTCTCGCCGCGAAACTATGGCAGTCGGCCTATGATGAATTCTCGAAAGGCCAGGAAGAGGAAAACGTTGCCCTACGCAGCCGTATCTCCGATTTGGAGGAAAAGCTGGCAGATGCAGATCGTCAGCTTGAGCTAGCAACGTCCACCGTTCAGAGACGAAACGGAGCATTCGAAAATGAGCTCGTTAAGCAGTGCGAGCGCTTGAAAGAAGCGCTACGAAATGCGGAAAGCGATGTGCGCGCATCCGAAAAGACAATCGCAGCGCTAGAAAGAACGCAGCGGCAGGACAGGGACGACATCCGCTCTTTGCAGAAGAGGGTGGAAGAGTTGGTTACGGAACTCGCCACCGTCAAGGCAAGGCGCTAAGTATGAGATAAATCGCGTCCGTGCTAGGAAGCAACGAGCCGTACCGTTCTATGGTGGCAAATATTTTCAGCACCTATGATCGAACCATGAGGTACGGTGGGAGTTGTTGAACCATCGGTCGCGTTCGAATGCAACCTGAAGCCACAATTTGAGATGGCTGAGAGAGCCCGATTTGGCCTTATCCGTCAATCGACTTCTTCGAAGGATCTGCCATAGCTGCTAGCGCCGCCCACGGGCTCGGTTCTCCAGTCGATCCAGAAGCGGCAGGCGCACGAGCCGTATCAAAGCGGTGGAGATGTTCGGGGCGTAAGTTGGTATAACGCTTCAGCATCTTCCAATCGCGATGCCCCGTGACGAGTGCGACCTGCTCGATGGTAAAGCCGGCTTCGAAGAGGCGGCTTGCGCCTTCATGGCGCAAATCGTGGAAATGCAGGTTCTCTATTTTCAGGTCGCGACAGGCG
>JAHBYM010000122.1 GCA_019635975.1 Parvibaculum sp. | reverse complement strand
ACTCCTGACCCAAACCTTGTCTTCGTGCTGATCTCGAAAGCCGGCAGTGTTGGAATGCTGAATCAGCCAAACTCATTCGCCTTCGAAGGCGCCGCTTTTCTCCAAGTGTTGGTTTAGCGAGCCTGTTCTTATTTTTTCCCGTTCTGCGACGTTCGCTTATTTCGCGAGGGTTCTGTTTTGTGTATGCCGTCTACGGACATTCCGTCGACCACGAATTTGAGCAGTACATGCATGTTTTTTTTGAAGATGCTGTGGCTGACATAGGTTCCCAGCCAGGTTTGCAACTGCTGATAATAGATGGCAAACAGACACCGCGCTGCTTCGACCGGATCGATATCGGCGTGAATTTCGCCGCGCGACTGAGCGGCTGAGACGAAATGGACAAGCTTTTCGATAATCGCTTCTGGAATGGTGAGCACGTCTTTCCGGCGCCCGGGGTTGCCGGAGAAGCTGAGTTCGCGAATTAGCGCGCGGGCAATGACAACATCGCGTCTGTGATATTCAATAAATCCGTCGAACAATGACTCCGTTTGCTCAAGCAGCGGGGCCTTCTTCCGAATTGTTCCATACACTTCCTCTATCAACTGGCTCATTTCATCCTTGAAAACAAGGATGAGGAGGTCTTCCTTTGATTTAGCATAGAGAAATAGTGTGCCAGCTCCGATGTCGGCAGCTTCCGCCACTTCCTGCGTGGTCGTTTCCGTATAACCCTTGATGTGAAACAGAGTACGGGCCGCCGCCGTGATGCGCGCGACCTTTTCCCGCTTGTTGCGCTCTCTTCGCCCTTCCGTCTGCGGACGTTCTCCCTTTGCGGATTTGGATCTGACTTGCTTGCTAGTTTTCGAGGGTGTGTCCATCGAGCGTCCTGATTATTGTGTGGTTGCGTCCAGCGGCCGCCGGGCCCCGTCTGTCAGATTATTTGGCGGCACGGCAAGTATCTCGACCATTCCTGCGCCAATTGTCGGCGAACCTCGCCGGTTGACAAGTTTGTGCAACGTGCGGAAGATATGAGTCCACTCATAAATGAGTATATATAAGATATGGATGGTTGCGGGTGGATTTGCCAGCCATGCCACTTGAGCCGGGTGTCGAGGCAAGAATCAAGACGAATATGAAAGGGAGGAAGCCATGCCGGCACGTACGGGCGCACAGTTTTTGGAGGGCCTCAAGCAACCTCGGGAGATTTGGGTCGGCGACCGCAAGATCAAGGGCGTCGCCGACGATCCCGCATTCGCGGGCGCGGCGCGTGGCGTCGCAGCCGTCTACGATCTCCAGTATAAAGAGGCTGACGCCTGCCTGATGCCGGATCCGGAGACGGGCGAGAAGATCAATGTTAGCCATATGATTCCTCGATCGAGGCAGGATCTGGCGCGCCGTCGCGCGGGGCTGGAAAAAATCGCCGCCTATTCGGTCGGCCTGATGGGCCGCACGCCGGACTACATGAATGTGACCTATGCGGGCTTCGCTGGCCGCGCCGAGGAATGGGCGGTAAATGGCAACGAGGAGGGCGCGGAAAACCTCGTCAACTATCAGAAATATCTGCGCCGCAACGACATTTCGCTGACGCATACGATCGTCAATCCGACCATCGATAAGGCGCAGGGCGATGCGCCGCAACCTGGCAACGATGTGGCCCTTCGCAAGGTCGGCGAAACGGAGCACGGCATCGTCGTGCGCGGTGCGCGGATCCTCGCGACGCTCGCCCCTTTCGCCGACGAGATTGCGGTCTATCCGTCTCATCCCTTGCCACCCGATTGCGACGAGTACGCGATCTCCTTCTGCATTCCGATGTCCACCCCTGGTCTCAAATTCATCTGCCGGGATTCGTTTTCCGAAAGCAGCAATTTTTTCGATCACCCCATCTCGGGCCGGTTCGATGAGCAGGATGCCTTCGTGATCTTCGACAATGTCGAAGTGCCCCGGAACCGTCTGCACGTCAACTGCAACACCGCCGTCTACAATTCGGTCATGATGCGCAGCTGGTGGCCGAACGTCATGCAGCAGACAACGGTCCGGGCGCTGACGAAACTCGAATTTGCCTGGGGCCTCGCCTCGCGGATGACCGAGGTGATCAACGACGTCAAGCCTCAGACGTGGGAGATGCTCGGCGAAATCTGGAGCTATGCCGAATTGACCCGCGCCTGCCTGAAAGCCGCCGAAGACGGGGCTATAGACTATGGCAACGGCGTCTGGCTGCCGGATGCCCAACCCTTCGCCGCCCTTCGCGCGTCGATGCCGCGATGGATGGCGCGGGTCAGCGAAATCATCCAACTCATCGGGTCGCATAACGTCTTCGCCGCCCCGAGCCGCGCTCAACTCGACGATGCCGGTCTTCGGCCGCTCATCGACCATTATCTGCGCGGCGCCGGCGATGTGGGTGCCGAGCAGCGCGCGCGCGTCTTCCGGCTCGCATGGGATTTCGTCGGCACGGGCCTTGCTGGCCGGAACCTCCAGTACGAGCGCTTCTATCTCGGATCTTCGGTCCGTAACTATCAGATGGCCCATCTGTTCGGTGACCGCACCCGCGCCAACGAGTTGGTCGATCGCTTTCTGACCGAGGACATTGGCGCGATGAAAAAAGCGGACCGTCATGTCGCGGAGGCGGTGTGATGGCCGGTACCGTGAAAGTTGCGGGCGTCGAGGTTTCGGCCGATCACTGGATCGGCGGAAAGCGCGTCGCCTCGAAGCAGAGATTTGCCGACTTTTCTCCCGTCGACGGCTCACATCTCGGCGACCTGTCGGCAGGCGGCAAGGCGGAGGCGGACGCAGCGGTCGCGGCGGCACGCAAGGCCTTTCCTGCCTGGGCGGCCCTCGGTCCGAAGGGACGTCTGCCGATCCTCAAGAAGTTCGCCGAAGGCATCAAGGCGCGGGTGAACGATCTCGCCGCCGTCGAGACGATGGACAACGGCTCGCTCCTCATGGGCAATGTCCATCGTGTCGTCCCGCGCGCGGCGCAGAACATCGAGTTCTTCGCCGACTGGGCTTTGACGCTTGATGGTCATTCGATCGACTCGCCGGAAGTCGTGAACCATGTGAGATACGATCCAGCCGGCGTCGCGGTTCTCATCACGCCGTGGAATGCGCCCCTCATGCTGACCACCTGGAAGGTCGGCCCCGCGCTTGCGGCGGGCAACACCGTTGTCGTCAAGCCGCCGGAATGGGCGCCGCTCACCTGCTCGCTGATGGCCGACATTGCGCATGCGGCGGGCGTTCCCGCGGGCGTTCTCAATGTCGTGCAGGGGATCGGTGAGGAGGCGGGCGATGCGCTCGTGAACCATCCCGATGTCGACCGCATCAGTTTCACCGGCTCGACCGATACGGCGAAGATCATCGGGCAGGCGGCGGCGCGCTCGATTACCCCGATGAGCGCCGAACTGGGCGGAAAGTCGCCCTTCATCGTCTGCGCCGATGCCGATCTCGATGCCGCCGCACAAACGGTTGCCGGGCAGTACATGAATGCAGGCCAGGTCTGTCTCGCGGGCACGCGCATCTTTGTGGAAAAGAAGATCGAGGAGGAATTCCTCGAAAAGGTGCGTGGCGCGGCGAGCCACATGGTTGTCGGCGACCCGCGCGACAAGGACACCCGCGTCGGGCCCCTGATCCACAAGGAGCATTTCGATCGCGTCGCCGGTTTCGTCGAACGGGCAAAGGCGGATGGCGCCGTACCGCTCTGGGGCGGCAGCCGCGCGAATTTCGGCGAACTCTATTTCGAGCCGACGCTTTTTGCCCATGTCGGCCCCGAACTCGAAATCGCGCAGCGCGAGGTCTTCGGCCCGGTGCTCACCTGGCAGAGCTTTTCGTCCGACGACGAGGTGATCTCCCTCGCGAACAACACGCGTTACGGTCTCGCGGGTACCTTGTTCAGCCGCAATGAGAAGCGCGCGATGGACATTGCCTCGCGTGTCACGGCCGGCACACTCTGGGTCAATTGCTTCTTCGTCCGCGATCTTGCGGCGCCCTTTGGCGGCGCGAAGGACTCCGGCCTCGGCCGCGAGGGCGGCACCTGGAGTTTCGACTTCTACACAGACATAAAAAACGTTTCGGTCCGCAAGGGATCGTTCGCCTGAGGGGAGGCACACATGGTTCAGGTAACGGAACTCGGCTACATGGGGCTCGGCGTGAAAAGCCTCAACGACTGGAAGGGCTACGCAACGAAGATCCTCGCCCTCGAGGTCGCGGATGAGGGCGAGGCGGACCGCTGCTATCTCCGCATGGACTACTGGCATCACCGCATCATCCTCGAAGAGGACGGAACGGACGATCTGAATTTCCTCGGTTTCCGCGTCGCGGGCGTCGAGGAATTCCGCGAGATGCACAGGAAGCTTACCAATGCCGGTATCGACGCGCGGATCGGCACTCATGAAGAAGCGGCGGATCGCCGCGTCCTCGAAGTCATGAAGCTCAAGGACGCAAGCGGCTTTCCGATCGAGATTTTCCACGGGCCGCAGGTGCAGTCCGACAAACCCTTCCACCCCGGGCGGCGCATGCATGGCCGCTTCAAGACGGGCGAGGGCGGGCTGGGCCATCTCATCCAGAAGGAAACGGTCGGCTTCGAAAAGACCTATGAGTTCTACAAGCTGCTCGGCATGCGCGGCGGCATCGAATACCGGATTCCCTTCCCCGGCCTCGACAAGCCGTTCGACCTCATGTTCATGCACTGCAATACGCGCGACCACACGGTGGCCTTCGGTCCGCCCGGCGAGAAGCGCATCAACCACCTGATGCTTGAGGTGGAAAGTTTCGACGATGTCGGCCTCACCTATGAGATCGTCCGCCAGGCGGGCATCCCCATCACCATGATGCCGGGCCGCCACGCGAACGATCACATGTATTCCTTCTACTTCCTCAACCCGTCCGGCTTTATGTGCGAAATCGGCTGGGGCGCACGCGAGGCGACGCACCAGTCGGAATATTACCAGCGCGACACCTACGGCCATGAACAGAATCAGGAGGTGATGAAGGGAGGCTTGATGGAGGTCTGAACGGACCCGCGAGCCCTCGAACGTCATCTTGAAAAGAACACCAGGGAGAGAGACATGTCGGTATTGACCGGACCGCGCGAGGAATGGCGGCGTATTCTGCATCAGGGAACGCCGGTCTGGGTAAAGCCGGAAGACGGCGGCAAGCTGCGGCTTGGCGATGGAAGGCGGGTCGATGAGGCGAGCGCGACCTATCTGCCGCCCTGCGATCCGACCAAGATCATCTGCATCCATCTGAACTACGACTCGCGCCGCGTCGAATTCAAGGCGCCGCCGCTCGTCACGCCGACCTATTTCCAGAAGCCGTTGACGACGCTCAATGCGCATCGCGGCTTCCTCAACCGGCCCGCCGATTGCCAGTACCTCAATTATGAAGGCGAAATCGCGGCCATCGTCGGCAAGCCCATGCGCAATGTCGCGCGCGAGGATGTCTGGGATTGTCTGGCGGGCTTCGCTCCGGCCAACGATGTCGGCGCGCAGGATTTCCGCGACACGGATGCGGGCTCCATGTTGCGCGTCAAGGGGCAGGACGGTTTCTGTCCCATCGGTCCGGGCATCGTGCGCGGCGTCGATATCCGGAAAGAGAACGTGCGCACCTGGATCAACGGCAAGATGGTGCAGGACGGTCCCGTCAGCGAAATGACCTTCCCCATCGACTACATCTTCGCCGACCTTTCGCGCCACATCACCTTCCTGCCGGGCGACATCGTCTTGACGGGCACGCCCGCCAACTCGCGGCCCATGAATATCGGCGATGTCGTCGAGGTCGAGGTGACGGGCATCGGCCGCATCTCGAACACGGTGCAGGAAGCGCCGGCGCCCACGCACAAGGTCGGTCACCAGCCGACCGACACCGACGCGGTGCGCCGCGTCGCGCTCGGCCAGTTCTGAGGGATATGAAAATGGCGGAAGCCGTGTCTCTGAAATCGCGTTGGGCGGCTGGAGAGGTGACATTCGGCGCCTGGTGCATGATGCCCGGCGCGCTCGGAGTCGAGGCCGTTTCGTCGCTTGGCTTCGACTGGATACTCGTCGATATGCAGCATGGCTGCATGGACTACGGACAGGTGCTTGATATGATCCGCGCCGCCGACATTCGCGGACTTCCAGCAATTGTACGCGTGCCCTGGAACGAGCCGGGAATCGTCGGCCGCGTTCTGGACGCGGGTGCCCTTGGCGTCGTCGCTCCGATGATTCAGACGGCCGACGATGCGAGGAGTTTGGTTGACTCCTGCCGCTATCCGCCGGTGGGGCGCCGCAGCTTCGGGCCTGTGCGTGTCGGAACGCGCGACGGCGCGGGGTATGCCTTCACGGCCAATGACCGTGTTGCCGTCATTCCGATGATTGAGACGCGCTCCGCGCTCGATCAGGTCGATGAAATCGTCGGCTTGCCGGGGGTCGATGCCGCCCTGGTGGGGCCGTTCGACCTTTCGGTCGCGCTTGGTCTGCCGCCGGGAGACAATGACGGAAAGCCTGCTTTCGACGATGCCATAAAGACTGTTGTCGCTGCCTGCCGGCGGCACGGCAAGGCGGTAGCCGTCCTGTCGAACGCGATCGTCGCGCCGCTGCGCGTCGCGCAGGGGTTTCAAATGATCTCGATTACGACGGACATCGCGGCGCTCTCTTCGGCGAGCATGGCGAGCCTCACGGCTGTGAAAGAAAAAACTGGAACAAAAAATGCTGGATAGTGCGACAAGGTCAAAAATCGTTGACGAGCTTTTCGACGTCTACGAGACACGCAGGCCGCTCCGGCGGCTGACAGGAACCTATCCTGGCTTGACCGTCGAGGATTCCTATCTGGTTCAGGAAGAGTTCGTCCGCCGCAAGGTTGACGCGGGCGCGAAGGTGAAGGGCTACAAGGTAGGGCTCACGTCGAAACCGATGCAGGAAATGGCCGGATCTTCGGAGCCGGATTTCAGCGCCATAACCGACGACATGTTCCTGCCTGAAGCGACGCCGATCGATGCTTCCCGGTTTTTCCGCCCGATGATCGAAATCGAAATCGCATTCGTCATGAAGCACGCGCTCAAGGGGCCGGGCGTGCTGCCCGTCGACGTCATCAGGGCGACCGATTTTGTTGTCCCTGCGATTGAGATTGTCGATTTCCGCGTAATGCCGGAGCCCGGTTTCGGCATGATCGACACCGTGGCCGATCTGGCTGCCTGCGGCGCTGTCGTGCTGGGCGCCAATCCGAGACGGCTCGACGCGATCGACGTGCGGCGCGTACATGGCGAATTGAGGTTGAACGGCAAATTGGAAGTCGAGGGCGATGCCTCGGCGGTTCTGGGCAATCCCGTCACGTCCGTCGCCTGGCTTGCGAACAAGCTCGGCCAATTCGGCGTTGTTTTCGAGCCGGGGCAGGTCGTGCTTACCGGGTCCTTTGTGCGGGCAATCCCCGTTAAGGCCGGCGACGACGTTTTGTGCCGCTTCGACCAGGGATTGGGCGATCTGTCGATGAGTTTTACCTGAGTCGTGGACTGCCGGTTACTGCGCCAAACAGGAAAAGTGTCGCGCAATTTCTCGCATATGCAGGTTATATCATTCTGT
>JAHBYM010000121.1 GCA_019635975.1 Parvibaculum sp. | reverse complement strand
TGTCCGGTCGCCGCGGACATGGCGTCCGTCGGTTCCGGCTTCCGCTTTCGGGGCCTCGGTGCTGAGAACGTCGCCTGTCATGATTCTGAAACAAACCGACCAGTGGGTATGTTTGAAACATGCCCGTCCCGGCCGCCGTTGTCAACAGGGGGGCTGCACACCGGACCCGACGCATATCGGGAGGCATGTCCATCGCT
This sequence comes from Parvibaculum sp., assembly GCA_019635975.1. GTDB lineage: Bacteria > Pseudomonadota > Alphaproteobacteria > Parvibaculales > Parvibaculaceae > Parvibaculum. Next base: position 7,349 of record JAHBYM010000121.1, on the reverse strand, counting down.
TCAATGACGGATGGCGCCACGATTTCGTGACAGGGACCTCCTCGCCGCCATTAACCCTGCCGGTGGAAATGCCTGGTTCTTCCCCCATACGGGTGATTTCACCTGTGCCAGTTCAACTCATATTCGGCCGACTTGTGTGTATATCGGGGGGATACGTGTTGTGCTGACCAGGTTCCGTCTTTTTTCTTCCGTCTCCGCCATCGCGCTCGGCTTTGCGGCGCTGGCGCCCGCGCCGGCCGAGGCAAGCTGCTTCAACTTCTCGACCCTGACCTTCATGGGCCCGGTCACCGGCGATGGACAGACCGTCGTGTGTCTCGGCGCACATGGGCCCGGCATCACGCCTCAGACCGACAACGGCTTCGACGAGACGTTTTTCGCGATCAGCGGCGGCCAGTCGCTGGCGCCAGCCCCGACCGTCACGCCGGTCACGGTCAGCGGCAACAACTCCAATATCGGCATCGGCATCACGCTCGACGGCGTTCCGGATCCGACGGGCTCGGTCGTCTCGACCAACGCCGACGCCATTTCCGCCAGTGGCGAGTTCAATGTGGCGATTGTCTTCGCCCATGGTCTTCTTGAGGCAGCCGGCGGCCGCGCACTCTCGGCGATCAACGGTATCCTCGCCATCTTCCACGATAGTCCGGCGACCCAGGCGATGATCGCGCAGGGCTTCGGCCTGACGCTCGAACAGGGCTGGGCGCTCTTCCTCGAAGGCCAGCTCTTCGCCACCAATTCCGGTACCGTCATCGGCGATGTCGAGTTCACCGGCAGCGAAGAGAGCAACGTCTATAATTACGGCACGCTCACCGGTTCGATCACGGCGACGGGCGGTGGCAATTATCTGGTGTCGAATTCGGGCACGCTCACCGGCAATATCGATCTGGCGGCGGACACGGCGTCCGACCGCGCCGGTTCCATCATCAACAATGGCCTGCTGACGGGCAACATCACGATGTCGGGCGGGTCGGCCTTTCTCGGCAATTACGCGACCGGCGAGGAACTCGAAGAGATGTTGCCGCTTGCCCATCCACCGACGGCGATGGACATGCAGATCGACGATCCGGATACCTATGCGGCCCTCGTCCATCAGCTCGGCACCGAGGGCGCGCCGGCGGGTGCGGTCATCGGCGAGATCGACGGCGGCATCGACATGTCGGCCGATCTCAACTGGGCCATCAATCTCGGCACCGTCACCGGCGCCTTGTCGCTGTCGGCCGGCAACGTCGCGCAGGTCGCCCGCTATGACGATGGCGGCTTCAGCGGTTTCAATTTCCTGCTCAATGCGCGCGGCGCCGAAATCGGCGGCGGCGTCAGTTTCGACGGCGGATCGACGCTTCTCCAGGACGGACTTCTCTACCGCTCCTCGCTGATCAATCTCGGACAGATCACCGGCAATATCGACATCGATGGCGGCTCGACCAGCGTCATCAACGGCGCGCTGGTGCCGGAAATGACGTCCGGCTTCTTCTCGGTCTCGGGCGCACCGGCGCTTGAGGAAGGGGCGCTTCTGCGCGCCGACATTCCGCCGGGGGCGGAGCGCGGCGAAATCATCGGCGACATGACGTTCGGCGATGCCGGCCATGCGCTCCTCAATATCGGCCTGATCGACGGTTCGGTCACCTTCGGCGCGGGCGACGACATCTTCGCCAATGTCGGCGAGGTCACCGGCAATGTCGATCTCGGTTTTGGCAACGATTCGGCGATCATCGGTGCGAGTTCGATTATCGGCGGCACGGTGTCGGGCGGTGCCGGCGCCAACATGTTGTCGATCTTCGGCACCGGCAACTTCGATCCGACGAAGTTCTTCAACTTCCAGACCATCGTCTTCGACGTCAAGGAAGGCCTCGACAACATCATCACACCGTCGGGCGCCATCGAAACCAGCTTCACCATCGCGCCGGGCGTCACGCTCGACCTTTCGCAGGGCGGTACGCTCGCGTCCAACGAGGACGACCGCGAGATCGAGGTCGGCGGCACGGTCGATGGCGATGTCGATCTCGGCGACGGCCAGAACACCACCTTTACGATGGGCGAGGGCGCCATCGTCACGGGCTCGATCAATGGCGGCAGCAGCGGCAGCTCGGTGCTGGTGCTCAATCTCGGCGGCGAGATGGGCAACCACATCGCACAGTTCAAGGAAGCGAAGATCACGACGCCGGGCCTCGACCAGCCGCTCAACCTCACCGGCACCATCATCGTCGTCGACACCGTCACGCTTGTCGGCGGCGCGGTGAAGCTCAACGGCAATCTGACGGTGCCGAAGGTTTCGGTCGGCGCCGGCAGTTCGCTCGGCGGCGGCGGCACGGTCAACGGCTCGATCGAGAACGAGGGCACGGTTTCGCCCGGCAACTCGATCGGCACACTCAACATTGTCGGCAACTACACGGAGTCCGGTACGCTTGAAATCGAAGCTTCGCCGCGGCTCGTGCAAAACACCTTCGAGGCCGACAAGCTGATCGTCTCGAACGACATCACGCTCAATCCCGGCTCGCGCCTGCTCGTAACACCCGAAACCATCGGCGGCATCACCGAGGTCACGACCCGCACCGACTGGCCGGGCTCGGCGACGGTTGCCATCGTCGAGTTCGGCGGCGCGCGCACCGGCACCTTCTCGACCGTCGAGGACGATTTCCTGTTCCTCGTTTCCGACGTGACCTATGACGACGCCAACGGCCAGGTTCTGCTGACGCTCGAATTCGCGCCGGTCGATCCCGCCGTCGGCCAGTCGTCCAACCAGTCGGGGGTCATCGCCGCGATCAACGCCAATATGGGCCAGCTCGGCGGCCTGTGGACGGTCTCGGCCGACGAGATCGAAACGCTGACCGGCGAGGTCGGCACCTCGGCGTCCGCCATCGCCGGCAACAATACCGGCCAGTTCCTCGGTTTCCTGACGCAGCCGGGTGCCGCGCCCGGCACCTATGTCATGGCCGAAGGCTCCGACGGCGCGGTGCGCGGCATCGGCGCCGGCGATGCGCCGGCCGGTTCGGGCCCGCGCGTCTGGGTCGCCCCCTGGGGCGCGACCGGCGAGATCAAGGGCGGCGCCGGCACGTCGGGCTACGACACCAGCGGCTACGGCATTGCCGCCGGTTATGTCGCAAGCCCGTCCGAAGGCATCGAGCTCGGCCTCTCGGCCGGCTACGGCCATGCCGAGGCCGACAGTTTCGGTGTCGGCGGTTCGGTCGAGGCCGACAGCGTCCATCTCGCGGTGCATGCCGGCTACGTCGAAGGGCCGATCTCGCTCACCGGCGTTCTCGCTTACGGCCATCACAGCTTCGACCAGCAGCGCGTGACGGTCGCCGGGGGCGTCGCCGAAACGGTGACGGCCGATTACAAGGGCAATGAGCTGTCCGCCCAGGTCGTTGCGGCCCTCAATGCGGCGGCCGGCAAGATCGCCTGGCGGCCCCATGCCGGCGCCTCATGGTCGACGCTCCGGCGCGACGGCTACACCGAGACGGGCTCGACGCTCGGCGCCAACCTGACGCTCGACAGCGAGACATTCAATCGCGGCGAGCTCTTCACCGGCATCGACGCCTCGACGCGCATCGCCACCTCGGACGGGTCGCTGACGCCTTGGCTGGGCATCGGCGGCGTCTACGCCTTCGGCGATCTCGACGGCGAAAGCATCGCGCGCTTCACCGGCACACCGACAAGCTTCACCATCCGCGGCGCCGCGCAGGACCGCTGGCGCTTCACCACGCGGGCGGGCCTCGACGCGGCGCTGGGCGGCGGTGTCGGCATTGGCATCGGCTACGCCGGCGCCTATGGCCGCGACCAGACCGACCACACGCTGAAGGGAACGGTCAATGTGAGCTTCTGACGAGGTTCGCAAACGACCATGGATGACGGCCCGAACCACACCCCGGCTCGGGCCGTCGTTATTTTTGGGGTGCATCGTCACAATGGTTGGGTGCGTCCGCGCCGACCGTCGAAATTTCGGTTTCCGGGTCGAGAGTAACCCGGTCGAGCACAAGCTGGTTGATCGCGCACCATTGCGGGTAGTTCACATAACCCCCGTGCTTGGAAATGTCCCGTGAACGGACGTTCCAGAGAGGCGCGTTGGCCGGGACGACCGAAGGAACCGATCCGACCTTCCGTCCGGCGGGCGAGAGCTTGTGACGAAATTGCACGCCGATCTCTTTCTCTTTTTTCGAGACAAATATCAGATTCCGATATTTCGACGTTTCTCCCGGTTTCATTGGCAAGTAGGCGCTGTCCCATCGTCTCCCGCGCGGTGGCCAATTGTTTCGCGCGTCGGTGAGCCAATTGTCGGCAATGATGCATTCTGATCGTTCGGGTAATGAGGCGCCCGAGAATGTTGTTCCTATTTCGAGGCTGTCGAGGATGGAGAATTCGTGACTTGCCCCATAGGGGAAACGGTATTGCTCTTGTCCGTCGACATCGATTTTTTCGAGATCGGGATTCATGTGGCCGAATGTGCGGTTTGTTTCGGGGTCGAATTTCAAGGCGGCAAACTGTCCCCACCTGAACCAGCGGTTCGTCGCCGTGTCGCAGGCGAGCTTCAGCACTATCTTCTCGCCGTTCTTGTTCTTTTTCTTCAGGTCTGCCTCGGCCCACTCGCATACCGACGTGAAAGAGACATAGACCGGTCTTTGATGTTTCGGGAAGAATGATTCCGAATAGCCTGTTGTATCGGTACCGGAAAGCCCCAGTCGTTCGCGTAAACGTCGCTGGATTTTGGTCCAGTTCCGCGCCTCGGACGCGGGATTGACCAGAAAGACCAGGTCGCCCAGCGGCGGCCGGAATGTCGCTCCACATTCGTGCGCTGCGATGCGCTTGGTCATCCTGTCGCGCAGTGCGGTCGCAAGCATGTTGCCGCCAAAGGAATGACCCATGACCAGCATCTTGTTGGCCGCGACATCGCCGGCATCGAGCTCGAGGCTGCGCGATATGTCCCTCAGAAGCCTATAGACCGGTTTTGCGTGTTCCTCGCTCTGCGCCTTGCGGCTCCAGAAAGTCGGAAGTGCGCCGGCGGTCCACGGGCCGAAATCGTTGTCCACCGGTTCGGCGAAGGCGCGACCGCGCCAGCCGATATAGAGACCGGTCAGCGAATGACCGCAATAGCGTGTGGCCGTCTTGCAGCGCTGGTCGAGGAAGCTGCGCGCATAGGCGAGGAAGACACGAAATCGTCTGACGTCGCCGTCTCCGATGGCCGCGTCGTGGCGCCAGCCATGTACGAAGACAATCAGATAGTTTTTCTCGCTCTTGGCCAGATGATTCTTGAACGCTTCATACTGCTTCTCGTTGTACTTGGGCGTCTCGCTGGATGTCTTGCGTTCGTCAAACTCGATAAAGGCAAGGTGGTACCCGGTCTCGTGGCCGGCAATGATATGCTGCTGAATGGCGCAGCGCGGATCGTGTCCCCCCGGTGCGCGCTCGTCATTTGCGCCGCCCAGATAGAATGGCTCCTGACAGGCCTTTTCACCGACTTTAGGCCGATACGGTCCGTAGTCGGTGCAGCCGGCAACAAGAAATCCGGCTAGAAGTGCCACACAGATCGTTTTCATGGGCTAGCCCCTCCGCTTCGGTCCATCGAACCGGAGCCGGGCCTGCGGGTTGCGGTGCGGCTCAAGTTTCCGGACAGTGTCGAAACAGAACTCAAGCCACGCATGCGCGCAGGGCGCGAATGTCCCGCCGGGCCATTTTCCGCGATGACGGCAGCGCGGTCTTCACCCGTTCGGGGGATGTCTTCGGCGGTCTTCGCCGCCTACCCCGCATAGCGCATCGCAAGCCGCACAAGTTCCGCCTGGCGCGACACGCCGGCCTTGGACATCGCGCCCTTGAGCTGACTGCGCACCGTCTCCAGCGTGACGCCGCGATCGGCCGCGTGTTCGGCGAGCGTCCGGCCGTCGGCCAGCGCCAGTGTCAGCGCCGTCTCGGCCGGCGTGAAGCCGAGGGCTCTGAGCGCGGTTTCGTCGTGACGCGCCGGCAGGTTCGGATCGCGGATCACGATCAGTACCTCGCCGCGCATGTTGCGGAGATCCGGCCCGAGGCCGGGCGGCAGGGTGTGGAAACGGGCCAGCAGCGGCAAGGTACCCTCCGGCCCGCGCAGGGCAAGGCTCGGCCGCGCCGTTTCGCCCAAGAGCGGATCGGCCGCCGCATACGCGGCCCGGACGAAGGCCATACCCGCCTCGGCGGCCGCCGGCCGCAGAGTGCCGCGGATCGCGCGCAAGGTGTCGCCGCGCCCGATCAGCGAGGCGCCCGCCTCGTTCATGTGCAGGATGCGTCCGTCGCGGTCGCAAACGAAGACGGCGTCGGCGAGCCGGTCGAGCGTCGTCTCGAAGCGCGCCGAGGCCAGCTCGCTCCGGGCAAGATCGATGTGAAGCCGGGCCGCGCGGTGCAGGTGATGCGACAGGCGTTCCAGGGTGCGCAGTTCGCGCTTTTCGAAATGCCCCCGGTCGCGCGGGCGCATCATGCTGACCAGCATCGTCGCGCCGCCGCCGAGATTTTCGATATGCGCGGCGCACCAGCGCAGGTTCATCGCCTTGCGGTCGAGAAACTCGTTGACGATCGCCGTGCGCTCGAAAGCCTCGACATCCATGTATTCGTGACAGCCGATCATCCGGCCGGTCCTGCCGGCGGCCGCCGCCATGCGCGGGTCCTCATCGATATAGCGGTTGGTGTAGTCATCGACCGTGTCCTGCGGAACGAAGTCCGGGACCGCATAAAAATGGACGTCGGTCACGTGCGGGCCATAGGCGCTGATCTGTGCGACGCCGCCCTCGACCGTCTTCGAAAAGGCCGTGGCTGCGCGCTGCCAGTAGCCCGGCTCGCCGACCGCGCCATATACAATGTCGATGAATTCCCGTTCGGCGTCGGGCCGCATCCGCGGTCCCCTCCCGCTCTATTTCTTTCCAACTTATTTGTGCGGGTATTCGATGCTCAGGCAAGCAAATTCGGTACGCATTAACCATCACCCTGTCGCGGCTTGTGTCTTGCCGGCCACAAGATGTCCCCGGCATATTTTGCCAGGACTGTCTGTGCGGTCGTCTCAGTGGGCGGCTTTGCCATGCTGGCAAATCCGGATTTCCGGTGCCTTGGCAAGTGGCAGCGCGGCGCTGGTCAGGCAGACGAACGAAATGGATTTGTGACAGATTTTTGACAGTACGATGACAGTGGCTGATGCGATGGGTCAGCCGGCGGCGCCAGGCGGTTGCCGGGCCTCGCCGATTCGCTCTTGTGGCGCGGCGACGCGGTTTCGACAGGCAATTGTGACAGCCGGTGCGCGATGTGCCGACTAGACGACGCCGATTTTCAGGAAGTCGTGGATGTGGACGACGCCGACAGGCTTGCCGTCCTCAACCACGAAGAGATTGGTTTTCTTCTTTTCG
>JAHBYM010000120.1 GCA_019635975.1 Parvibaculum sp. | reverse complement strand
CAGCTCTCCGCTTGCCGCCCTCCGGTATGGCCTATATGGGTCATGCGCCGGTCCCGGCGCCGCGCCATCCTGCAAGTCTCGAACGCTGATTTCCAGGATGGAAAACATGTCGATCGCACGACATCTCGTCGCCGGCACCTTGGGCCTTCTTCTCGGCCTGGTTCTTTTTGCGGCGATTACACTAGGCTCGGTTCTGGTCTAGCGCGACGCCGCCGGTGGTGGCATGCCCGCCGGCATTTTCGTTGCCGTCACACCGTCGGGCAGGCGAAACAGCGCCGCGTCCTGCGCTCCACGCTGAAGTTCGCTCAGCGCCATCGAGAATTTCCCGGCGGCGCTTGCGCCCTCGGCCTTCACCGGAATGCCGTCACGCGTCAGCCAGACGAAAACGGTCGCTGCATCTTCCGCGCGGTCGATGCGGTACTTGGTTGTCCGTTCGCCTTCCACGGTTTCCTCGCCGAGCTTTTCGGTCTCGATGCCCTCATCGTATATCTCGCCGATCCCGTAATCGGCGACATCGTCCATGTTCATTTCCATCGCCATGTTCATGTCCGGCATATACATCAGCATCTTCTTTTCGTCGGGCAGCAGGATCGTTACCTGCCGCACACCTTGCATCGTCGTTTCCCAACGCTCCGTGCCACGGTCGTAATAGACCTTGCTGTTCATCGTCATGCCCTGCGCCTCGACCGTCCGCACGGCGCTATACGCCGTGTCCGGCGGCGTGAGCGTCGCGGCGGATGCGGGCTGGAACGAAGCCGCGGCCGTGAAGAGCGCGGTGAACAAGGTCGAGCGCACGGAAAATCCTCTCTGAAATCAGGATCGAAAGTGAGTGCAGTCGAGGCTAACCCGTTTTGGTGCCTGGCGAAATGCCAGCGATTCCGGAGGAGTTTGCGGGTTGGCCCGGCGGGCGAGCTGTGCAATGCTTGCCTCGAAATCACATAACCAGCCGATGCACCGCAGCGCGCCCCTTCGCTGCTCCACATACCATTTGCGCATTTTAAGATCGTCCGGGAGGAAGCTGGCCATGGCAGGCAGGGAACAAGGTCGGGAAAAGCCCCCGATTTTTCAGGCGAATGTGCCGGTATTTCTCGGTTCCGCCGCGCTGATCTTCGCCGCGATCGCCTTCGCCGCCTCCGCGCCATCCTTTGCGGCCTCGGTCTTTGCCGACATTCAATCCTTCATCGTCCGGGAGTTCGGCTGGTTCTATGTCGCGGCCGTCGCCACCTTCCTGATATTCGCCGTCGGCGTCGCGCTGAGTTCGATGGGCCGCATCAGGCTCGGGCCAGACGATTCCGAACCCGATTTTTCAACCCGCTCGTGGTTTGCGATGCTTTTCAGCGCCGGCATGGGCATCGGCATCATGTTCTACGGCGTCGCTGAACCCGTGCTGCATTTTGCGTCGCCGCCCGACGGCGAGGGCGGCACGGTCGAGGCCGCGCGCAACGCCATGCAGCTTTCGTTCTTTCACTGGGGACTGCACGCCTGGGCGATCTACGCAGTGATGGGGCTGGCGCTTGCCTATTTTTCGTTTCGACAGGGCTTGCCCTTGTCGCCGCGCTCGGCGCTCTATCCATTGATCGGCGAGCGCATCCATGGCTGGCCCGGCCATCTGGTCGACATTTTCGCCGTGCTCGGCACGATGTTCGGCGTCGCCACCTCGCTCGGTCTCGGCGTGATGCAGGTGAATGCCGGCCTCAACTATCTGCTCGGCATCCCGATCGGCATTGACATTCAGGTGGCGCTGGTCGCCGGTATCGCGTTGCTCGCCACGATTTCGGTCGCCTCCGGCCTCAACCGGGGCATCCGGCGGCTTTCGGAACTCAATCTGACGCTGGCGGTCCTGCTGATCGTCTTCGTCTTCGCCGCCGGCCCGACCGTTTTCCTGTTGCAGGCCGCGATGCAGAACACAGGCGCCTATCTCAGCGACATCGTCGGCCGCACCTTCACGCTCTACGCCTATCGGCCCAATGACTGGATTGGTGGCTGGACGCTTTTCTATTGGGGCTGGTGGATTTCCTGGTCGCCCTTTGTCGGCATGTTCATTGCCCGCATATCGCGCGGGCGCACGATCCGCGAATTTGTGATCGGCGTTTTGCTGGTTCCGTCGGGCTTCACCTTTCTCTGGTTCACCGGCTTCGGCAACACGGCGCTCTCGATGGAGCTGTCGGGCGCGGCGTCGATGGTTGCGGCGGTCGAGGCCGATGTCGCGGTGGCGCTTTTTCAGTTCCTCGAGCATTTGCCGCTCGCCACCGTCACCATGACCATGGCCACAGTCCTGATCATCACTTTCTTTGTCACATCCTCGGATAGCGGCAGTCTCGTCATCGACATCATAACGGCGGGCGGCAATATCGAGCCGCGCGTTTGGCAGCGCGTTTTCTGGGCGCTGACGCAAGGACTGGTCGCGGCAATTCTTTTGCTGGCGGGTGGCCTCGCCGCGTTGCAAACCGGCGCCATCGCCGGCGGCTTTCCGCTCGCGGCAATCATGCTGCTGATCTGCTACGGGCTGTTCACGGCGCTCCGCCAGGAGACGGCACGGCAAAGAGCCCTGCAGGATACGATGCCTGTCGCGCTTGGCGGCGGTCATCCGCCGGTACCCTGGCGCCAGCGCCTGAGCGCGCTGCTCCTTCAGCCGACGCGCGAGCGGGCCATCGCCTTCATGCGCGCGACGGTCGCCCCGGCTCTCGAAGACGTCGCAACCGAAATACGCGGGCGCGGCATGGAAACCGAGCTGACGGTCGCCGACAGCAAGGTCTCGCTCACCGTGGGTCATGGCGGCGAGGACGAATTTCGCTACGATGTATCGTTGCGCGGCGTCGTCTTGCCGGCATTTGCCATGTCGATGCTCGAAGGTGAGCGCGAAGGGCCGGAACGCACATGGCGGGCCGAAGTGTCGTTGCGCGACGGCGGGCAGGGCTACGACATTCTGGGCTACACCAAGGACCAGATCATCGCCGACCTTCTGGGCCAGTACGAGCGCCACCTGCATATTCTCCACATGCAGCGCACGGGGTAATGCGGTGCGCCGACGCTTCTTGTATAAGTCGGGCATCCGTTGTTCCGCCCGAGGTCCGAATGAGCCTCTCCCTCTATACGCTGATCGAATCGTCCTTCCCCGACGACCGCACGCGCCTTGCCCTTGAGGTGCCGGGCCGCACCCACGGGCCGCGCGACTGGTCCTTCGATCGCCTGTCCGCTTATGCCGCGCGCTACACAGCGCTCTTTGCGCAGCTTGGCCTGAAGCCCGGCGACCGCATTGCCCTGCAGGTCGAAAAGTCGCCCGAGGCGCTGGTGATCTATCTGGCCTGTTTGCGTGGCGGCTTCGTGTTCTTGCCCATGAACACCGCCTATCGCGTCGAGGAGGTCGACTATCTTGTCGGCGATGCCGAGCCCGCGCTGATCGTTTGCGACCCCGCCGCGGAAACCGCCATCGCCGGCATCGCCGCTCGGCGCGGCGTGCCGCATGTGCTGACGCTCGACGCCGACGCGCATGGCAGTTTCATCGACGCGGTCGCGGCGGTTGCGGACGCGGTTCCGCCCGCCACCTGCGGCGCGGACGATCTGGCGGTCATTCTCTATACGTCGGGAACCACCGGAAAGCCGAAGGGCGCCATGCTGACGCATGGCAACCTCGCGGCCAATGGATTGGCGCTGCGCGACGCCTGGCGTTTCACCGATGCGGATGTACTGTTGCATGCCCTGCCGATTTTCCATGCGCACGGACTTTTTGTCGCCTGTCATTGTGCGCTTCTGTCGGGCGCGAAAATGATCTGGCGGCAGAAATTCGACCGCGCCGATGTGATCGCCTTGTTGCCGCGCGCCACCACTTTCATGGGTGTGCCGACTTTCTATACGCGCCTGCTTGCCGGGGACGACTTCAATGCCGCGCTGGTCGGGCATATGCGCTTGTTCACCTCCGGTTCCGCCCCCTTGCTCGCCGAAACCTTCGAGACATTCCGGGCGCGCACCGGTCATGCAATCCTTGAACGCTACGGCATGACCGAAACCGGCATGAACACATCGAACCCCTATGACGGCGAACGCCGCGCTGGCACGGTGGGGTTCCCTCTGCCGGGTGTCGAGCTGCGCGTGACGGACGAGGATGGCCTGCCGCGCGCCCCGGGCGAGATCGGCGGTCTCGAGGTGCGCGGCCCCAATGTCTTTTCCGGCTATTGGCGGATGCCCGAAAAATCGGCGGCCGAATTTGCGGAGGGCGGCTGGTTTCGAACCGGCGACATCGCAATGATCGACGCCGACGGTTATGTGCATCTGGTCGGCCGCGCCAAGGACCTCATCATCTCCGGCGGCTTCAACGTCTACCCGAAGGAGATCGAGGAACTGGTTGACGACATGGCCGAAGTTCTGGAATCGGCCATCGTCGGCGTACCGCATCCCGATTTCGGCGAGGCCGGTGTCGCGGTGGTCGTGCTGCGCGAAGGCGCGGCGCTCGACGAGGCGACGCTCATTGCGCGGTTGAGGGAAAAGATCGCCAACTACAAGGTGCCGAAGCGGGCTTTCTTCGTCGAAAGCCTGCCGCGCAACACCATGGGCAAGGTTCAGAAAAACCTGCTGCGCGAGGACTACAAGACGGCCTGCGCCTGAACGTCAGCTCTTGCGATCGGCTTCGCGGCGCTTGACCGGCGCCTTGCCGTCGCGGCGGCGGCGGTCGGGCCCGGTGAATTCCGCCGAGCGCACGATTGCACGGGGCCGGGTCAGAACCGTCTCGATGCGGGTTGTCAGCTGCTGCGCCGAGAAGGGCTTGGACAGAATTTCCGTTACGCCCGCGTCCCGCGCCGCGATGATTGCACCCCGCTCGCGTTGTTCGGTCACATAGATGACCGGAATAGTGCTGAGTTCGCTTTCGTCGGCGGTCCGAATGGCGCGCACGACGGAGAGCCCGTCGAGCGGCGGTTCGAGATCGTCCATGATCGCCAGATCGACCTTGCCGCGCATCAGCGCGCTCAGTGCTTCTTCGCCGGAGCGAACGCTTGTTATGTTGCGAACGCCGAGGCCCGACAGGATGCCGCGCAGCAGGTTGGCCATGTACTGCGTGTCTTCGACGATGAGTACGCCCAGTTGCGCGTATCTCTCGGGGCCGATGGTCTTGGTATCCGCCGCCGTATTGTCCTGTGCCATTTTCGTCTCTCGTTCGCTCGCCCGCCGTTGCCCGGCGCCTTTCCCGACTATGGCCGAAACTCTTTATCGATTCGTTAGTGCGGATCGCTCGAGAAGCTGCTTCCGTGTGGGATTTTGGCCGTATTCGGGGAAGTTTGCAGCCGGGCGAGTTGTGCCGCCATCATGCGGCTAAGGCCGTGGTCGGTCTTTTCCCAGTGGAAGGGCCTGGTGGCGAGCTGCCAGATCGCCTTGTAGGCCGCGACCGAGATCAGCAGCCAATAGGCGGGCATCATCAGCGTCTGCACGAATAGCGGCGCCAGACCGCGGGAGGCCACGGCCGCCATCCCGGCGGCGATGGAAAAGGAATAGCCGGACACCAGGACGGCAACATTGAAATTGGCCAGTGCCGTACCGTGCTGAAATCCGCCCGGTCCGCCGGCAAGGATGAGCGCCAGCACCATGCTTGCGTAGAACAGCGGGTGGAGCAGGTTCGACAACGAAAATCCGCCCATCACGATCTGGAAACCGACAAATCCCCGGAAACCCAACGCCCGGTAGAGCCGCACGGGGTGGCGCATCCGGACCAGATAGGTCTGCATCCAGCCCTTGACCCAACGCGAGCGCTGGCGGACCCAGTTGTTGAGACGGCAATTGGCTTCTTCCTGCGTCGTCGAGCGTATGATCCCGCAGCGGTAGCCCATCAGTGCGAAGCGCTGTCCGAGGTCGGCATCTTCCGTCACATTGTTCGGATCCCACGCGCCGACCGTGCGCAATGCGTCGATGCGGAAATGAGTCGACGTGCCGCCAAGCGGGATCGGCAGGCCGAGCCGCACCAGCGTCGGCAGAAGCAAATCGAAGAAAGAGGCGTACTCGATGGCGAATTGCCGCGTCAGCCAGTTTTCGTTCCAGTTGTAATAGTTGAGCTGCGCCTGCACACACGCCAGCCTTTCGTCGCCCAGTGCAAATGCCGCGACCGCCTTTTTGAGCTGCAGCGGCTCCGGCAGGTCTTCCGCATCGTAAATGACGAGGAGCTCGCCCCGTGCAAAGGGGAGCGCGAAATTGCAGGCCTTCGGCTTGGTCCGCGGCAGGCTCGTTGGCACACGGATGAAATCGAAATGGTCGGGAAGTTTCAACGCCTTGGCAGCTTCCCATGTCGCGATGTCGCTCTCCTCGAACACGAACTTGATGTCGAGCTTCGACGCCGGATAGTCGAGGTCCTGCAATGCCCGCGCGATGATCGGCAGCACGCGCGCCTCGTCGTAGAGCGGTACCATGACCGTATAGACCGGCAATGCATCGTCCGGCGGCGCGCCGCGGCTTTCATAGGCGCGTTCCTCCGCGGTCGGTTGCGCCATCGTGCCGACGAAAATCGAGGTGTATCGCAAAGCAGCGACGGCGAAAAAGCAAAGACCAAGCACAACGTTGAGCATCACGAACGCGGTCGTGGGGGCCGCAAAGAGGGCGGCGAGGGCGAAGATTGCAAATCCGGCCAGGACGATCGCCTGCCGGCGCGTAACGGGGATCGCGGCCGAGCTTTCCGGCATCTGCCGTGCGAGGTTGAAAATTGCCCTCTCGTTCAGCGCGTCGCTGAACTCGTTCATGATCGTACGGTCGATGTCGCGTGGCGAAGTAACGAAGACCGGTTGCGGTCGCCCTTCATGTTGCGCGATTGCCGCGCGCGCCGTTGGCGGGTCTGCCGCCACATAAATCGTCTCGGCGCCGTGCCGCCGCCAGGGCAGGCACTGCTCGCGCAGGTAGAAGTCGATTTCGTCCGCCCGCCGCAGCGACCGATCTCGCGGATCGGTTAGCAGGTTGACGAACGGGATGCCGTGCTGTGCGGCGTAAAGACGTGCCATGTCGACCAGCCGCGCCGCGCCGGTGCTCACCATCACGCGGCCAAGCGACGTTCCCCAGTGGCGCTGCCGGTCGAGCGCCGCTGCAATGACATCGGGCAGCGTCAGGCCGGAGGCCACCGCCAATTCGCCGATCAGCGGTTTCGCGCCGCCCGGCGTCCGCTGCCGCGTCTGGCGTCGCCGGCGGCCGGCACGCTTGGGCGCGGTCGCAATGCCCTCGGCGGTCTTTTTTTCTTTCAAGCGGGGGTTCCCCGAAATCGGCTTGCGACGGAGCGCTGGACAACACGGATATGGGCCTACGCAACTGACATCTAATGCAGCCTATTAAAGAAACCCGTTTACCATAATAGACCAAAAGAACAGGGTACGCTCTTTGCTTACAGAGAGGCGAAAGCGGCGCGGTCCCGGTGGCGGCACGGGATCGCGCGCCGCAATGTGTCATACTGAAACGGTCACGGTCGCTGAACTGACGGCAGTGGAACGGTTGGGGCGTTTATGCGGTTTCTGCTCTATCTCAACACGATTGCGATCATCCTGCTGGCGGGCGCGCTGGTACGGCTTTACGAGGGCGCACCCTTGCCGTGGGCCGAGCCGCCGGTCG
>JAHBYM010000012.1 GCA_019635975.1 Parvibaculum sp. | reverse complement strand
TCGGCGAAGGCGAGCCCGTCGAGCGGTTTCTCATGTTCACGAACGGAACCGTCGGGAAGTTTCAGCTTGATCATTGTCTTTCTCTCAATGCGTTCCGTGCGTGCATTCCGGCGGCGCCGGCGGCATCCGCCAACGCCCGTATCGCCACGGCGCCCAGACGGGCTGGTCCTCCAGCCGCTCCGGCACCGGGTCGAAGCCGTGGCTGCCCCAGGGGTGGCACCGCGCGATGCGCGCAAGCCCCATCCAGAAACCGCGCCACCCGCCATGCCGCTCCATCGCCTGCATTGTGTAGTCCGAGCAGGTCGGCAGATGGCGGCAGGAGGGCCCCAGCAGCGGCGAAATGAACCACTGATAGAACCGGATCAGGCCGCGCATCGGGAGCGAAAGGAGGTCGCGCCGCATGGGAAACCACGTCGGGAAGCGTTTTCAGCAAAAGTGGACTCCACTTTTGCGGTTCGAAAACGCGACAAACCAAAGTTACACGCACTTGTTAGCTTTTAATCGGAGGGCGCACAACCGAGGCGGAAACCGCCACGTCTGCGATCCGATTGATTCGTCTGGAAAAAAGCCGCCCGGGCGGAAACGCGGGAGCGGCCGGGCCCGGCGCTTCAGGCGGCCGGGCCGGTGCTAGTGGCGGTCCCGGTCTGCGCGGCAGTCCCACTCCCCCGTTTGGCGGCAAGCGCGGTCTCCACCGCCTCCTCCACCGCGTCGAACACCAATAGCGTCGAGGCATGGCGCGCCTTGTAGTCGCGCACCGGCTCCAGCACTTCGAGGTCTTTCCACTTGCCGCCGAAAATCTCGCGCGGCGGCGCGGCGCCCTCTTTCAGCATCGCCCGCATCGCCGCGCCGACTTCGTGCAGCTCGGCGGCGCTCGCGCCGATCACATGCCGCGCCATGATGGAGGACGACGCCTGCCCGAGCGCACAAGCCTTCACATCCGCGCCGTAGTCCGCGACCCGGCCGTCAGCGTCGAGCTTCACATCGACCGTCACCTTCGAACCGCACAGCTTCGACACCGCCGTCGCCGAGGCGTCGGGCGCGGACAAGCGCTCGCTGAACGGAATATCCGCCGCAAGTTCGAGAATGCGCTTGTTGTAGATCTCGTTGAGCATCTAGCCCGCCACTCTCCAGCTTGTGCCTTGCGGTCCATCTTCAATCGCCACGCCCATATCGGCAAGCGCGCCGCGGATGCGGTCGGCCTCGGCGAAATCCTTGGCCTTGCGCGCCGCATTGCGCGCCGCGATCAGCCGTTCGACCTCATCCCCATCGATATGGGAAGCCGCCCCCGCGCCTGCAAACCAGGCCTCGGGCGTCATTTCGAGCAAGCCGATCAGCCGCCCCGCGCCGATCAGCGCCGCCTTGAGCTGCGCCCGCGTGCCGGGATCGGTCGCGGTATTGGCCTGTTTGGCGAGATCGAACAGCACCGCCAGCGCTTTCGGCGTGTTGAGATCGTCGGTCAGCGCCGCCATGAACTCGTCCGGCGCCGCATCGTTGGTCGGCTCGGATTTGACGTCGGCGAGCCCCTTGAGCGCGCCGTAAAGCCGGTCGAGCATGCGCTTCGCCTGCGCCAGCCCCTCTTCCGTCCAGTCGAGCGGCTGCCGGTAATGCGCGTTCAACAGCGCCAGCCGGATCGCCTCGCCGGGCGCCTGGCCGATCAGATCGTGCACCAGCAGCACATTGCCGAGCGACTTCGACATCTTCTCGGCGCCCATGTTGACGAAGCCGTTATGCAGCCAGAACCGCGCCAGCGGCGCCCCATGCGTGCATGTCGATTGCGCCAGCTCGTTCTCGTGATGCGGAAACTGCAGGTCGATGCCGCCGCCATGAATGTCGATGGTCTGGCCGAGATGCTTCTCGATCATCGCCGAGCATTCGATATGCCAGCCGGGCCGCCCGCGTCCCCAGGGGCTGTCCCAGCCGGGCTGGTCGGGCGTACTCGGCTTCCACAGCACGAAATCGGCCGGGTCTTTTTTATACGGCGCCACTTCGACCCGCGCGCCCGCGATCATGTCGTCGCGGTCCCGCCCCGACAACTTCCCGTATCCGGCAAAGCTCGGTACGTGAAAGAGCACATGCCCCTCCGCCGCATAGGCGTTGCCGCTGGCGATGAGGCGCTCCATCATCGAGATCATCTCGGCGACACTCTCCGTCGCTTTCGGCTCGAGGTCGGGCCGCAACACGCCGAGCACGCCCATGTCGTCGCGATAGATCTGCGCGTATTTCTCGGTCACGACCGAAATCTCGACGCCCTGCTCTTTCGCGGCGGCGATGATCTTGTCCTCGATATCGGTGATGTTGCGCGCATAAACCACATGCGGGTAGAGCCGCCTGAGCAACCGCGCCAGCACGTCGAACACCACGGCCGGCCGCGCATTGCCGATATGGGCGTGGTTGTAGACCGTCGGCCCGCACACATACATCGTCACGCGCGCAGGGTCCGCGGGCTCGAAGATTTCCTTCTGGCGCGTCAGCGTGTTGTAGAGAACGAGCTTGTGTCGGTTGGGTTGGGCGTTCATCGGGCAGGCCTTTATGTCGTCGGGGCTTCGCGGGGTGCGGCCCGTGCGACGACGGGCCTCAGGCGGCCGGACAGCCGGCCGCGCAACGGGTGGTCGTGCCACCCGTGGTCGGCGAAGTTCGACAACATGTCGTCAGGCGAACCATGGCCCGAAATCTCCGAAATCCGCGAATCGCTCCCGCCTGCGGGAGCGCTTCGTGCCCTTTATTAAGCGAGCCCATCCTGCCCGGCAAGCCTTTAAGAATTAACCAACCGGCCCCGCCGTCTGCCGCATTTTGCGCCGCCTCGCTGTCCTGCGGGTCTTGATAGGCCGTTTCCGCAAGGCTATATGCATGGTTGAGACGATGTCACATCAGCTTCAGCATGGCATAAGACCCCGTGCTTGATGGGCAAAACGGGCGGCTTTCCTCGGGATTTCGATGGGGAATTCAGCCCGTGACTTGAACCGGATGCCGGCCCTCCACGTAGAGGACAAGCTGCCGGGAAACCCCTAACGAGATTGGTCGAATGGACATGAATGCTGTAGTTGATGGGCTCCGGGCCCGGACGGAGGACGACCGCCTGTCTGCCGTTGAAAAGCCGAGCCGCGAAGAGGCCGAAGCCGCCGTCCGCACCCTCATCGCATGGGCCGGCGACAACCCCGACCGCGAGGGCCTGATCGACACGCCCGGCCGCGTCGTGCGCGCCTATGAGGAATTCTTCGAGGGCTACAACGAAGACCCCTTCAAGGAATTGAGCCGCACCTTCGAGGAAGTCGAGGGTTACAACGACATGGTGATGTTGCGCGACATCAACATCGAGTCGCATTGCGAGCACCACATGGTCGCCATTCTCGGCCGCGCGCATATCGCCTATGTGCCGACCAGGAAGGTCGTGGGCATTTCCAAGCTCGCCCGCGTCATCGAGATCTTCGCCCGCCGCCTGCAGACGCAGGAAACCATGACGGCGCAGATCGCCGACACGATCAACGCCGCGCTGCAGCCGCAGGGCGTCGCCATCCTGATCGAGGCGAAGCATCAATGCATGACGACGCGCGGCATCAAGAAGCCCGACGTCGCCACCATCACCACGCAGTTCACCGGCGTCTTCCGCGACGATCCGCGGATGGAAGCCCGTTTCATGCAGATGATCCGCGGATACTGAGCCAGTCGAGACGCAGGTTTTGACAAGAGGCCCCGCCTTCATCTGAATGGCGGGGCCTTTTCAATTCAGGAACAGGACATGACAGGCACATCCCCCTTCGCACCGCGCGGCACGGCGCAGGAAATCGAGGAAGGCGCGGCCTTCGCGCCGAAATTCGACCGCGATGGCCTCATCACCGCCGTCACGACGGATGCGAATACGGGCGAACTGCTGATGGTCGCCTGGATGAACGCCGAGGCGCTGGCCCGCACCATCGAAACCGGCGAAGCCTGGTACTGGAGCCGCAGCCGCAACGAACTCTGGCACAAGGGCGACACCAGCGGTCAGATCCAGACCGTGAAGGAACTCCGCACCGATTGCGATCAGGACACGGTCTGGCTGAAAGTCGAAGTCGGCGGCGACGGCGGCTGCTGCCATGTCGGCTACAAGGCCTGCTTCTACCGCCGTGTGCCGCTCGGCAAGCTCCCCGCCACGCTCGAACGCACCGGCGCAACGAGATTGACCCGGGCGGATTGATGCCCCTCGACCTTATCCCCGGGCCCCTCCATTCGAGCTATATATGACATAAATATAGAGAAAATTTAATCTCCAAGCGCAATATGTTGCGTTGGGGCGCTTAAAAGATACCGCAAATCACTGTAATAGATGAGACTCAGGAGCTACACTGACTCCTTATCTGGGAGCAACCGATATGGCCGCACGCAAACCAACACTGACAAAGGCACCGCCAAGGCCTCAACTTGATGCGCTGATTGCAGAAGCACGTCAGAAGGGCGTGACCGACGAGCAACTGCAGGAGCAACGTGCAAGTTTCGCTTATGGCAACGCGCCCGCCGGAGCCGACCGCATCACGAAAGAGTCAGCGCGTGATGCTTCGAGGCGAAATCGTCTAATCGTCGCATGATCTGCGAAACAAAAGCCGGGGGAGCGTTCGTCGATGATCGTCATTGAGGAACAATCCCCCGAACTATATGCGCAGGTCCAAGAGCGCAATCTCATTCGACAATACGACCTTCTAACCAATTGCATTGAAATTGGACTGCTCCAAGGCCACACAGCGTTCGATAAATATGTGCTTTGGGCATTGAACCATGTGGCTGTCGCCAACATCTCTCAATTTGGCGGAAGATTTCGGGAAGAACCAATTTACGTTGGAAATCACAAACCTCCACATTTCAAAGACGTACCCGAGCTAATAGACAGGTTCATTTCCACTCTCCACGAAAATTGGTTCAACTGGTCACCGACAGAGCTGGCGGCATACGGTCTATGGAGATTGCTGTGGATTCATCCGTTCATTGAAGGAAACGGACGTACTGCAAGGGCTACCTGCTACTATTTGCTTTGCGCTCGAGCAGGCACCTTGCTGCCTGGCCGTAAAACTGTGCCGGAGCGCATTAGAGACAACCGCGAACCGTACTATGCCGCATTGAGAGAAGCGGATCGGGCTTGGGATGAAGGGAATCTTGAATTCTCTGCCTTGGAATCTTATCTCGCCGACCTACTCGAAGCCCAATTGCGAGACGAAGATTAATTCGCATGTAGAACTGCAAAACACCATATTGCCGCAACGCTGAGCGGCGTTGAAATTCGGTCACATTTACCGCCCATACAGCCGGCGTCGCCTTTCCCGCGAGGCGGCGCTGTTGCATTGTCTGACAAGCGTCGGGTTTCACCATGAAGTCGATTCGCATGCCCAAACCGAAAATCGGCATCGCCCTTGGCGCCGGCGTCGCGCGCGGATGGACGCATATCGGCGTGCTGCGCGCTCTGTCCCGCGCCGGCATCGAAGCCGACATCGTTGCCGGCACGTCGATCGGCGCGCTTGTCGGCGGCTGCCTCGTGGCAAACCGGCTGGACCCGCTGGAGGATTTCGCCCGTTCGCTGACACGGCGGCGCATGTTGAGCCTGCTCGATCTGCGCTTCCGTTCATCGGGCCTGATCGGAGACTCGAAACTCGCCGAACTGATGCGCGAACAGCTTGCCGATCTGCGCATTGAAGACCTGGAACGCACCTTTGTCAGCGTCGCCACCGAACTGACCACCGGCCACGAACTCTGGCTGCACAAGGGCGATCTCACCCAGGCGATCCGCGCCTCCTATGCGCTGCCCGGCGTCTTCGCACCCGTTGCCGTCGACGGCCGCTGGCTGATCGACGGCGCGCTGGTCAACCCCGTGCCGGTTTCGGTCGCCCGCGCGCTCGGCGCCCGTGTCGTCATTGCGGTCAATCTCAACAACGATCCCTTCGACCCCTCGATCCATCGCCAGACCCGGTCCGCGCGTTTCCCCGGCTATATCGGCGGCGCGCCGCCCGCCCTGCCGGAAGACGAACTCTTCCGCGAATTGCAGGAACGCATCGAGGAGGAAACGACCGCGGAGGAAGATGCCTCGCTGACGCAGGGCGAAGCCACGCCCGTCGCCGCCCGCATCCGCGAAAAGCTGAAAACCCTGCGCTGGAAGAAGACGCCCGAACAGGAGCTGATGCGCCGCGTCATCGGTGGCCGCAAGCGCGGCCCCGGCATCGCCAGCGTGATGCTGGCCTCGCTCAACATCGTTCAGGATCGGCTCGGCCGCATGCGCATGGCCGGCGACCCGCCCGACGTGATGATCGCGCCGAAAGTCGGCCATCTGAGCCTGCTCGACTTCGACCACGCCGACGAACTGATCCGTCTCGGCGAGGAAGCAGCCGAAGACGCCATCCCGCATATCCACGAGACGATTGAATTGATGCAGTAGGAGATTGTTGGAGAGTCGCGATGGGCCGGTTTATTTCACTGCTGTCCGGTTGAGGGTTTGCAGTCACTTCCGGTGTCTTGAAATGCTCTCAGACTCAAATTTAACCGTCATGACCCGGCTTGTCCGGGTCATCCACGACTTTCTTGCTCGCTTTTCCGTGTCGCGAAGACGTGGATGGCCCGCATAAAGCGGGCCATGACGACCCTGGGTTGTGAAAACGCACCACTCCGGCAACCGTTGCTGCTCAAGCAACCGTCAGCCGGTGGCGATATAGAGCTTCAGCGCTTCGGTCTCCATCACCGTCTCGGCGATCCGGTGCTTCACCACGTCGCCGATCGAAACGATCCCGACAAGCTCGCCGTTTTCGATCACCGGCAGATGGCGGAACCGCCCCGCCGTCATCGAATCCATCAATTCGTCGATCGAGTCGTTGAGGCCGCAGGTGATGATGCGCGACGTCATGGCCTCGCGCACCGGCGTCGTCAGCGCCGCCGCGCCGACCCGCGCGATCGCCTTGATGACGTCGCGCTCCGAGACGATGCCGAGCACCTTGCGGTCCTGCATCACGACAATGGCGCCGATCCGCCGTTCGCTCAGCGTCGTCGCTACCTGACCCAGCGTGGCGTTCGGATCGACCGTCACCACCTCCGGGCCTTTCGCCTTCAAAATCGCCGCAACGTTCATGGCATCTCCTCCCGGTCGGGTCCCGGCGGGCAAGCCGCGACCACGGGCAATCGCCCGAACTGAAATGATGCGACATTCCGCCGCAGCGAGCAAGGACAACAACAAAAACCCACGGATTCCGCGACGTAAAGACGAGCCCTTTGACTTCCGGGCCCGCCCGCCAGAGTGCTGCGTCACCATTTACCGAGTCCCGCCCCCGCACCCCGCACCCCGCACCCCGCAACAACAGTCCGGCTCCATCCATGTGGAAAATCACTACTTCGCAACAACTTTCCCTGCGCTGCTCTAACTCTCCGCAGACCGCCATCGGCTACAAATTCAAGCTCAACAAAACGATGAAGCGGCAACATCCGGATGATCCGGCTTTTTGCACCCGCACATCTGCGCATTGCCGCTTGGGAGAAAACCCAAAACTTTAGCAGTCTCAAAGCTCAAACATCTCGGCGTCTACCTCATAGATGATGAACACAAAGACCAGTTGGTGCCTGCGAAAAAAGATTCGTGTCCAAATTGTCGGCGATGAAAATCCCGTTGCTCTGTAGCAGGAGCAAAAAATTCTTGATATCGAGCACAATCTTCCTCAACGTATCGATCATACAGAGATTCAGCGCTGCAAGGCGGTCCGCGACAAACGGCTGTCCACAGACATATTGAATGTCGTTTGTACAATCTTCGCTGCGCTTTGTTTTTGAATTGGAAAATTGAATTGCATTGCTTTCAGCTTTCCAAGCGTCACGCCGGGGGGCATTCGCGTCGCTGTTTGGTCGATTCCAAAGACCGATCGGCATAGGCTGAAAAAATCCGGAATCTGACGAGCTATCATGCTTGGAAAAGCTGACAGATCGGAGAGGGGCATGAAAATTTCATCGAATGAGAACACGGCTGAAGCGGTGCGTAGAAGAATGACCCTTGAAGACCAGATAGGACAAATTGAAGCCCATCGAAAGTCATTCGGGATTTGAGCCCTCGCTCAAACCTGATGGGAAAGCCTGTTTAGGCCCCTCACTCATATCCCGTATCGTGCAGGAGGAGGTTTATCATGTTGCGTTCGTTGAAAGGGGCCATCCGATTTAAAGTTCTGCCCAGTGTATTGATCCTTCAGATTTGTTTTCTTGCATTGGCCACCCCGGTCGCTGCGGCTGAGTTTACCTACTACAACCTTCTTCACATTTGGATGAAGCTGGACAGGCATTTTGACTACGCCGCATACGCAAATTGCTACATGTCTATGTATCGCTCCGATGTCTGGAACAGATACAAGAATGACGAGTTTCGGCTTCAGGAGAAGCGGACCGAGACCATCGAGTTGATGAAACGTCGGGTTGACGAAGTTGTCTTGGGGGATTCGATTTCAATTCCGAGCCGCACCCGATTTGGCGAGTACGACTTCGACAACCAGAAGTTCTCGTTTAACCCGTTTACACGGAACACCTATTTCTACAAGCGTGGAGGGCACTGCCAGTTTCCCGATCAGATCAATGTGAAGTTCTCCAATTTTGATTTGGTCGACGGCATCGCCATGTCGACGGAAGACGCACAGAAGTTCTTGGACAGCAGGAAAGACAGTTACGGCAACGTCAACAGAAACGTCCAATTGGAAATCGACTTTGTCCCGCAACGACGGGACGGCAATGCACTCATCGGTCGTCTCATTGATGTTCGCCTGCTTGATCAATCGAGCAACGCGGTTATTGCGCATTACACCGCAGTCGCCGAAGACGTCGGCATCGAAAACACCTCTGGTGATCGTGCGCTATCGCTGATGGGTTGGAACGCGGGAGGCACGATTGACGAAGCCAAAGCCAAACTCCCGCCGGGAAGTGTCGCCTGCAACGCCGCCGGGGCGGAATGTGAGATAATGCTGGACAGCGGCGAGGTGCTAAAGGCGAGAGTGAGCAAAGAGGGAATTGTGCAGTCCCTGGAGCACAGGACCAAGGTCGATGACCAGCCCCTGGACGCAGTAGTTGATAACCTCAAACTGCTCTACGGCGACCCGATCGGCGATACGGTGAAAGAGCCGAGAGCAGCACAATGGACGAACTATGGACAAATCCCGGCTCAATCCGGAGTTCGATCTGTTGTATGGCACTCAGACACGACAATCTTGCAGGTCTCGCTCATCTATGGGTTTGGCCGCCCAATTGAAATTGTGTCTGTGGTCAACAACCGTTGAGAGAAACTGATATGGCTGCCTATAAATTCGTTGAATTCATTGCAAAGGCAACGAGAGCCGTCGTCTTGTCGGCGACAATGCTACTCGGGTTAACTAGCTGCTCGGACGACAGCGCTGCGAATGTAGACCCCACTGAAGCCCGATCACGCCTCGTTGCTGCAGGATACAACATCGATCAGGAGGGTTTTCGTCACGCTGTGGATTTACTTGACGCAACTTCGGTAGAACTCTTCATTGCAGCCGGGTTCAATGTCAATGCAATGTCTGACGCGCTCAGCTATCCTGTGCGCGGCCAGGCCCGATATCACTATCAGAAGATGCCACGATTTTTGGAAGATAATATTGGGAATGAATCATTCAGAAAAATAGTCCGCGCAATGCTGGACAACGGCCTGAAACCGACTGATGCACTTTCCGCCTATGATGGTTCGTCGCGAGGCCTTCCTTTTTACACTACCAGCCTGTGGGCAGAAAGCCTGCGGCTGGGAGATGACGATTTCATAAAATTGCTGCGAAAGTACGATGGCGATTGGCTTGCGATGCCGAACTGCTATCAGAAACGTCCTGATTGCCGACATCTCGGGTCGCTGGCCGGGTGGATATTTTTGATGCCTGGACGTCGCCTTGGAAACAACATATGGGATATTGACGACGCCTTGGCAGCCTATAACCGGCTTGAGCAGATGCAACTTCTAAACGTGGCAGAAACGGAAGAAGCTGATCGGTTTCTGATGGCCTCTATCGCGTACCAGAGGTTTCTCTGGACCGAAAACCGTCCCGAGATCGAAGCCATTTGGAAGAAAGTTGGCAGTCCCAGGCCCATCATGCCCTTCGGAAAGAGAAGCGAATTGACTCAACCTGCTGTCATGGAGAAAATTCGGGAATATGGTCGGTACAATGATTATCTTCGTGATAAAGTGTTCCCTTGTCTAGCCGACAACACCTATGCAGTCTGCGCGGAGACGCCGCCTAAGTAACGTCTGGCCTGAATTGGATTTTGCGAATTCTGCGGCATAGGGATGATTCTTTGACTTCCGGGCCCACCCGCCCGGATACTGCCTCACCGTTTACCGAGTCCTGCCCTCGCGTCCCGCAGCAACAATCCGGCTCCCGCCTCATGTGGCAACGCGCCTACCTGAACCGTCTGAAGCGCGACCTCGATCTCTGGATCGAGCGTGGTTGGGTGACCGCGGCCAATGCCGACGCGATCCTCGCCTCCGCCGCCGAGCCCGGCGCCGCGACGC
The DNA here is from genome assembly GCA_019635975.1 of Parvibaculum sp. Lineage (GTDB taxonomy): Bacteria > Pseudomonadota > Alphaproteobacteria > Parvibaculales > Parvibaculaceae > Parvibaculum. The sequence continues at coordinate 26,783 of JAHBYM010000012.1, read as the reverse complement.
GCCGCATGCCGGCCATACTCGCAATTCTCGGCGCGGTGCTGATCGGCTTCGCGGTGATGAGCTTCGTTGCCGCCAACTGGCAGGAAATCTCGAAACTCACCAAGATCGTCCTGATCTTCGCGGCGATGTGGACGGCCTATGGCGCGGCCATCGTCCTCGAAAAGCGCGGCCATGCGAATTTCGCGCAAGCCGCCGTCCTGATCGGCCTCGGCCTCTTCGGCGCCGGCATCATGCTGATCGCGCAGATCTACCACATCGTCACCGACGATCCCGGCGGCGTGCTTGCATGGTGTGTCGCGGCGCTCGCCACCGCATGGCTGCTCTCGTCGCGCGCGGCGCTGGCGCTCGGCATCCTGCTGGCTGTCGTCTGGACATGGTTTGCGATCGACATGAACGACGCGGTGCCGCACTGGGCCTTCTGGTTCGCATGGGCGGCGGCCGCCGCGCTGGCGCTGCGCCTGTCCTGGACACCCGCCCTTCACCTCGTCTTGATCGCGGGTTTCCTGTGGCAGGCCATCAATGCCGACGCAATCATCGACCTCACCGGCCTCTCGCCCTCGCAATTCGCGGTCTTCGTCGCCCTCGAAGCGCTGGCGCTGTGGATGGCGGCCCTCGCCTTCGCGCGTGACGGCGCCCGTCTGGGCAGCGTCGCCGAGGCCTATGGCATCGTCGTCGCCTTCGCGCTGGTCGGCTTCTTTCAGGTCGATCCCGGCGAGTACGACCGCGCCGCCGAGGGCGCCGCCGGTCCGCTGTTGATCGCGACCACTGCCATCCTCGCCGCGGCACTCGCCGCCCTTGCCGTCATGCGCGGCCGCCTGCCGTCGCGCCATGTTGCCGGTGTCGCCGCGCTGGCAGCCCTCGCCATCGCCTATCCGTTTCTCTCCGCCTCGGAGAACCCCGCCCTGATCCCGTGGATCTATGCCGCCGCCATTCTGGTGCTTGCCGCATGGCTGGTTTCATGGGGCGCGGCGAGCGGCAGCCGGTTTGCCGTCAATTTCGGCTTCGTCGTCTTCGCGGCCGAAGTCCTCTGGCTCTACTTCGCAACGCTCGGCACGCTTCTCGACACCGCGATCTTCTTCGCGCTCGGCGGTGTCTTGCTGATCGTCGGCAGCATCGTCTTCGAGCGCATGCGCCGCCGCATCGTTCGCGGCACCGCCACCGAAGGGGGTGCGGCATGAACCCCCGTTTCGGCATGGCGCTGATCGTGCTGGCGCTCGGACAAACGCTGTTCCTCGGCGCCATGATCTGGGACCGGGTGACGCTGCTGCGCTCGCCCGACGTCGTCACCTTGAAAACCGCGCCCATCGATCCGCGCGACATCTTCCGCGGTTACTACGTCATTCTGAGCTACGAGATTTCGCAACTGCCGCTCGACAAACTTTCGGGCGACGACGATTTCGCCGAAGGCGATACGGTTCACGTCGAACTTGCGCCGGACGGCGACACATGGACGGCTGTCGCCGCATGGCGCGACCGCCCCGAACCGGCGGACGGCAACAAGATCATCCGTGGACGTATCACTTACGTCCTCGAGAATCGGATGATCACCCGCGCCCCGGACGACGACACGGAAATGACGGCGCCCGAAGCGCCCTGCCCCGGCTGCAAGACCGTCACCATCGTCTACGGCATCGAAAGCTATTTCATCCCCGAAGGCGACGGCCAGGAACTTGAGGACGAACGCAACGCCGGCACCCTCACCGTCGACGTCGCGCTCGGCCGCAGCGGCACCCCCGCCATCAAGGGCCTGCGCCTCAACGGCGAACCGGTCTACGAAGAGCCGGTCTTCTGAGGCGGGGATAAGTTTTCTCGAAAATTCGATTTTGGAATTTCGGGTCGGAATTTCGGACCGCGTTCGAGTCGATTCCGGGATCGGTTGGCGTCGCTCTCGATCCCGGAAATCCATTTGTGACAGTTGCGTGACAGTTTTTTGACAGAACGATGACAGACGCTGCCAAAACCGGGGATAAGTGCCTCAGCCGGCGTCCCGCCAGTTGCCGTGAAAGCCGAACGGCACCCGCGCCGGAAGCTCGACCCGCGCCAGCGGCCCCTTAGAAATATCGTCCGTATCGAGAACGATGAAGTCGCTGATATTGCGCGCCGTGTCGTAAACCAGCGACACCACGAAGCCGTCGCCCTCCGCCGCGCCTTCCTTGCGCGGCACGAAAACCGGCTCATGCACATAGCACCCAGCACCCGCATCCCATTCGCGCCGCTTGCCGCTCGCAAGATCGATATGGACAAGCGTGTCGAAGGACGCGCCCGGCACCTTCGGCGCCTTTGTCGCCGCATAATAACCGTGGCGATAGCCATGCCCCGCGAAACGTTCGTCGAGACGCGGGAACTCGCCACCGAGATCGGTCAGCGCTTCTTCGGTGTAGCTGTCGGAATTTCCGTCGAGGTCGAACGTCCAGCGCACAAGCTGTCCCTGCTCGTCGAGAAGATCGGTCGGCGCCTTCTTGCCGTCGGCGCTCGGGAAAAGCGGCACGCGGCTGTACTTCATCATGTCGGCGACGATGCGCGTACGTCCGCCATCATGCGTCGTATAGGCATTCATCGGATGATAGACATAGCAGGGATCGCCCTTGAACCAGCGGATCGTATCGGTCGAGGCGTTGCGCGCCATGATTCCGATATGCGTGCCGGCATCGGGATCCCACGCAATCACCGGCCCGCCCTTCATGATGCGTTCGACATCGATCGTCGCCGGAAAGATCGGAAAGATCACATGCTCGTTTGTGACGATGAAATCATGCACCATGCTGGCATAAGGCGCCTTGAAGGTTTCGCTGCGCGTCAGCTTGCCGTCGCGGTCGACGACCTGGTACGAAATGTCCGGCGTCCCGGGCCCCGCCGCCATGTAGCCGAAGAAAATCATCTCGCCGGTCTTCGGATCGAATTTCGGATGCGCGGTCATCGGGCCGTTATACTTGCCCCCGAAGTTCCACGAGCCCGTCGTCTCCAGCGTGTCGCCATCCATCGCCACCGGCGAACTTCCCTCGTCCAGCGCCATCAGCTTGCCCGCATGCCACACGACATTTGTGTTGGCGACGTTGCGCTTGATGTTTTCGGTGCCCGGCAGCGGCGCTTCGCCGAACGCCGTCGAGATTCGCCGCTCGCCGGCCTTGCGCTGCTCCTCGTACTGCTCGGTCCTGACCCAGCGGTTGCGATAACTCGCCTTGCCGCCCTCGACATGGATCGCGTGGATCATCCCTTCGCCGAGAAACCAGTGATGCTGGTGACCGAGCGGCGGAAACATCGGATTCGGACCGTTGCGATAAAGCGTGCCCGCCAGCGACGCCGGCAATTCGCCATGCACCACGAGATCGGGCGCATCGCATTCGGCGGCGACAGGCGCGAAATTATTCTGCAGGAAAGGATTGTTCGGATAGGGCTTGGACATGGCGCGCTCCTCCCGGAATGGCGGCAAAACCAATACTATAACAGTGTTATGGATATGTTATAGTTAGCGCTGGACAGAAGGTCAAGCCTGTTCGATAGAGAAACCGATGAGTACAGACGAAAAAACAACCGCCGCCGAAGACCGCCGCAACGCGCAACGCGAAGCATTGCTCGATGCGGCCAGCGAAATGCTGATGCATGGCGGCCCGGATGCGATCTCGCTGCGCAAACTGGCGGCAAAGGTCGGCGCCTCGACAATGGCCGTCTACACGGCGTTCGGCGGCAAGGAAGGTTTGATCACCGCGCTGTTCGAGGAAGCATTCGACCGGCTGGCGGCGGCGCAGAATGCGGTGCCGCGAAATCCCGAGCCGATCCTCTGGCTCGCCAGCCTCTCGCGCGCCTATCGCGACTTCGCGCTGAAGAACCCGTCCTATTATGCGTTGATGATCAGCGCCACATTGCCGGTGCCCGCGTCATTGCGCCACGATGAACCGGCGTCGAGCGAACCGGCGGCGCGCAGCATCGCGCGGCATCCCTCCTATCAGAACCTGCTCGATGCGATCGAAGCCTGCATCGCCGAAGGCAGCATGCCGGCCGATGCCGACCCGGCGATCATCGGCGACGCGTTATGGGCAACCGCACACGGGTTGTGCAGTCTCGAACTGGCCGGTTTTCACGCAAGCGCCGAAGCGGCGGAAAAGCGCTTCGGCGTCACGGCAGGCGCCGTCATGCGCGGCCTGCTGACGCCGAAGGGCCTCAAGAAATACGAAAGCTTCACTCGTTCCCACTGACCGACGGAAACTTGCCGAGCGGAAACGGCTTGTCCTCGCGTGCGAAGATCACGAAGGCGAGGCACTCCCAGACATATTGCACGAGGTTGCGGCTGAAGCTGCGCAGCTCCTCGTTCTTGTCGCCGGTGACCAGAATGACGACGAACTGGATCGCGCCAAGAAAGATCGCCACCGAAAAGGCGACATTGCCGAGAAACCAGAACACGACCATGTAAAGCAGCCGTATCCAGAGATCGCGACGTTCCGGCGCCGCCGCCGCGCCATCCGCTTGCGATGCGCCAGGCTGGGGGTCCGAATGGGCAGATGTATCGCTCATGGATCGTCTCCTCCTGAAAGTCCCGGTCCGCCAAAGGCCGTTATTGTGATGTGGTTATGCCGGCACGAAAGTCAACGTCCGGCGCTATTTCTCGCGATCCTTGCCGAGCCATTCGCCGTAGCCGACATTGCCCGGCCCGCCCGATGGCGAATAGCGGATCGGATCGAAAAGACCGAAAAGCAGCAGCCCCGCCAGAAATCCGCCGAGATGCGCCTCCCATGCAACCTGCGCCGTCACGCCGAGCGCGCCGGACAGCGCGGTCGCGCCGAACAGAAAGTTGAGACCGATCCATACGCCGACGAATATCAGCGTCCGCCTGTCGGCCAGCGCGGCGAAGATGCCAGCGCTGCGCTGCGGCGCGTCGGCAGGACTGTTGCCGCCAAGCGCACCGAGCGGTCCGTCGCCGAGAAACACGAAACGCGCCGCGCCGCCCATCAGCCCCGAAATCGCCGCCGACGCACCGACCACCGGCACGGGCGAGCCCGGATAGATCGCGACATGCAGAAACGCGCCAGCCGCGCCGCAGAGAAAATAGAAAACAAAAAAGCGCAACGCTCCGAAGCGGCGCGCCAGCGGCGAACCGAAGGCAAGCAGCCACACCGAATTGACGATGAGATGCGTCCAGCCGCCATGCAGGAAGGTGTAGCTGATGGGCGTCCAGATTGCGGCGGCAAACCCGCCCGGCAATCCTTCGACGACACCGTTCGCGCCGGAGTAGCGCAAAGGGAACAGCGCAAAACGGAAAAGCACCTCGCGCTGTGCGGCGAGCGGCAACCATTCGATCAGCAGGTGCAGCCCGACAATGGCGGCAAACAACGCCAGCACCGCTCCGGGGATGTTGAAAGCCGGCGGCTCTTTATAGGGCGGTGCCTCCCTCTCCCACGGATCAGCCATTGGCAAGCGCCGCCTCGACGAGCGGCAACCGGTCATTGCCGAAATACATATCCGTCTTGTTGACGAACATTGTCGGCGAGCCGAAGCCGCCGCGCGCGATCAGTTCCTCAGTATTGGCGCGCAAACGGCCCTTGACGTCGTCATCCTTGATCCGCCGGCTGACGGCATCCCAGTTGAGACCGCACGCGGCGCAGACCTCTGCCAGCACATCCGGCTGGCTGATGTCCTTGAGCTCGCCCCAATAGCTGCGGAAGGTCGCCCAGGCGAATTCCGGCAGCTTGCCCTCATCCTGCGCGACAATGGCGGCGCGCATCGCATCGACCGAACGCACCGGGAATACCGGCGGCCGCCCGATCTCGATGCCGCAATAGCGCGCCCAGTCCTGCAGATCCTTGACGTAGTAGCGGCCCTTCACCGGATGCGGGTTCGCCCGCGCCTCATAGACGCTTTCGTTAACCGCGTTGAAGACGCCGCCGACCAGGATCGGCCGCCAGTCGATATCGACCCCCACCCGCTCGGCCAGCGCTTCGATGCGGCTGAACGCCAGATATGTCCAGGGGCTCGAACAATCGAAAAAGAACTCAAGCGTCGCCACAGCGTCGGCTCCTCGAAAATATGGTTACCCGGTTGCGCGCGGGAGTGTCGCGCGCATGACGGAGAGCCGCAACCGGCATTCCGGCCCACGACAATGTTTCAAACCCGGACAGTCTTAACGTCCCGTTTACGTCTTCCGGCGGGATCGGCCGCGTCTATCCAGATCGCCCGCCCACCGGCGTTAACCAAACAACGTCAGCATTTCCGCGCCTCTTAACAAAACGTAACGGCTGGCACAGCGGTTGCAATCCCCTTGGCAACCGAACGGTCGGCGGCGCGCCGGCAGAATCAAAAAACAATGATCGCCAGCGCCAACCGGACGACCGATGACCACCAGGAGGCCAACGTGTTTACTCAGGCTCTGTCGATCGCGACGAACAAGGGATTGCCCAAGCGGACGCTGGGCGCTCTCGCCATGGCATTCGCCCTCACCGGCTGCGTCAGCGCAAACGCCGGATCGGATGGCCGCTATGCGACGCCGATCGGCAACGCGCCCGTCATCACCAACGAAACGCCCTATTCCAACGCGCTGCGTTGCCTCGCTGGCCATGTGCCCGGCAGCACGGCGGCGACGCGCATTGCGGTCGGCAACATCCGCGACTACACCGGCAAGCAGGAAGCCGACGGCACCGGCATGAAGATCACGCAGGGCGCCTCGCTGATGGCGATGTCGGCGCTGGGCAAGGCGGGCGTGCCGCTGGTCGAACGCTACGACACGGCGATCACCGAGCTCGAGCTGAAATACACCAACAACAAGCTGATCGGCGATGCGGCGGAAGGCGACTACCGCAAGATCTACGCGGGCGAAATCCGCGGCTCCGACTACTATCTCGTCGGCGGCATCACCGAATTGAATTTCAACATCCAGTCGGGCGGCCTCAATGCCGGATTCGCCGAAGGCGGCGACATGGGCGCGGCGGCGAATGCCTCCTACTCGGTCTATGTGATGAATATCGGCCTCGACCTGCGCCTGGTGAACAGCCGCACGCTCGAAGTCGTCGACTATGTCTCCTATCAGAAGCAGATCGTCGGCCGCGAAATCCGCGCCGGTGTGTTCGACTTCTTCGGCGGCAATCTGTTCTCGATCGGCGCGGGCACCGGTGGTCAGGAACCGATCCAGCTCGCGGTCCGCTCCGTCATCGAACGGGCCGTGCTGAAGCTGCTCGTGCCGCTCTACGGTGTCAACCCGAGCGACTGCGCCCGCTTCCCCGGCAACAAGGATCCGCTGGGCAAGATCGACTATCGCCAGGCCAACCCGAGCGCCGTGCAGCCGGCCGCAAACCGCCAGCGCGTCGCCGAAGCGCCTGCCGCGCGCCCGGCCCGCACCGAAGCGGCCGGCAACGATCCCTACGCCTATTACAGCGAACCCGTCTTCGAACGCGGCGGTCTTCGCGGTGGCCTCAACTAAGTCAGCCAACCAGATCGCCGATGATGTCGACCGAAAATTCCGCGAAGCATCATCGGCCCAACCCCTCAGCCTGTCTGCGCCTGGTCGGCCTCCGGCCGGACACTGAGAGCCCGCGCGGAGCTTGTCCGCCAAACCGGAAGCGAAGCAGCGAGTTTCCGTTTCGCAATTCGGAAGACCACTTGGGGAGGGCTTGGCCCTCCCTTTTTTTTGGCCGAGTTCCGCCCGTCTTCAAAATTTCAAATACCCCGCTGCAAAAGCGGTTGCATCCACCTCAAAGCAAGATATATTGGCACTTGAAATGCCAATATAGCAACTTGGGTGGGAAGCATGACATTTCGAATTCTCGGCGCGGCGCTGTTGTTTTCGGCGGCGCTTGCCCTCCCGGCCTCGGCCGACACATCTTCGCCAGCCGGACAATGGCGCATCTATCATCCGCTGACGAACGAACCCTTCATGATCGTCGAAATCGAGGTCGAAAACAGCGAGCTTGAAGGACAAATCGTCGGGCTCGCCGATGGACCGCGGGACGCGATCTGCTGGAGCTGCATCGGCGAGAACAGGAACAAGCCGCTCGCCGGCATGGAATTCATCAAGAACGGCAAATGGGACGGTCGTGGCTGGACCGCCGTCATGATGCGACCCGCCACCGGCATGGTCTCGCCGGCCTATTTCGCGCTCGAAGCTGACGGCGAAGTGCTTCACATGACGACCGGCCGCGGCCCGCTTCAGGTCGATCAGCGCTGGCAGCGCATCAAATAGAACGGGTTTTCATTTTTTATTCGGCGCCGCAGGCAACCGAACGGTCCGTTTGCCGCCGATCATCGACGGGGAGAGAGCGATGACACTTCGAAAGTTTGGTACTGCATTGTTACTTTCGACGGCGCTTGCACTTCCGGCATGGGCCGACACATCGTCGCCCGTCGGCAAGTGGCGCACCTTTCATCCCGACTCCGGCGCGCCCAATACGATCGTCGAGATCGCCGAAGCCGGCGGCAAATTCGAAGGAACGATCGTCGAGTTGCTGCCTGGCGCCACGGAAACGAACTGCGCGAAATGCGAAGGCGAACGAAAGGACCAGCCGCTTGTCGGCATGGTCATTCTCTGGGACCTGACGCCCGAGCGCGGCGGATGGGGCGGCGGCACAATCCTGAGGCCGGCAACCGGCGGCACCGCCAATGCCAGCGTCAAACTCGCAGATGGCGGCCAGAAGCTCGATGTCAAAGGCTCGCGCGGCATCGCCAGCCGCTCACAGACCTGGGAACGCGTCGAGTAGTTTCACAAGCGGGCGCGGCTCCTCCTCCACTCCGCCTGGCCATTCCCCTCGCAGGCAAGGCGTGAACGCCGAAGAACCCGCAATCGGCAACGGGGAGGGCCCCCCACCCTCCCCGTTCGCATTCCCCCGCTCACGTCATATGATGTGCGCCGCCACGCCTTGACGCACACTTGGGGGAATCGTGACCGGCAACATTCGCATCGAACGTATCGAGACGATCGGTCCGCGTGAGATAGACGGGCTGAGCGACGTGCTGATCGACTGCGTCGAGGGCGGCGCCTCGGTGAGCTTCATGTGGCCGATGACGCGCGACAAGGCGGACGCCTTCTGGCGCGGCGTGGGCGAAAGTGTGGCGCGCGGCGAACGCGCTGTGCTCATGGCCGAGGATTCGGAAGGCATCGCCGGCACGGTGCAAGTGATCTGGGCGACCCCCGAAAACCAGCCGCATCGCGCCGATGTCGCCAAGATGCTGGTCCACCGCCGCGCACGGCGGCAAGGGTTTGGCGACGCACTTCTGGCGGCCGCCGAGGCAGAGGCCCGCAAGGCAGGAAAAACCCTGCTGGTGCTCGACACGGTGACGGGAAGCGACGCCGACCGTCTCTATGCGCGCGGCGGCTGGAAACGCGTCGGCGAGATCCCGAATTACGCGCTGATGCCCGACGGGGCGCCTTGCCCGACGACGGTCTTCTTCAAGGCGTTGCAGGGCTGACCGCGCTCACAATCTCAAACCGAAACGGGGGGCTTTCGATAGCCGCCAATCAGAATTTGAATCTGACATTGGCGATGAATTCGTCGCAATCGTCCGGCGGCAGCGGCACCGCGATCATGCGTTCGCGTCCCACGTCATGCACATAGGTGAGGCCGGCACAGAGCATCGTGTTCCCGGCGCAACAGGTGACGCAGTCCACCATCCTAAAAACGAAACTCCCGCTCGGCACTCGCCCCCGGGGCAGGTGGCCGCGGGCCGTAGCGAATCCTGAGAACGGAAGGTCCGGACGCACGCGGCCCGGCTTCGCCGAAAAGCACCGGCCAGCCTGCAAAATCCTTCGACACGAATGTCATCGCGCGTCCGTCGAGCGTCGCCTGCGACTGCCCGCCCGGCGGCAGACGATCGAGCGCGAAGAGCACGACCCAGCAGTCCTCATTCCGCACCTGAGCCGGCGCCACCGACAGCGCGCGCATCGCGTCCATTGCCTCGCCCCAGGTCTGGAATTTCTGCCAGTCCGTCATTGAAGCGCGCGATTTCGGCACGAGATAGAGCATCCAGCGCGGGTTTTCCGGCATAACCGTGTAGAGCGACACGCGGCGCACCGTCATCGCATCGGCGGTGAATCCATAGTCGATCGTGAAGCCCTCAAGCGCCGCGCGCCCCGCCTCCTCGACGAAGCGTAATGTACCGACAAGTTTGCGTCCCTGCCTGCCGCCAGCCGGTGCCAGAATGGCCGACAGGCCGAAACGATCGGCGACGAAGCCCGGCAAGGTTGTCGTCGGCTTCGCCAGCGAGGCCATCACGCCACGCTCGAATGTGACCGGCCGCAAGGAACGCTCGTCGCGCACACCCCTGGTGAGCAGGGCTGCCGTGCGGATCGCAACGCGAACGTCTTCCGGCAGCGACGCTTCGTCGAGCACGGCGTCGGACTGAACACGATCGTAATTGCCGGCAGGCGGGTTCGCGGGCTGCGCCAGGGCGGCGCCGGCCAGCGCCACACAAGCACTCAGCAGCGAAACGAAGAGCATGAAAGTGGAATTGTTCATGGCCATCCCCGGTCTCACTGTTCGAGCTGATATTGTTGACCGGGCGGGAACGGCTGCTCGTACCGCCACGCATCGGGACGCGGTTCGCCTGCGATCTCGCCCAACGCGTAAAGTCCGCTTTCGGCAAAATTGCCGATCAGGTTCGACGCCGCATCGATATTCAGCGCCACAAGCGCTCTCGCGCGCTCGGTCAACTTTCCGATCGATTGCGCCAGCAGGGGATTGCTCTTCAACGCTTCGGCAAGCTTGCCGCCGGTCAGGTTGATCGCGACATTGACGCCGGCTGCGCCGAAGCCACGCATCAAAGCTTCCGATTCCGAAGCACCGCCCTCAAGCGCTGCCAGATAGGCATTGGCAAAGCCTCGACCGCCGCCGATGATCGCGCCCGCCACCGGAAGCGCCGTCGAGGTGACGAAGATGCCGGCCTCAAGACCGATATTCGCTATCTGGTGTGCAAGCTCGCGCGTCTGCGCCGCCCGCTCCTCGTCGCGCATCGCGAGGCCCTTCGAATAGTCGATCGCTGCCTGGTCATGCGCCGGCAGGTTGAGTCCGAGCCCCTCGCGCAGGTCGTGTGGAATTTCATCGACCGGAATGTGCGAATAATCTTCCTGCGGACGCACCGGCTCCCGTGCCGGCTCGGACCGCGGCTGATCAACCGTCAGGTCGAGCGTTCCCACGCCGCGGCCGGCATCGTCATAGGGCCAACCAAGCTTGCCGCTGGAATTGTCCCACTCGGCTGACCATCCCTCTGCATTCTGCGGATAGTCGATCCCGAGTTCGCCCGCGGAAACCCAGAAAGTGATCTCCCATCGGTCGCCGGCCGGAGCCGTATATTTCTTCGTGACGAGAAATGCGCCATTGGTCGCGGTCACTGAGAAATAGGTCGGCTTGGTATCGCCGGTCTGCTGCTTCATCAGTTCGTTGAGCGCGTAGACTGCCGTGCCCCGCTCGTGATAGCCCGTCGGCCAGAGCGGCGGCATACCCCTGCTGATCCGTTCCTGCATTACCTCTCGCGTCGGCAGCGTCGGACGCGCAAAACCGTCCGGACGGCTGCGTTCGATCTGCTTCTGCTGTAATTGCTGCTGAACCGGCGCTGTTGGTTACTTCGGAACCGGCGGGGTCGGCGTCGGCCCGTGATGCTGCGCTAATGCGCTGCCCGTGAGCCCCGCCGTCAGGACCAGAAGAACCGCGCCAAGCCCTGCCCGCATCGCCGATGCACCCGTGTAAAATTGCCCGTCTTTTTTGATGTGATAGCTGCTCCACCAAACCGTCAATATGCGCCAGCGTCGCAGCGCGATGCGCAAGTGTCGCAGGTAAAACGGCGAGTACAGACAAAAACGGGGAGGGCCTTCGCCCTCCCCGTTTGCCCGGAAATATGCAGGACGCGGGATAAAGCCGTCCGCGTCCCGCCGCCCCGCCCGTTGTCTCAGTAGCCGACGCCGCCGGTGAAGAAACCGCCACCACCATCGTTGGACGAAACCTGCTCGTGGCGCTCGCTCTTGCGGATCAGCACTTCGGCATAGGCCTTGCGCGTCTGCTGCGGGATACGCGTCATCGACGGCGCACGTTGCGGCACACAGGCGAGCATGCCGTTGGAGCCGTGATGAAGCGCTTCGCCCGGACGGCACTCGATGACATAGCCGCCGACATAGTCGGGCGTCTTGCCGTCGGCGCCCGCGAGGCGGCCGATCGTCGTCACCAGCATGTCGCCGGCGACGCAATGGAAGAGTTCGACATCCTGGCCAGGCGTCACTTCGCTGACGGGCGAGCTCAACCGTGCCGCTTCCTCAAGACCCTTGGCGCTGACGCAGATGCCCTTGACCGGCTTCGCGACATATTTTTCACGCACGATCACATTGAGCGAACCCATCGGCGTGACGGGCGCCGCCGCCGCGAAGAATCCGCCGCCGCCACCGCCGCCGAAGCCGCCACCGCTGCCATTGCCGACCGCAACCGCGCTGCCGCGATCCATCGCCTGCGAGGCGCTGTCGGCCGCCGCATTGGCGTTGGCGATCGCCGTCGCGGTCGCCGTCGCTTGCGCGGAGGCATTGACGTTGACCTGAACGTTGACGTTGTTGGTATTCGTATTGGTGTTCGTGTTCGTGTTGGTGTTCTTGTTGTAATTCGAGTTGTAATTCTTGTTGTAATTGGAGTTGTAGTTCTTGTTGTAGATCACGTCGTGGCTCGGCTTGGACGGCTTACCACCGCCGCCGCAACCGCCACAGCTGCTGCCGGCATTGGCCGGCCCCGCACCCATCGATGCGAGAAGGAGAGCGGCGGCCAGCGCCGCGCCGCTCAGGGCCAGCCCACGGCTGGAAAAGGTCAACTTCATCATCTGCTTCATCCTGACACTCCCGGCCCTCGGGGGGGCTCGTTGGCCTGCGTCTTAACGGGAACTCAGGGTGGTGGATGCAGAAGCCATGCCGGATGGCCGACAGCGCAAACATGGCTTCCAAACCGTTAATGCAACAATCCGGCCCATCACCATCGGCACAAAACCGGACGCCGCGTTAACTCTTCGCCGCACGGACGGCAGCGCCAAGGACTTCACAACCCATTGTTTTATAAACAATATTTCGAAGAAGAGGGCCGCAACCACCGCTGTCGTCACGCGGCCATTAACATCTGGCACAGTTTCTGCTCCCTGCTGCCTGTCCGCCCGGATCGGGGCGCCGTCGCGTACCGGATCGGTACGGAGCGCCACACGGGGACAGGACGGAGACGGTGAGACCCGAAACGGGACGATCCGTTTTGAATGGGCTAACATCCGTTCGGGCAAGAGGGGCACCCCTCGCCGGGCGGATATGCGGCCCGAGGCGAGGGATGAGGGCGATGAAGCACAAGACGACACAAGCGCTGTTCGACTACTGGAACGCGATCCGCGCCGGACGCCCGGCGCCCCGACGCAGCGAGATCGAACCCGGCGAGATGCGCGCCATCCTCCCCTATGTCTTCATTCTCGAGCGCAAGGACCGCGACACTTATCGCTTCCGCCTTGCCGGCACCGGCCTTTGCAGCGTTTACGGCATGGAGTTCCGCGGCCACAACATGATTTCGATGTGGGGCGACGACTGCGCCGAAAACATCAAGGAAGCGCTCGACGACGTGATCCGCAATGCCGGCGTCGCCGTTGTCGAATATACCGCTGCGACCACCGACGGCCGCGAAGCCACTTTCGAAATGGTGCTGCTGCCGCTGCTGCACGAGGACGGCTCGCTGTCGCGTGTGCTTGGCGCCGCCGTTCCCATCGACCGGGCGCCCTGGGTCGGCGACCGTCTGCTGGCGCGCCAATGGATCGACCGGCTGCGCCGCCTCGATCCCGAGCATATGCCCAAACGCGCACCGGCCGCACAGGTCGCCGCCCGCCGCCTCGCCGCCGAAAAACCGCCGGTCACGGTCGCCAGCCTCGGCAAGCGCATGGCGCAAGGCGCACCGCTCCGCAGCGAGCGTTCCTATCTGCGGCTTGTGAAAGGCATGCTGAGCAACACCGAGGAACACGGCTGAAGTTTCAGCGCGCCGGCAACCACGCCCGCCAGCCCTGCGTGAGCCAATAGCAGAAAAGCGTCACCGCCGAGAGAATACTGTCGACGACGATGGTGAGCTCGGGATCGGAAGCCTCGAAGACGAACACAAGCAACATGACCTTGCCTGCTTTGTGGAAGAAGACGAGTTCCCACAGGCCCGGCACCCGGCGCGGAAAAACCCCGAGCAGAACGAACAGCCCGGCGAAAACGAGATAGCCGAGCATCCGCCATATCTCGACGCCGATCCGATCCGGCGCAAACGCGCCGATCGTCGCAGCGGCGCCTGCAAAGGCGCCGACGGCTGAAAGGCCGAGCAGGATCATCGATATTTTCGCAATGCGGTCGCGGGCGGGCGTCATCGGCATCTCTCCTGAGGGACACGAAGCGCCATTCTCCGCGTGCCGACGCCGCGCCGGAAGCGACAAAGACGTTTGACGTCCATGCACAAATGTATGATCGGTCTGGCGGTCGCAAAAAAGCCGGTGTCTCGCAACACCGGCTTTCTTCTTTGCCGTCGGCGGAAAATCAGGCGGCGTGGCCGACGCGATCCTCGGCGATCGTGACGTTCTCGGCCGGCAGCGGTGCCTTGCCGAGCATGTCGTCCGAAATCTTTTCGGCGATCATGATCGTCGGCGCATTGGTGTTGCCGCCAACCAGCGTCGGCATGACCGAGGCGTCGACAACACGCAGGCCCTGCAACCCATGAACGCGGCACTTGGCATCGACCACCGCCATCGGATCGGTGCCCATCTTGGCAGTGCCGACCGGGTGATAGATCGTTTCGGCGGTCTCGCGAATCCAGGCGTCGATCTCGGCATCGGTCTGCACGCCTGCGCCGGGCCAGAATTCGGGACCGCGATAGGGGTCCATCGCGCGCTGGGCGATGATGTTGCGCACCATCTTGACGCCATCGCGCATCACCTTGCGGTCGTATTCGGCCGCCAGATAGTTCGGCTGGATCAGCGCGTGATCGGCCGGATCGAGCGACTTCAGCGCCACATAGCCCTTGCTCTCCGGACGAAGCTGACAGATGTGAACCGTGAAACCGTGCCGGTCGGATTTGACGCGCGCATGATCGCGCATCATCGCGGCGACAAAGTGTAGCTGGATGTCGGGGATTTCCAGCTCCGGCCGCGTTTTCAGGAAAGCACCGCTCTCAAGGCCGTTCGACGTCGCAAGGCCCGACTTGAAGAAAGTGTATTGCATGCCGGTCATGATCTGCTTCAGCGGATTGCTGACCTGGCTGTGCAACGTGATCGGCTGCGTGCATTCGTTCAGCACGACGCTGTCGAGATGGTCCTGCAGGTTCTGGCCGACGCCCGGCAGGTCGGCAACGACGTCGATGCCGAATTTGCGCAGATATTCGCCCTTGCCGATACCGGACAGGAGCAGCACTTGCGGCGAGTTGACGGCGCCGCCCGACAGCACGATCTCCTTTGCGGCCCGCGCGACCTTCTTCTCGCCCTTCTGCGTGTACTCGACGCCAACCGCCTTCTTGCCGTCGAAGAGAATGCGCGAGGTCAAGGCCTCGACTTCGACCGTCAGGTTCGGTCGGTCGAGAACCGGCGTCAGATAACCCTTGGCGGCGCTGCAGCGCTGACCGTTCTTGATGGTGAGCTGATAGGGACCGACGCCTTCCTGCTGCGGACCGTTGAAGTCGTCCGTATAGGGATGACCGGCCTGCTTGCCCGCCTCGACAAAGGCCTCGAACAGCACGTTGGTCTTGCGCGGATTGGTGACGCCCAGCGGGCCGTCGCCGCCATGAAAGGCGCTGTTGCCGTTCTCGTTGCCTTCGGCGCGGCGGAAATAGGGCAGCACGTCGGAGAAACCCCAGCCTTCGAGGCCGAGCTGGCGCCACATGTCGTAGTCGCGCGCATGGCCGCGAATATAAATCATGCCGTTGATGGACGAGGAGCCGCCGAGCACCTTGCCGCGTGGCCAGAAGAGCTTGCGATTGTTCAGGAAGGGTTGGCCTTCGGTGTAGTAATACCAGTTGGCCATGTCGGTGCCGATCAGCTTGCCGACGCCGGCCGGCATGTGGATCATGAAATTCTTGTCTTTCGACCCCGCCTCCAGCAGCAACACCTTGTTGGCCGGATTTTCAGACAGCCTGTTTGCCAGAACGCAGCCCGCGCTGCCGGCGCCGATGATGATGAAGTCGAAATCGCTCATGGAGATGCTTCCCAGCCTTTGACTTGTTTTCCATACGCGCCGCCGCGTGAAACCGCGAAGGTCCCGCCCTGTCTGGCTTCGGCCACGCCTGGCCCGATTCCCTGATTGATCGGAATTTGACGGCGATTGTCGGGAATCGCCGAAGCTGACGCAAGCGTCAATTTTCATGGCGGCCGCCAAACCCTTGCGGCAACGGAGAAAAATAATCGTTTTGGGAAGGCGTTTGAGTAAAATTTCATTAACCGTGTCAGGGCTATTCTTTCCCCGGAAAGGCCGGTGCCGCTTGTACGTCGCCGATTCTGGGACAATCCGGACTGAACAGATGCATTCCGACGAGATCGAACAGAAAGAACGCCGCAAACACCCCCGTGTCGCCTTCGAGGCAAAGGGCCGTTTCCTTGCGCCTGATGGCTCGGAACACGAATGCTCGATCCGCGACATGTCGCTGGGCGGTATTGCTCTGTCGACGGATGTCGCGATCGAAATGGGCGAGAGCGTCATTGTCTATCTCGACGAGTTCGGCCGCTTCGAGGGCAAGATCGTTCGCGTCTACGAGGGCGGCTTCGCCATCGAAACCGCGATCAGCGGCCCACGCCGCGAACGCCTCGCTCAGCGCCTTGAGGCGCTCGCCCGCGGCGAAAAGATCGAAGTCTCGGCGCGTCGCTCTTTCGCGCGCTACGCACCCGGCGAAGCGGGACTGGAAGAAAGCTCCGTGCTGACCATCGATGGCGGCGGCTCCATGCCCTGCCGGATCATCGACATGTCGCTGGGCGGCGCCCAGGTGGCGGTCGAAGACCGCCCGCCCATCGGCACCGAAGTCTCGATCGGCCGCATGTCGGGCCGCGTCGTTCGTCACACCGAGGAAGGCGTCGGCATCCAGTTCACCAACATCCCCGAACGCGCCTCCGCGCTTTCCCGGCCGTTCGGCTGATCCGCCGCTCGGCTTTCCCGCCGCAATCGCGCTAGACTGCCCCCGGAAAACAAAGGGGGAAGTCCTGTGACCGCGCAGATGCTCAATTTTTCGGTAAAAAACGATGTCGCCATGCTCGCCATGGACGACGGCAAGGCCAATGCGCTCGGCCATGCAATGATCGCCGCGCTGTCGGAGGCACTCGACCGCGCCCAAAACGAGGCCAAGGCGGTGCTGATTTCGGGCCGCGAGAAGCGCTTCTGCGCCGGCTTCGACCTTGAAGTGATGGCATCCGGCCCGGAAAACGTCCGCAAACTGGTGGGTGCGGGCGCCGAATTGCTGCTGAGGATCTACGAGCATCCCCTGCCCGTCGTCATCGCCTGTACCGGCCATGCGCTGGCCGCCGGCGGCCTGCTGCTTCTTGCCGGCGATGTACGCATCGGCGCCGAGGGCGAATTCCGCATCGGCCTGCCTGAAGTCGCCATCGGCATGACCATGCCCGTCTTTGGCATCGAACTCGCCCGCGACCGGCTGGCCCGCAACCGCTTCACCGAGGCGGTGACGCAGGCCCGTATCTACAATCCCGCCGAGGCGGCCGCCGTCGGTTATCTCGACGAGGCCGTGCCCCCCGCCGCCCTGATCGAAACGGCGACGGCCCGCGCGACCGCGCTGGCGGCGCTCGCCCAACCCGCTTTCGCCAATACCAAGCGCAAGGAGCGCGCGGCAACGATCGCCCATATTCGCGCCACTCTGGCGGCCGATTCCGGCACATTCGACGGTGCGCAGACCCGTTGAACCGGCCCTGCGACAATTTTTTCCGAAAATTTCGCGGTGTCCCGAAAGCGGAATCGGCGGCAACGAGGCTCGGTCATTTCGAACAATACCTCACACGGAAGTTCAAAAAAGCGTTGCAGCACAACGACTTTTTGCATCGGCCAATACGTTCGATTTTATTCAAATTGAATCGTTTCGACTTTTAGGAAAATGCCCGTCGAATTAGCACCGCATTTAGTTCGAATGTGATTCACACGTTTAAACGGGTGAAAATCCCTCGCTGCCATCCTGCGCTCATAGGCCCACACGACCGGGCTTGTGAGATATCGGGGTGGCGACAATGTGGTTGCGTAAACTTGCTCTTCTGACGACAGGTCTCTTGCTGGCGGTTGCCGGCTGTCAGGCGCCGGATCGCGTCGGCAGCATCGGCTTCACACAGGACGGCGGCATCCGCGATTATCGCGTCGCCGCGGCAATGCCGGTCGGCCAGCAGTCTCCGCCCCCTTACGGCTATATCGGTTTCTGCATCCGCAATCCGGACGAATGCGCCGGCGGCACCGACGAGCCGACCGATATGGTGCTGACGCCCGCGCGCTGGGCCGAACTCGCCGAAGTCAACGA
Organism: Parvibaculum sp.; assembly: GCA_019635975.1. Taxonomy (GTDB): domain Bacteria; phylum Pseudomonadota; class Alphaproteobacteria; order Parvibaculales; family Parvibaculaceae; genus Parvibaculum. Next base: position 8,349 of record JAHBYM010000012.1, on the reverse strand, counting down.
CTGGGTCAACCGTGCGATCCCGCAGGTCGACGACATGACGCTCTTTCAGCGCGCCGAATGGTGGGCCATCGCCGACGAGCGCGGCGGCGACTGCGAGGATCTGGCGCTTCTGAAGCGCAAGATGCTGATCGAACGCGGCTGGTCGCCGGACCAGCTTCTGATGGCGGTCGTGCGCGAGTGGAATGGCGACGGCCATGCCGTATTGCTGGTCAGGACCGACCGCGGCGAATTCGTACTCGACAACAAGACCTGGGACATCGCTCTCTGGAACGACACGCCCTATCAATGGATCAAGCGGCAGTCGCGCGAACGGCCCTTCATCTGGGTCAATCTCGACCGGAAGACCTTCCGCCAGATCGCGCAAAACGATTTTCCGCCGCTGGGCGAACCCGCGCCATTCCTTGCCGCGCTTGAAAGGAACTTGCCCGCCGACTTGCGGCCGGGCATCGCCGAAGGCCAGACAGCGAGCCGCGAAGCCTTGAAGGAGGAACCGACCGCAGCGCTCGCTTTCAACTGACCTGCCGACCGGCCCCTCCGCCCCCCATTGGGGTCCGGTCCTGTCGAGGCCGGCTCTGCCGCTCCCCCCGCGGCAGGGCCGGTTCTTTTTTGGGGGACCTACTTCCCTTTCCAGTTCGGCTTGCGCTTTTCGGCAAAGGCGCGCGGCCCCTCGATCAGGTCCTCGCTCTTGAAGAGCGCGTTGACCGCCGGATATTTGCCCGTCACCGCTTCGTTGAGATTGGCAATGTCGAGACCCTTGTAGACCGCCTCCTTCGAGGCGCGGATCGACATCGGCGAGCATTCCATGATGAGCCCGGCCCACCGTTTGGCCGCCGCCATCAGCTCGGCCGCCGGCACGACTTCGTTGACGAAACCGAGTTCCATGCCCTCCGCCGCCGGAACCTGGCGTCCGGTCAGGATCATGCCCATCGCCCGCTTCGCGCCGATCTGGCGTGGCAGCCGGTGCAGCCCACCCGCCAGCGCGGCGAGCCCGACCTTCGGCTCCGGCAGGGCGAACTTCGCATTGTCGGAGGCAATAATGAGATCGCAGGCCAGCGCGATTTCGAAACCACCGCCCATGGCGACGCCGTTGACGGCCGCGATGACCGGCTTGGTGAGATCGAAGCGCGCGGTGAGGCCCGCAAAGCCCGTTGCCGGTACTTCCAGCTTGTTGCCCTCGGCCTGCCACCGGAGATCGTTGCCGGCGCTGAAAGCGCGATCCCCCGCGCCGGTGATGATGGCGACCCAGAGATCGGGGTCGGCGGCGAATTCGTTAAAGATACCTTCCAGCTCGAAATTGGCCGGCGGGTGAAGCGCGTTCATGCGCTCCGGGCGGTTTATGGTGACGACGAGCAGGTGGCCATCGCGCTCAGCCGTGCAAAATTCGGTCATGGACGTTCCCCGGTAATGTTCGTGTGCATTTTTCGCAGTCTGCCGCGACTTTGCCCGGTCCAAACCGGTGCGGCAAGCGGCACCGCGTTGACGCAACGGTAACCAAACCGACGTAAAGATAAACGTTGGAACCGGCGCCGAACGCGCCATGAACTCGTGCGAAATGAGACAATGGCCCAACCGAACGAAATCCTCGCGACAAATCCGGCGGGACACGACGACGCCACGGCGATGCGCTGGGTGCTGAAATATGGCGATCGCGTCTATGGTCCCTACAGCTTCGATGCAATGGCGGCCTATGCCGCCGAGGGCCGCGTCGCGCCGCACAGCCTCGTTGCACCGGAAGGCACACCTGCCGGCGCAGGCACATGGCGCGCCGCCGGCGACCTGCCGCAATTCGCCGTCCTTTTCGGCGGCGAGCCCGCAGCCGAAAAGGCGGCCGAGACAGACGTCGAAACCGAAGCAGCCGTGCAACCTGATCCCGCTGTCACGGAAGAGACCAATGCCACCGCTGACGAAGACACCATCGCGCGAGCCGAGACGCCGTCCGAACCCGTCGCACAGCCCGCTATCGAAGCGCAGCCCGCAGCCGCCTCCGCACAGTCAGGCGAGCAGCGCCGCCAGCCCTACGGTCCCGGCAAGGGCCAGGTCGATCGGCGCAAGCAACCGGAGACGGCGAACTTCCTGATCGTGCTCGACATCAAGGCGCGTTTCGCCGGCCCGCTGGAACAGGCCATCATGTCGCTTGGACCTGCCTACAAACTCGCGGCCAATGTGTGGTGCGTCAACACCGACGCGACCGCGCCCGGCCTGCTCAACGATCTGAGCGTGCATATCGGCAAGACGGATTCGATGTTCATTGCCGATACGACGCGCGATCGCACCGCATGGAGTTCGATGGGGCCGGAAGTCGACGCAAAAATTCGCCGCGTCTGGCGCCGCACTTACTGACGTTTTCCGCCGCATTCGCAAAAATACCGCCGCAAGGTGGCCAAATGCGATGTCGGGTGCTAGTATTTTTGCCGTTGGGGCTTTCAGGTCATTCACCTGAGAGCCCTTTTGTTTTCGCCCCTCCCCTCATCGAAACGCAAAGGCAGAACAATGGCAGCAGCAAACGGCAACACGGTGCGCGTGCACTACACAGGCACGCTGGACGACGGCACTGTGTTCGACACGAGCCGCGGCGGCGACCCGATCGAATTTGCGGTCGGCAAGCGCATGGTCATCGCCGGCTTCGAGGAGGCCGTGGTCGGCATGGAGCCGGGCGACAGCAAGAAGCTGACAATTCCGGCAACGGAAGCCTACGGCGAACACGATCCGCGCCTCGTGCAGGACGTGCCGCGCTCCGAGCTTCCGCAGGGACTCGAGCCCGAACCCGGCATGCAGCTCAAGGCAAGCGGTGGCGACGGCCGCGAAATCGCGCTGGTCGTCACGGATGTCACGAGCGAGATCGTGCGGCTCGACGCCAATCATCCGCTGGCGGGACAGGACCTGACCTTCGAGATCCAGCTCGTCGAGGTCGCCTGAACGGCAACGCCTAGCCGCCCGGCCGGGGCAGCGGCAACCGCATCGGTTGCTGCACCGGCAATGTGCGTGTCGAAATGTCGGGCTCGAAATCCGAGACGCTCGCGTCCTCGGGTTGCGCGCGCGGCGCGGGAAGCGGCACGCGCCGCACCGGAACCGGTTCCGGCGCCGCCGTCTCCGTTCCTTCGGTCGCCATTGGTGCCGGTTCGTCGCGAGGATGCGCGGCGGCGGTCCGCGCCATGTCCGCCATGATAGAAACGGCGCGGCGCCAGCGCAGGATCAGCGGTGCGCCGAGCGCGCTGACATCGGCACATTTGGCCGTCGGCGTCTCCCCGCGGTCGCACAGCGCCGTGGCGCGAACGATCTCGAACTGAAACTGGGCCCGGCGCAGAAACTCCGGAAAAACGCCGCTCTCCCGCGCCGCCTCGACCAGCGGCAGATAGGCCGCACAATCCGTCTGCTGACGTTCGAGCATTTCGGCGAGCCGCACCGCCTCGCGCGAACCTTCCGTCGGCGCCGCCCCGCAAATGCGCCACATCAGCTCCGCCGTCGCGTGATCGTAAAGCAGGATCAACCCCCGGCTGCGATCGTCGAGCGACGCGTAAAGCCGCGCCGTATCGCGCGGGTCCCAGCGGCGAAACTGATCGATGAACACCGTAATGTCGGCGCGGGCGCCGGGCGGCGGCGCGGGCAGAAAGCGGCTTTCCGGCTTTGCGGGAACGGCAGGCCGAACGCCGCGCTTCAGAAATGAAAACTCGCGCGACGACGCCATGTCGGGCTGGCCGCCGCTCGATGGAATGAAAAGAAACTGCAATCCGAGCGGACGTTCCTCGATATGAAAAAACGCCGCGTCGCTGGTCCCGCCGGAAAGGCGCAGCGCACCCTGCGCCTCGCCTGTGTCGCCGCCCGCACGCTCGCCGTTGATCGCGTAGACGCTGCCGCCCGGTGTCGTTAGCCGGCCGACGACGCGGGCTCCGACCTGTTGCAGCGTCAGTTCCATGCCCGCCGCGTCGCCGATGCCGTCATAGCCGCCGGTGAACTCCGCCGCCGGCGCGCGCGCCATCGTCAGCAGTCCGAACAGCACAACCGCCGCCGCCATTTTCGCCGCCAATGCCGCACGCCCGGCGGCAAGCCTCCGCATCCCTGCCCCCTTGCGCCTTTCGGGCGCGGCCTCGTCTAGCGTCCCTTGAATTTCGGTTCGCGCTTTTCGATGTAGGCCGTCATCCCTTCCTTCAGGTCTTCGGTCCGCATCAGCGGCAGCAATTGCAGATAGACATGATGCACATGTTCCGGGAACGGCTCGTTGAGCCCCATGCGCATCATCCGCTTGGCGGCGCGCACGGCGAGCGGCGCATTGCCGGCAATCTCGGCGGCAAGCGCTCGCGCGCGCGGCATCAGATCGGCATCGGCAACAACTTCGGATGCAAGCCCCCACGCAACGCTCTCTTCGGCCGACAATGTGCGCCCGGTGAAAATCAGTTCCGCCGCCTTCGACCAGCCTAGAAGACGCGGCAGGATCCACGTTCCACCCGATTCCGGCAGCAATCCGCGCTTGCAGAACGCGGCGGCGAACTTCGCCGACTTCGCCATCAGCCTTATGTCGCAGCCGAGCGCCGTGTCCATGCCATAGCCCGCCGCACCGCCATTGACGGCGCAGACGGTGGGCGTCTCCATCGCATGCAGCACGGTCGGCGGCGTATGGTTGAGATCGAGCGTCGTCGAGGTGACGCCGCCGCTCTGGCCGATCGAAAGATTGCCGCTTGCCTGCGGGCGCAGATCGAGCCCGGCGCAGAAGGCGCGTCCGGCGCCGGTCAGGATCACGCAGCGCACCTCGGGATCGCGGTCCGCCTCCAGCAGCCTTTCGGTAAGCTGGTTCAGCATGACGCCCGAAATCGTGTTCATGCGCTCCGGCGCATTGAGCGTGATGGTCGCGATATGGTCGGAGACGTCGTAGAGGACTTCCTGCGGCGCGGCTTCGGGCGCCTGTTTGGCCTGGCTCATTTGTTTCTCCCTGTCCGGATGACGTTGCCGCCGAGACTAGCCTAAAAGCTCAGCCGCAAACAGCCGCCCCGCCCTCGCCGAACCACGGGTGGCGGACATAGTCGCCGGGCGCGATGCCACGCGCCGCCGCGACCCCGCCGCCGATTTCCAGCACGCCGTTGACCGGCACGCCGGAGGCATGAATGTCGAGCGACAGCGGCTCGGTCATCGCCGCGATGGAAGCGATCCGCCCGTCGGCCTCGATGAAGATCATGTCGAGCGGAATAAGCGTGTTCTTCATCCAGAAATTGGCGATCCGGCATTGGGAATAGAAGAAAAGCATGCCCGCGCCCTCGTCGAGGCTTTCGCGGAACATCAGCCCCCGCCGGATTTCCTCGTCGCTCCGCGCGAGCTCGACGGTGAATCGATGCGTCGCGCCTGCCGCCGTCTCGACGGTGAGCGTCGTCTCCGCGCCGGCCGGCGGCGCACAGGCCCAAAGGGCGAGCCCCGCAACCAGAATGGCGGCAAGCGACGCGGCGCGCATCAGTCGAGACGCTTCATGCCCGAAGCGTAGCGCTTCCAGTTCTGGACATAATGGTCGGAGGATAGCCGCAGCGCCTCGGCCGTTTCCTTGTCGAGCGTACGAATGATCTTTCCCGGCGCGCCGAGCACCATCGAATAGTCGGGAATGTCCTTGCCTTCCGCGATCAGCGTATTGGCCCCGATGAGGCAACCCTTCCCGATGCGCGTATTGTTGAGGATGATGCTGCCGATGCCGACAAGGCTGCCCGCGCCGATGGTGCAGCCATGCAGCATCACCATATGGCCGATGGTGACGTCGCGCTCGATCGTCAGCGGCGATCCGGGATCGGTGTGCAGCACCGAACCGTCCTGCACATTGGAATTCTCGCCGATGGTGATGAGCTCGTTATCGCCGCGCAGCACCGCGCCGAACCAGACGCTGGCATTCTTCTCCAGCTTCACATTTCCCATCACCTGCGCGTTTGGCGCAATCCAGTATTCGCCTTCCGGCGGCAGGACCGGCTTTGCATCGCCGATGGCATAAATGGCCATGAGCACGTCTCCCCGTTTCTCTGTATTTCTCGCGACGCGGACTATGCCATGCCTCGAAGACGGAAACGAGGCTTGCGGAGCGCAAGGGAAATAGGGTGTCATTCGCGCGTCAAGGGCGGCGCCTAACGTCCGCTCGGCAACCGGGAGGAGAGAACGGCATGACGCGACGGAAAACTTCGGAGACCGGCAGCATCGGCGAGGCGATGGAAGCGGCCGACGACCGGCCCGTAGCCCGCGCCATGGCGCCGACGCTTGGCGAACTCTGGAGCCGCCGCCTCGCCCGCCGCGACGTGCTGAAAAGCATCGGCAAGGCGGCGCTGCTGGCGTCCACGAGCGCCCTGCCGCTGGCCGCCTGCGGCGACACGCCCGGCTTCGCGCCCGACGATATTTTCGGCTTCGAGGAAGTGCCCCACGGCGTCGATGAGACGCATCATGTGGCGGCAGGTCACAGCGCCGACATCCTGATCCGCTGGGGCGACCCGGTGTTGCCGGGCGCACCCGAATTCGACCCGTTGAACCAGAGCGCCGAACGGCAATTGCAGCAGTTCGGATACAACAACGACTATGTCGGTTTCGTGCCATTGCCATACGGCTCGCGCTCGAGCGACCGCGGCCTGCTTTGCATTCATCACGAATACACCAATGACGATCTGATGCATCCGGGCCTCGTTCCGGCGCCGGGACAGAACCCGCTTGAGCTTTTCACCCGCGAGATCGCCGAAATCTCGATGGCCGCGCATGGCGGCAGCATCGTCGAGGTCGCGCGCGGCAAGGACCGCAAGTGGACCGTCGTGCGCGACAGCGCCTACAACCGCCGCATCACGCCGCTTGCAACCCCGATGCGGATTTCCGGTCCGGCGGCCGGCCATCCGCGCCTGCAAACCTCCGAGGACCCCGAAGGCCGCACCGTGATGGGCACGCTCAACAATTGCGCTGGCGGCATCACACCCTGGGGCACCTGGCTGATGTCGGAAGAAAACTTCAACTTCTATTTCATGGGCACACCCAGCGACGAAACCGAGGCGACGAACCACGCGCGCATCGGCATTCCCGCCCCCTTCTCCTATCCCTGGGGCCGCTGGCACAAGCGCTTCGACGTCGCCGCCGAACCGCGCGAGCCCAACCGCTACGGCTGGATCGTCGAGGTCGATCCGCTCGATCCGGCATCGACGCCTGTAAAGCGCACCGCGCTCGGCCGCTTCAAACATGAGGGCTGCGAGAACGCGCTGACGAAGGACGGCCGCCTCGCGGTCTATTCCGGCGACGATCAGCAGTTCGAATACATGTACAAATTCGTCAGCCGCGACAAGGTGAACCTGAAGGACCGCGCCGCCAACGCGGCGCTGCTCGACGAAGGCGTGCTCTATGTCGCCCGCTTCGACGAAGACGGCAGCGGAAGCTGGCTGCCCCTGATCCACGGACAAAACGGACTCGACGAAACAAACGGCTTCGCGAGCCAGGCCGACGTTCTGATCGAGGCGCGACGCGCCGCGGATATTCTCGGCGCCACACCGCTCGACCGCCCGGAAGATGTCGAACCGCATCCCGTCACCGGCAAGGTCTATGCCGCACTGACCAACGCAAAGGAACGCACTGCCGACAAGGTCGATGCGGTCAACCCGCGCGCCGGCAATCTCTGGGGCCAGATCGTCGAGATGACGCCCGACGGTGGCGACCACGCGTCGGAGAAATTCACATGGACGCTGCTGGTCAAATGCGGCAATCCATCCGACCCCGAAGTCGGCGCGGCGTGGAACGAGGAAACATCGCCCGACGGCTGGTTCACCTGCCCCGACAATGTCGCCATCGACGCCAGGGGCCGGCTCTGGGTCGCAACCGACCAGGGCTCGAGCTGGTACGCGACGTCGGGCACGGCGGACGGTCTTTATGCGCTGGCGACCGGCGGCGACAAGCGCGGCGTCGCGCGCCAGTTGTTCCGTGCACCGATTGGCGCCGAGGTCTGCGGTCCCATATTCACGCCCGATGCCTCGGCCCTCTTTCTCGCCGTCCAGCATCCAGCCGCCGACGGCACGGTGAATTTCGCGGGCTTCAACCGCCGCTCGACCTATGCCGATCCGGCAACGCGCTGGCCCGATTTCGACGCCAACATGCCCGCGCGGCCTTCGCTTCTGGTCATCGCCGCCGGGAAAGGCGGCCCCGTCGGGGGCTGAAACGGGCCCTCGCCGGGTTGCGTCTGCGGCCCCGATGCCCCAAGCTTGGCTTGCGGCATTGTCGCCGGTTGCGCGGGCACGCGAACGGCGATGGCAGTTGAGGGCGTAACGGCATGAGATTTCTGTTCAATCTGGCGCTCTTCCTGCTCCTCTTGCCGGTACTTTTCATGCTGGCCTATCAGCACGGGTACCTCGACGACTACGTGCCGGA
>JAHBYM010000119.1 GCA_019635975.1 Parvibaculum sp. | reverse complement strand
TCACGCGTCGAGCTTCAATTCGCTCTTTGTCCGCTTTTGCGCCCAGTGGCCCGAAAAGTTTCGGAACTTTTCCGGACGATCGGTCAGGCGCGCCGTTTCGAGCCAGAGCCGCTTCAGATGCCGCTTGCGGTTGCGCTCCGGCCAGTCCTCGTAAGCCGTTCGTGCATGCAGCACGTGGTAGTTGTTGACGAACTGCATGTCGCCGGGCTCGAGATCCATATAGACGTTGAAATCGCGGGCGGCGCACATCGCATCGACGAGATCGAAGGCTTCGCGCGCCTTGGGGCTCAGGCGCGGCGCGGCGGCGTGGCGCTGGCTCGATTCGATGTAGGGTCGGATGTAGCGCACGAAGAGGCGGCCTCCATGTTCGGTGAAGACCGGCATGAAATAGAAAGGCTCGCCGCCTTTCGGTTCCTCACCACGGTAGTCGTATGGCTGCGGCATGTAGAGAATTTCGGCGAGATCGGGCCGCGTGCGCACAAGCTCGTTGTGGATCGCCAGTGCGTTCGCCACCGTCGAGATGCCGCCGGATTTCGCCTTGCGCAAACACATCAGGCCGACGAGGTCGGAGCCGTCCGAATGATAAGGGAAGGCAACGCCGCCGATCTCGTTGCCGCGCGAGGTCGGATCGGCGCCCGACTTGCCTTGATCCGTCACGTCGCCCAGCAGATGCCCGTGCCTGTTTTGCGGCCAGGGCTTGCCGAGATGCATGCCGATGCCCCAATAGATCAGCGAGGCGTCGTCGTCGGAATAGCGCTCGACCGGAAGGCCGCGAATGAGTGCAAAGCCGCGGCCATCGATCAGATCGGCTTCCACTTCGGCGAGACGGGCGCCGAGTGACGGCAGCGGAAAATCCGCCGCCGTCACGTCGAGCAGGTCGCCTGCGCGCGATTTGGCATGTGCGAGCGCCGTTTCCAGCTCGGCAACGTCGTCCGGCGAAAGATGCAGCGTCCACCGGCTTTCGTCGACGACGTCGCCGGCGCGCCATTCGCAAGCGGGCTCCAGAACCCGGACAGCCATGCGCGCCTCCCCTATTCCGCCGCGGCGCGGGCAGGCGCCGGCTGGTGGCCGCGCACCAGCTTGCCCGGCAGCGCGCCTGTCGGCTTGCCGTCGCGATAGATCACCTCGCCGCTGACGATCGTTGCAACATAGCCTTCGGCTTCCTGCATCAGCCGGCGGGCGCCCGACGGCAAGTCGTAGACCATGCTTGGCGGCTTCAGGCGCAGACGTTCGAAGTCGATTACGTTGACGTCGGCCTTCATGCCGGGTGCGATCAGCCCGCGGTCGAGCAGGCCGACGGCTTCGGCCGTGTCGCGCGTCTGGCTGCGGACGACGAAGGGCAGATCGAGCCTTTCGCCGCGCGAGCGGTCGCGGCACCAATGGGTCAGCATATAGGTCGGCACACTGACATCGCAGATGACGCCGACATGCGCGCCGCCATCCGAGAGGCCGAACAGCGTGTTCGGATTGCGGATCATGGTCAGCGCGTTGTCGAGACTGAACTCGTAGTAGTTGTGCAGCGGGAAGAAGAGGAAGTTGCGTCCGCCGTTCGCCGTCAGCATGTCGTAGACGATGGCGTCGGGGTTTTCGCCGGTGCGTTTGGCGCGTGCGCCGATGCTGTCTTCGGGCGAAGGCTCGTAGTTCGGCGGGTCGCCGAGCTCGAACATCTTGTGATAGGCGCCCGCCAGCGAATTGAGGAACGGGTGGCCGGGCGCGAGATCCTCGGCCAGCAATTTTTCGCGGAAGGCCGGTTCGCGCATGATCGCGACGCGTTCGTCGAGCGGCTTGCCGGCAATCGCGCGGTAGCTCGGCCGCGTCAGGAAGGGATGGACCGAGCCCTGCAGGCCCAGCATCAGGCCGACCGGGCGGCCCTGCACCTGCGCCTTGATCGGCAGGCCGCGGCCCGCCGCGCCGTCGAGCCGCTTCAGCAATTCGCGCCACTGGTCGGGCACCACATCGGCCTGCACCAGCGAAAAGCTCAAGGGACGGCCCGACACTTCGACCAGTTTCTCGACCAGCGAGAATTCGTGATCGACATCGCGGAAGTCCGACACCCATTGCAGCACGCCGGCGCCTGCGTCTTTCAGGCCTTCGGCAATCGCAATCATTTCCTTGTCGGCGGCGCCGATGGTCGGCGTCAGGTCGCCGTCCGAGGTGCGATGCGCGACCGTGCGCGAGGTCGAGAAGCCGATGGCGCCGGCCTTGATCGCATCGCGGACAATGTCGCGCATCTCGGCGATCTCGGCATCGGTTGCCGGCTCGCGCTTCGCGCCGCGCTCGCCCATCACGTAGACGCGCACCGCGCCGTGCGGCACCTGCATTACGAGGTCGATGTCATGCGGCAGCGTTTCGACCGCGGCCATGTAGTCGGCGAAGCTCTCCCATTTCCATGAAAGGCCTTCATGGAGCGCGGCGCCCGGTATGTCCTCGACGCCTTCCATCAGGCGGATCAGCCGGTCGTGATCGGTCTTCTTCACCGGCGCGAAGCCGACGCCGCAATTGCCCATCACCACCGTCGTCGCGCCGTGGATCGAGGACGGCGTCATGCGGCTGTCCCATGTCACCTGACCGTCGTAATGGGTGTGGATGTCGACCCAGCCGGGCGTGACCAGCAGGCCCTTCGCGTCGATTTCCGCGCGGCCCTTGGCGGCAACCTTGCCGATCTCGACAATGACGCCCTTGTCGATCGCGACATCGGCCTCATAAGCCGCGCCGCCTGAGCCGTCGACGATCGTGCCGCTGCGGATAACGAGATCCACTTCACCCATAATTCCCTCCGAATACCTTTTTATTTCTGTTGGCGGCATTCTAGCGCGGCGGGACGGCATTTCGAAATCGAAAGGGAAACCGCCCGGAACCGCGGAGGAAACGGACCGCTCAATCGGCCGAGCGGTTGATTGCGGCCTCCTGTGCCAGCCGCGTGTTGCGCCGTTCGATCAGTCCGCGCAGACGCGCCTGACGCGCCGCCGTCAGCGGATAGGTCCAGGTGAGCCAGAGCGCGGCGAGGAAGAAGAGAGACGGGATCACCGCATAGGCGAAGGTGAGCCACCACATCTCATCCGGCCCGTTGACCACGCCGGGCGCGGGGTTGAAGCCGAAAAAGGCCACCACGTTGAGCGAGATGCCGGTGCCGAAGGCGGTGGCGAGTTTGGTGGTCATGCCCGAGATAGCGAAGAAGGTGCCGGCGCGCTTGCCCTTGGAGCGCGCGGTGTCGACATCGACCACGTCGGCGAGCATCGCCAGCGGCAGGAACTGCAAGCCGCCGAAGCAGAGCCCCTTGGCGACGAACATCACCGTGAAAATCTGCGTCTGGCCGGGCTCGAGGAAGAAGGCGATGGTCGAAAGCGCGGCCGCCGCCGTCATGCAGACCGCGAAGGCCTTGTGCTTGCCCATCTGGCGGCCGAGCCAGAGCCAGCCCGGAATGGCGAGCAGGCCAGCGCCGAAATAATAGAGATAGAGCATGCCGACGCCGGTGACGCCGATATAGTCGCGCATGAAGAAGAGCGAGAGCGCATTGCGGAAGGCTTCGCCGCCGGTGACGATCAGCACGATCGCGAGCACGCGCACCATCGGACCGTTCTTGCCGACATGGCGCAGACCCTCCAGCAGCGGCACCTGGCGCGCGACCTTCACATGCGCGGGCTCGGCGACGCGCCAGCAGACCAGCACCACAAGCAGCGGCATCAGAATGATGATAGCCCAACCCATCGCTTCCAGCACCGGCTTCGGCCGCGCCGGACCGTCGATGAAGAGCGGCAGCAGCGCCGGAATGAGCGCCGCCAGCATCAGCCCCACCAGCACATAGAATTCGCGCGAGGCGGTGATGCGCGAACGCTCGTGATAGTCGGGCGACATTTCGGCGCCCCAGGCAAAATAGGGGATGTAGACCAGCGTCGAGCCGATGAACATGACGGCAAGCCAGGCCAGCAGATAGACGCTGCCGACCGAGGTGAAACCAAAGAGATGCGGCATGAAGAGAAAAAGCACGCCGACAACAAGGATCGGCAGGCCGAGCAGCATGAAGGGCTTGCGGCGGCCGATGCGCGTGTGCGTGTGGTCGGAGAGATAGCCGATCATCGGATCGGTGACGACGTCGGTGAGGCGCGCCAGCATGATCATCGTGCCGACGGCGGCCAGCGACACGCCAAGTTCGCCGGCATAGAAAGGCGGCAACCACACCGCCACCGGATAGCCGAACATCGCGATCGGCAGGCCGATCGAACCATGAATATAGATCGAGGATCGCGACAGCGGCGCGGTCATTCAATTTCCCCCTCGCGGCTTTCCTTCGCGAAGGCGCCGCCTTGTTTGTCTGTGTCAATTCCGATGCGGTGAGTATAAGGACGGCGGCCGCTCCCCCAAGCGAAATCGGCCGCGGCGGCCGGGTCTAGAAACGGAACGTCATCTTGTTGATCTCGTCGAGTTCTTCCGCCGTCATTTCCCATGCGCCGGCCTGAACATTCTGCTCCACCTGTTCGGGCTTCGTCGCGCCGGCGATAACGCTCGCGACATGGGGCTGCGAGGCGAGCCAGCCGATGGCGGCGTCGAGCGTCGACTTGCCGCGCGCCTCGGCAAACGCCGTCACCTTTTCGACGATGTCGAAATTGGCGTCGGTCAGCAGGTTCTTGCCCATGGCGGCGGCGACCGTCAGGCGGCCGTCTTCCGGCCCGTTGCCGCCGCGGCGGTACTTGCCGGTCAGCATGCCGCTCGCCAGCGGAAAATAAGGGAGGATGCCCGCGCCGTATTTCTTCGCCGCCGGCACCAGCTCGAATTCGATCTTGCGGTCGAGCAGATTGTAGTGGTTCTGGGCGCTGATAAAGGGCGCGAGACCCGCTTCCTTCGCAATATAATGGGCTTCGACAAGCTGCCAGCCGGCGAAGTTCGAACAGCCGATGTAACGCACCTTGCCAGCGCGAACGAGATCGTCCAGCGCCGAAATCGTTTCCTCGATCGGCGTTGCGGGATCGGGGAAATGCATCTGGTAGAGGTCAATATAATCCGTGTTCAGACGTTTCAGGCTCGCCTCGACGGCCTGCATGATGTAGCGGCGCGAGCCGCCCTTCATGTATTCGCCGTCATCCATTGCGAGGCTGAACTTCGTCGCCAGCACGATCTCCTTGCGCCGCGCGCCCAGCGCATGGCCGAGCATCCGCTCCGACCCGCCCTTGTTGCCATAGACATCCGCCGTGTCGAACAGCGTGATGCCGAGATCGAGCGCCTTGCCGACAACGGCGTCGGTCGCGGCCTGATCGATCTTCATGCCGAAATTGTTGCAGCCGAGACCGACGACCGAAACCTTCAGGCCCGAATTTCCGAGCGTTTTGAAACGCATGACATTCTCCCTCCGCATTTTGCTTTTGACGTCACGATAGGTCGTCTGGCGGAAGCTCGACGTAACGTTTGCGTGAAACCGGCGAAATGGATAGACTCCCGGCCTAGGGTGAACACCCTAGACAGCAATGAGGGCCGGGCCGCCGCAAAAGTGCGCGCCGAAAAGAAGCCCCTTCCGGGAGGACCGACATGAAATTCACCTGGTTCAATCTGATGCCCTGGCCCTATCTGCCGGACGATTTCCGGGAGAAGCACCGTTCGGTCTGGGTCGACATCGACTCGCGCCTTTTCGATCCGGCGAAGAGCCACGAGGTCTACAATTCCTACATGGACATGCTCGAATATGCGGGCACGCTGGGCTTCGACGGCATCGGCGTCAACGAGCATCACCAGAACGGCTACGGCATCATGCCTTCGCCCAACATCATCGCGGCGGGTCTGGCGAGGCGCACATCCGATGTCGGCCTCGTGGTGCTCGGCAATTCGATCGCACTCTACAATCCGCCGGTGCGCGTCGCCGAGGAATTCGCGATGCTCGATTGCATTTCGGGCGGGCGTCTCGTCGCCGGCTTCCCGGTCGGCACGTCGATGGATACGAACTACTGCTACGGGCAGATACCGGCGCTGACGCGCGAAAAATATCAGGAAGCGCACGATCTGATCCGCCGCGCCTGGTCGGACCCCGATCCCTTCGCCTGGAACGGGCGCTACAACAAGCTGCGCCACGTCAACATCTGGCCGCGGCCGATCCAGGACCCGCCGCCGATCCATATTCCCGGCGGCGGCTCGGTCGAGACCTACGATTTCTGCATCGACAACACCTATTCCTATTCCTACCTCTCCTTCTCCGGCTATATCCGGGCGAAGGCGCTGATGCAGGGTTACTGGGACCGCGTCGCGCAGCGCAACGCGCCCGACGAGAGCCCCTACCGCGCCGGCTTCGCGCAGACGATCTGCGTCGCCGACACGGACGAGGAAGCCGAGCGGCTTTATTCGGAGCATGTCAGCTACTTCTACAATCGCTGCCTGCATGTCTATGGCGGTTTCGCCGACGCGCCGGGCTACCGGACCATCAAGACGATCCAGACGGGCGCGCTATCGCAATATGCACCGCCACTCGGCGGCTATTCGGAACTCACCTGGAAGGACCTGACCGAGCAGGGCCATGTGATCGCGGGCAGCCCCGAGACGGTGCGCCAGCGCATGGAAGACCTCATCAAGGGCCTCAATGTCGGCAACATCTTCGGCCTGTTCCATGTCGGCAACATGCCGATGGACAAGTGCATGCATTCGACAAGGCTCTTCGCCGAAAAGGTGATGCCGCATCTGCGCGGCATGTTCCCCGACTTCAAGGACGACAACCGCTTCTGGTGCAAGCCGCTCGCCAAGCAGGCGAAGCCGGGCAGCCTGCCGGCCGAGAAAGAAGTGGCCGCGATGGTGGGAGGCAAGGACTGATGGAAGCGAAAACGATCGACACCCATCACGTTCCGGTCCGCTACTTCGAAGGCGGAAAAGGCGAACCGCTGGTCTTCCTGCATGGCGCCGGCGGCGTCACGGCGGAAGACCCGCTGCTGGCGAAGCTCGCGGAAAAATATCACGTCTATGCGCCGCTGCTGCCGGGCTATGGCGACTCGGAAGAATGCGGCGAGCTGCGCGAGATGCTCGACATCACGCTCCACACCTGGGACGCGGTGCAAGCGCTCGGCTTGAAAGACCCGATCCTTGCCGGTCATTCGATGGGCGGCATGATCGCCGCTGAAATGGCCGCCATCGCGCCCAACGATGTCAGCCGTCTCGGCCTCATCTGTCCGGCCGGGCTCTGGCTCGACGAGCATCCGATCCCCGACATTTTCGCGATGTTGCCCTACGAGCTTCCGGCGGTCCTCTTCCACGATGTCGAAGCCGGCACGGCGCTGATGACGGCTGGCGTCGCGCTCGACGATCCCGAATGGCTGAAAGGTTTCCTGGTGCAGAACGCGCGGCAGATGGGCATGGCGGGCAAGATCCTCTTCCCCGTGCCGGATCGCGGCCTCTCGCAGCGCCTCTACCGCATCAGGGCGAAGACGCTGCTGGTCTGGGGCGACAGCGACAGGCTCATCCCGCCGGCCTATGCCCATGCCTGGAAAAAAGCGATCAAGGGCGCCGAGCTTGTCTCGATCCCGGAAGCCGGCCATCTGATGACACTCGAAAAACCGGAGCATGTCGCCAAGGCATTGGCGAAGCTCGGCTGACACACGAAATCGGCGTCAAAAACAAAAACAGACGCGGATAGGAGCGAAGGGCCATTCCCGAAAGGGCGTGGCCCTTCTGCTTT
>JAHBYM010000118.1 GCA_019635975.1 Parvibaculum sp. | reverse complement strand
AGGGGAGAGGGAGCAGAACCATCCGTCTACGGACTACCCCACTTCAAGCCTTGTCGGCACGTCGGGGGCGGGCGAGATGCGGGCCGGCGGCGCGGCGCGGACCGGGAGGTGGCAGGCGACGCGGGTGCCGATGCCGGGTGTGCTTTCGAGCGTCACCCAGCCGCCATGCAGTTCCACAAATGAGTGAACGAGGCTGAGGCCGAGGCCGGCGCCGCGGCGGCGGTCGCCGGACCCGTGGGCCTCGAAGCGGTCGAAGACGTTGGACTGGAATTCCGGCTTGATGCCGTCGCCGGTGTCGGCGACGAAAAGCTCGACCGAGTTTTCAAAGCGCATGGCGCCGATGGTGATGGTGTCGCCGGGGCTGGTGAAAGCCAGCGCGTTCGACAGCAGGTTGATCATGATCTGCTTGATGCGCTTTTCGTCGGCGCGGACGATGCCGATGTCCTTCGGGCATTCGACCTTCAGCACCACCTTGTTTTTCTGCGCCGGGCGCTGCGCGAATTCCTCCGTCGCGTAGATCACCTCCGACAATTCGACATCGGAAAGATCGAGCGTCATGGCGCCCGCCTCGATGACCGCGAGATCGAGAATGTCGTTGACGACGTCGATCAGCGTTTCGGAACTTTCGAGGATGCCTTGCATGTATTCGTGCTGGCGCGGGTTGAGCGTGCCGAACATTTCGGTTTCGAGAATTTCGCCGAAGCCGAGAATGTTGGTGAGCGGCGTGCGCAACTGGTAGGAAACATGGCTGATGAATTCCGATTTCAGCCGGTCGGCGGTTTCGAGCGCGTCGTTGCGCTCGCGCAGGGCATTTTCGATCTGGATCGAATCCGTGACATCGACAAAGGTCACCAGCGTCGCGCCGTCGGGTAATGGCACCTGCGCATAGTCGACGATGGTGTTGTCCGGCCGCCGGAGACGCCCGGTCGTCTGGGCGCGGGTGCCGGATGCGTTGGTGATGGCGGCGATGACGCCCGGCACTTCCGGCACGCCGTCGATCAGCGCGCGGGCGATCTCGGCGAGGTCGTTGACATGGGGCTCGTCCTCAAGATCTTCGGACGAGAAATTCCAGATGCGCGCGAAAGCAGGGTTTGAAAGTTTCAGGCGGCCGTCGGAGCCGAAGACCGCGACGCCTTCATAGAGATTGTCGATGGTTTCGCGCTGCACGCGGGCCAGCGTGTTGTAGCTGCTTTCGAGATTGAGGCGCTCGGTGACGTTTTCATAGAGATAAACAACGCCGCCGAAGGGATGTGCCTGGCCGACCATCTTGACGGTGCGGCCGTCGGGCAAGTGCCAGTATTCCTCGATCGGATCGGGGGCGGTGTAAATCTCCATGCGCGCCTGCTTCCAGGCCTGGAAGTTCGCCTGTTCGGGCAGGCGGCGGCGGGCGCGCAGCTCGTCGAGAATTTCGCCGTCGGTCGGGCCCTGATCGAGCCATTGCGGATCGAGACCCCAGAGCGTTTCGAAGGCGCGGTTGTGGAAGGCGAGCCGCTTGTCGGGCCCGCAGATCGCCACCGCCGTCGTCACGCGGTCGAGCGTCGCGGCATGGCTTTGGATGTGACGGCGAAGTTCGCCCTCGGCCTCGTCAAGCGCCGAGACATCGACCGCAATGCCGGCGACGCCGTCGCTGACACGCTGTTCGACGATTTCCAGCGCCCGGCGCTCGCCGGCCATGATGGCGTGGCTGCGCTCGCGGGCGCGGGGATGATCGAAAAGCGCGCGGCGCAGCGCCGAGAGCGTTTCCTCGTTCAGGAGTTCGAGGCCCTTCATCACCGCCTCTTCCGGCGAGGCGGCATCGACCGCTTCGGCATAGGCCGTGTTGACCCAGGCAAGCTTGCCCTCGCCGTCGCGGCGCCAGGCCGGCAGCGGCGCCGTCATCAATTGTTCCTCAAAGCGGGCGCGCGCGGCCTCGGTGGCGCGCAGGCGGTCCTTCAAGCGCGAGACCTCGGCGCGTTCGCCGGTGACATCGCGCAGCCAGAGCACGGCAAGGGCGCCGGCCGGGCGGCCCTCGGCCTCGAAGGTGCGACCGTCGACCGATTGTACATGCAGCGAAAAGCGGGCGCCGCGCGTGCGCAGGCGCTGGACGGCGGTGTTGAGGCGGCCGGCATTTTCAGGTTCGAGGCGGGTCAGCAGATAGCTGAAATCGAGATCGCCCGAAGACGGATCGACCAGCGTCGCCGTCGAACCGACGATACGGGGACGGGCCTGAAAGGTGCCGGGGGAGGCGCGCAGGCTTTCCGGCGTCCAGATGAAAACGGCGTCGGGCTCGGCGGCAAGGATTGCCTCGGCTTCGTCGAGCCGGGCTTCGAGCGCGCCGAGGCCCGCCTCGCGCGCGAGCGCCACGCGGCGCGCGGCGCGGGCCGAGCGCAGACCGACAATGCCGGCAAGGGCGCCCGCAAAGGCGATGCCGGCGGCAACGGCATAGGCGGCGGCGACGGCGGGATCGGCCGCGGCCTCGGGCGGCAGGCCGATGGCGACAAGGCGGTCCATCAGGCCCTTCGGTACGATTTCCTGCGCCGCAGCGGCGGCCGGCCAGAACAGGGGCGCAAGCAGGGCGGAGGGCGCGGCGGCGGCACGCAAGGCTCTCGTCAAATTCCGGCTTCCGGCCGCCTTCATCACGCAAATCCCCATCGCGCTCCGTCCCATTCCGCACAGGCGGAGGCAAATCACCTGACCCCGGCAGATACTACACCATTGGAGACTCCGGGGTGAAAGCGGGGCCGGTGAAAAAGGCAAAGACAGAAAAAAGCCCGGCGTTTCCGCCGGGCTTTCTTTTCGTTTGCGCGTGTCCGCCGATCAGTAACGGTAGGTCTCGGGCTTGAAGGGGCCTTCGGCGGCGACGCCGATATAATCGGCCTGCTTCTTGTTCAGCGTTTCGAGCTTCACGCCGATCTTGGCCAGATGCAGGCGCGCGACCTTTTCGTCGAGCTCCTTCTTCAGCACATAGACCTTCTTCTCGTAGTCGTCCGGCTTCGTCCAGAGTTCGATCTGGGCCAGCGTCTGGTTGGTGAAGGAGGCCGACATGACGAAGCTCGGATGGCCGGTGCCGCAGCCGAGATTCACGAGGCGGCCCTCGGCGAGCAGGATAATGCGCTTGCCGTCCTGGAACTCGATCTCGTCGACCTGCGGCTTGACATTGTGCCATTTGAGATTGCGCAGACCGCCGATCTGGATCTCGCTGTCGAAGTGGCCGATGTTGCAGACGATGGCGCGGTGCTTCATGGCGCGCATGTGATCGACGGTGATGACGTCGACATTGCCGGTCGTGGTGACGAAAATGTCACCGCGGGGCGCGGCTTCGTTCATCGTCGTCACTTCATAACCTTCCATCGCCGCCTGCAGGGCGCAGATCGGATCGATTTCGGTGACGATGACGCGGCAGCCGGCTTGACGCAGCGAGGCCGCCGAACCCTTGCCCACATCGCCGAAGCCCGCGACGACGCCGACCTTGCCCGACATCATTACGTCGGTGGCGCGGCGGATACCGTCGACCAGCGATTCACGGCAGCCATAGAGATTATCGAATTTCGATTTCGTCACGCTGTCGTTGACGTTGATCGCCGGCCAGAGCAGCGTGCCCTTCTTCTGCATTTCATAAAGACGGTGGACGCCGGTGGTGGTTTCCTCCGTCACGCCGCGCACGCTCTTGGCGACCTGGTTGTACCAGCCCGGCTTGTGCTTGAGGCGGCGCTTGATGGCGGCGAAAAGGATTTCCTCTTCCTCGTTGCCCGGGGTTTCGAGGAAGGCCGTGTCGCCGTCCTCGGCGCGCTTGCCGAGATGGATCAGCAGCGTCGCGTCGCCGCCGTCGTCGAGGATCATGTTGGGCGTGCCGCCGTCGGCCCATTCGAAAATGCGGTGGGTGTATTCCCAATAGTCTTCGAGGCTTTCGCCCTTGATCGCGAATACGGGAATGCCGCGCGCGGCAATGGCGGCGGCGGCATGGTCCTGCGTCGAATAAATGTTGCAGGAGGCCCAGCGGATGTCGGCACCGAGTTCGGCCAGCGTCTCGATCAGCACGGCGGTCTGGATCGTCATGTGCAGCGAGCCGGCGATGCGGGCGCCCTTCAAGGGCTTCTGCGCGCCGAATTCCTCGCGCGTCGCCATCAGGCCCGGCATTTCGGTTTCGGCGATGTCGATTTCCTTGCGGCCCCAATCGGCGAGATTGATGTCCTTGATCGCGTAGTCGCGCGGATCGGCTTTGGCGGCTTGGCTCATGGGGCGGTAGCTCCTTTGCGGGGCGTGATTTTCAGGCGGGCCGACGCGGGCGGCACGCACAGGCGCCGCGGCTCGCGGGGCGGCCGGTTCGGGGGCGGTTATAGCAAGGGTGGGGAGAGGGGGCAAGGTTGATATAAAGAAATCTTTATATCGTTGTTTCGACCGGGAAAATGGCCCGACGCGCCCTGTCTCGACGGCCCGCGGCATGGCGATTGGCGGGCCAGACGGACGGGCGGGGTCTAGTCGCGTTCGCCGAAACCGTCCGACACCAGTGCTTCGAGGGCCTCAAGCGCGGCCTCGGCTTCGGGGCCTTCGGCCTCGATCAGGATGCAGCAGCCGGGCGCGGCGGCCAGCATCATCAGGCCCATGATCGAGGTGCCGGGCACCGTCTGGCCTTCGCGGGAGACGCGGATGTCGGCGTCGAAGCGTTCGGCGGTCTGGACGAATTTCGCCGAAGCGCGGGCATGGAGACCGCGCGTGTTGACGATGTTGAGGAGGCGGGATGCGGGACGCGGTGCCCCGCCGCTTTCGACCGTCACGCGCCGTCGCCAGCCAGTACGCGGCTCGCAATCGAAATATATTTGCGGCCGGATTCCTGCGCCTGATCGACGGCCTCGCCGAGGCTCGCCGTGTCGCGGACGGAGGCGAGCTTGATCAGCATGGGCAGGTTGACGCCGGCGATCACTTCGACCCTGGCCTTGTCCATCACCGAAATCGCGAGGTTGGAGGGCGTGCCGCCGAACATGTCGGTCAACAGGATGACGCCGTCGCCGCTGTCGGAGGCGGCGACCGCCTTCAATATGTCCTTGCGGCGCTGCTCCATGTCGTCGTCGGGGCCGATGCTGATGGCCGCAACCTGCGCCTGCGCGCCGACGACATGCTCCATCGCGGCAACAAACTGGCTGGCCAGCTGACCATGTGTGACGAGTACCAATCCGATCATCGACCGCCCTCTTTGCCGCATCCGGGCCGCCAGACGGCCGGGCGGCGTAGCTTACCCCTGCGAGGGGCGTATCGTGACCTCATTCCGGCGTCAATGACAAGTGTTGCGACGCAACAATCGGCATCGCATCGGAGGCGTCGGCAGAAGCGGATTTCGGGATCAAAGACGGCCGTCGGGGCCCGGAAAACCCTTTTCCGGGATCGCTGCCAGCGCGAGACGGAGCTTTTCGGGCGCCGTGATATCGAAAGCGTGTAGCGCCAGCACCGGCAGGTGGAGACCGGCGATTTCTTCGTGGCGGGGCTCAGGCAGACGCGGCACTTCCGCGCGCGGCACCAGATCGACGATCAACACGACATCGCCCTGCGCCGCCACCGGCACTTCGACAAGGCCGAGGCCGCGCAACTCGATGAGGCCGGCCAGCATTTCGGGCGCGGAGGCGACAAGACGCGCGCCGTCGCGAACGAGGCGCACCTGATCGTCGGCGACAAGGCGGGTTTCGCCGCTGGCGTCGGCACGGATCAGGCGGAAGGCCAGATCGGACTTTCCGGCGCCCGAGGGTCCGCGCAGCAGCACCGCGCGGGCGCCGCAGGCAATGCAGGTGCCGTGCATGTAAATTCCATCGGGCATGGTCAGCCCGCCGCCGGCAGATCGACGGTGAAGCGCGCGCCGCGCACCTTGTCGCCATCCATCAGATTGGTGGCGCGCACCGTGCCGCCATGCACGTCGACGATCTGCCGGGAAATGGCGAGGCCAAGACCCGAATGCTTGCCGAAACTGTCCGGCCGGTCGGTGTGGAAACGGTCGAAGATGCGCTCGAAACTGTCGGGCGGGATGCCCGGACCCTCGTCCTCGACATGAATGACGATGCGATCGCGAATGCGCGCTGCTGAAACGCGGACGACACCGCCCGGCGGACTGAACGAAAGCGCGTTGTCGACCAGATTGCGCACGACCTGACCGAGGCGCATGTCGAAACCCTTGACCGTCATCTGCTCACGGCCCTGCGCGCCGGGATCGATCTCGAGCACGACGCGGGCATCGCCCGCGACCCCGGTTTCGGTGAAGAGATCGCAAACCGTTTCGAGCAGTGTCGGAATGCTCACCTCTTCCATTTCCTCGCGCGACAATTCGGCGTCGAGCCGCGAGGCGTTGGAAATGTCGCTGATCAGACGGTCGATGCGGCGCACATCGTCCTGAATGATCTGCGTCAGACGTTCCTTGGCGGCATCGTCTTTCGCCAGCCGCAATGTCTCGACGGCGCTTCGGAGCGAGGTCAGCGGGTTTTTCAGTTCATGCGCGACGTCGGCGGCAAAGCTTTCGATCGCGTCGATGCGGCTGTAGAGCGCGTTGGTCATGTCGCGCAGCGATCCGGACAGTTCGCCGATCTCGTCGCGGCGTCCGGTGAAGTCCGGAATTTGCGCGCGCGCATTCTTACCGCGGCGGACGATTTCGGCGGCCTGCGCGAGACGGCGGACCGGCTCGGCGATGGTGCCGGCAAGCACCACCGACAGAAGGATGGTGACGCCGAGCGCAACCATGAAGACCTGCACGATGGCAAAGCGTTCGGCGCGGACAATGGCGTCGATGTCGCCGCCGCGCGTCGACAACATCAGCACACCGAGCACCGCTCGGTAGCGCTGGATCGGCACGGCGACCGAGACGATCAATTCGTTCCGGTCGTTGACGCGTTCCATGCTGGAGGGCGTGCCCGTCAGCGCGCCGATGACTTCGGCGTACATCGTGCCGTTCTGGCTACCGGCTTCGCGAAAGCGCTCGAGATCGCGGCCGGGCAGTATGCTCAACATCCAGCCGGCAATGCCCTCGAGGAAATCCGGCTCGTCGGCGCCTTCGGGCGGCGGCAACTCGAAGGCAACAACCTGACCGGACGCGGAGAGCTGGCGCGAATCGAGAATGAGCCAGCCATCCTTGTCGTAGAGACGGGCGCGGGTCTGGGTCGGCAGGACGAGCCGCCGCAGGATCGGCGCCGCGCCTTCGGGATCGATCGGCAGGGTTCGGTCCGCCAGCGCGGCTTCAAGCGAGGATTGCGACGTGCGATTGCCCGCCAGCGGATCGATCACCTGCGCATCCGGTGTCGAGGTCGCACCTTCGGCAATGGCGCCGGCGATGATTTCCGCCTGGGTCAGAAGGCTCTGGCGGCGCGCGTCGATCAGCCCTTCGCGAAACTGGTTGAGATAGAGAATGCCGGTCAGCAGGACAAAAAGCGCGGCGACATTGAAGGCGACGATGCGGCGCGTCAGGCTCGAGAACCGGCCGCGCGCCAGAAATCCGCGAAAAGTGGAGAGCGAACGCGCCGCCCATGCCGCGAAACGCGCCGGCAATGCCGATGCAGGCGCGGCGCGCGGCACGGGATCGCCCTGCCCCGCGCGCTCGCTTTCATTTTCGATCAGGCTGGCCATGACATCTCTTCGGCCTTTTCATGCCCTGGCCTCATGCCGCGCGCCGAAGCTCGCAGGTTTCAGGCCTCGCGGTAGCGGTAGCCGACGCCGTAGAGCGTTTCGATGGCGTCGAAATCGTCGTCAACTT
>JAHBYM010000117.1 GCA_019635975.1 Parvibaculum sp. | reverse complement strand
TGGTCAGCGTGGCGCTCTGGCTCGGGCGGCGCTGGTTCGGCGCCGAGGCGCTCCGCCGGGCCGAAGCGGCGCATCCGGCCGACTGACGCAAAAGAAACGGCCCGCGCGATCCATTCGGATGCGCGGGCCGGATCGTCCCCCCCCTCGGAAGTGGCAGGTCTTATTCGACCGCCTCTTCCTCTTCGCCGGTCATGTCGTCATAGGCTTCCTCGGCCGCGTCGCTCGCGTCGTCGGCCGCCTCTTCGGCGGCGTCCATCGCGTCGTCGGCCGCTTCCTCGGTGGCGCCCATCGCATCGCCGGCCGCTTCCTCGGCTGCGCCCATCGCGTCGCTCGCGGCTTCGCCCATAGCGTCAGCGGCGTCTCCGGCATCTTCCATCATGCTGTCTACGGCATCGCCGACGGTTGCATCTTCAGGGTTCATCATCCGGTACCCGATCACCAGCACGACGGCGAGCACGATGATGGCTATGGCGGTCTTCATGAAATTGGACATGGTCATTTCCTCTTGGCGGTCGTTTCGCCCGTTTGTTTCACCCCGGCTGCGCTATCCCCACAGCCTGAAAAGGGCCCCCCGGCTTCTCCCGCACGGTTTCGACAGGCGCCCGGGGCAATGTTAGTGATGATTTGGGCCGAAAGGCCACAGCGAAACGGCCAGATATGAGGATTCTTTTCGGTCTGTTGACGTTAGGTCACGGCCCTTCCGGGGCCGAAACGGGTTGCACGGCCCCGAATCGGCGCCGGCGGGCCTTGCCGCCTTGTCTGAGCCCGCGCTAAACAGACCCCCAACTGCCACAAATAGGGGAGGCGCGGGACCCAGGCGGGAGCGGGGTTTCGCGGCAAAGGCCATGGCGAAGGATCTGACGCATTTCATCGGCGGCAAGCATGTCGAGGGCACCAGCGGGCGCTTTCTCGATGTGACCAATCCGAACACGGGCGAGGTGACGGCGCGAACGCCGCTGGCGAGCGCCGCCGAGCTTCACGCCGCGGTCGAAGTCGCGGCGAAGGCCTTCCCCGACTGGGCGGCCACCAACCCGCAGCGCCGGGCCCGCGTGATGTTCGAGTTCAAGCGGCTCCTTGAAGCCAACATGAACGAGCTTGCCGAGCTTCTCTCGTCCGAACACGGCAAGGTGATTGCCGACTCGAAGGGCGACATCCAGCGCGGGCTCGAAGTGATCGAGTTTGCCTGCGGCATCCCGCATCTGATGAAGGGCGAGTTCACCGAAGGCGCCGGTCCCGGCATCGACATGTATTCGATGCGCCAGCCGCTCGGCGTCTGCGCCGGTATCACGCCGTTCAACTTTCCGGCGATGATCCCGATGTGGATGTTCGGCGTCTCGATCGCCTGCGGCAACACCTTCATCTGCAAGCCCTCGGAGAAGGATCCGTCGGTGCCGATCCGGCTTGCCGAACTGTTCATGGAAGCCGGCGCGCCGGCGGGCGTGTTGAACGTCGTCAATGGCGACAAGGAAGCGGTCGACGCGATCCTCACCGATCCGGCGATCCAGGCGGTGAGCTTCGTCGGTTCGTCGGACATCGCGCAATATGTCTATGCGACGGGTGCCGCCAACGGCAAGCGCGTGCAGGCGATGGGCGGTGCAAAGAACCACGCGATCATCATGCCCGATGCCGACATGGACCAGGTCGTCAACGAATTGATCGGCGCCGGCTACGGCTCTGCCGGCGAACGCTGCATGGCGATCTCGGTCGCGGTGCCGGTGGGCAAGGAAACGGCGGACCGCCTGGTCGAGAAACTGGTGCCGCGCGTGCAGGCGTTGAAGGTCGGCATTTCGACCGCGTCCGACAGCGATTACGGACCGCTTGTCAGCAAGGCCCATCTGGAGAAGGTCAGCTCCTATATCGACATGGGCGTCAAGGAAGGCGCGAAGCTGCTGGTCGACGGGCGCGGCTTCAAGCTGCAGGGCTACGAGAACGGCTATTTCCTCGGCGGGTCGCTGTTCGACCATGTGACGCCCGAAATGAAATCCTACAAGGACGAGATCTTCGGTCCCGTGCTGCAGGTCGTGCGCGCCAAGGATTTCGAGGAAGCGGCTGCGCTGCCGACGAAACATCAATATGGCAATGGCGTCGCGATCTTCACGCGCGACGGCGACGCGGCGCGCAGCTTCGCGAGCCGTGTGCAGGTCGGCATGGTCGGCATCAACGTGCCCATCCCGGTGCCGCTCGCCTATCACACGTTTGGCGGCTGGAAGCGTTCGGCCTTTGGCGACACCAACCAGCACGGGCCCGAAGGCGTCCGGTTCTGGACGCATGTCAAGACCGTTACCTCGCGCTGGCCGACCGGGCTCAAAGAGGGTTCGTCCTTCGTTATCCCGACGATGAAGTAGGCCACCCGCCGCGAACGTTCGTGACAGTATGTTGGTCGGAGGTGATGCGACGACCACTTTCTTTTTGCTGGAACCGCATAGGAGGAGACACATGGACGTACGGTATATCGCCAGAGATTTTGTTGCCCTGTGCAAGGCGGGAAAATTCGACGAGGCCGGGGAGAAATACTGGGCCGATACGGTGGTGAGCGTCGAGCCGACTGGCGAGGCGGACGCCGTGCATGGCAGGGCTACCGTGCGCGCCAAGGGCGAACAGTGGTCCGCGGCGCATGATGTTCATGGCATGGAAGTCAGCGGTCCCTATGTCAATGGAAACCAGTTTGTCGTCGGGTTCGCGATCGATGTGACCGCCAAGGCCGACGGTCAGCGCATCAGCATGGACGAGGTTGGCCTCTACACCCTCAAGGACGGCAAAATTGTTGAGGAGCGGTTCTTCTACGGGTGATGCGGACGCGCCGGGCGTAGGGAAATGGCGCTTCCCTCGGGTGGCGCCATTCCTATATATGCGGAAATTTTGTTGCCTACGAGGTTGCCGGCATGCCTGTCGATCTTGATGCCTATTTCGAACGCATCGGCTATGCGGGTGCGCGCGCGCCGACGCTTGAAACATTGAAGGCGCTGCATTACGCCCATGCGCTGGCGATCCCGTTCGAGAATCTCTCGGTGCTGGCGAAGCGGCCGGTCGTGCTCGACCTTCGCGCCTTGCAGCAGAAGCTCGTGGGCGAGCGGCGCGGCGGCTATTGTTTCGAGGTCAACGGGCTCTTTGCCGCCGTGCTGCGTGAGCTCGGCTTCGACATCACGACGCTGATCGGCCGTGTGCGCTGGAAGACGCCGGACGACGTCGACACCGGCCCCTCGCACATGCTCTCGCTCGTCGAGCTGCCGGAGGGGCGCTTCCTTGCCGATATCGGTTTCGGCGGGCTCACCATGACAGGGCCGATCCGTCTCGAAACGGATATCGAACAAGAGACGCCGCATGAACCGCGCCGGCTCATCGCCGATGGCGACGGCTACATGCTGCAGGCCAAGCTCGGCGAGGAATGGGGCAATGTCTATCGCTTCACGCTCGATCCACAGACGCGGGCCGATTACGAGATTGCCAACTGGTACACCTCGACCCATCCGCAATCGATCTTCACGCAGTTCCTGATCGTCGCCCGGCCGCTCGCGGACCGCCGCATCACGCTCTTCAATTGCAATCTGACGATCCGCCATCTCGACGGCCGGGTCGAGAACCGCCGTCTCGAAAGCGTCGAGGAAATCGCGGCGGCGCTGGCGGAACATTTCGACCTGCCGCTGTCGGACGAAGACCGCGCCGTGGCGCTCGACCCCTATATGGATGCCTGGCGGGCGATGGGTTAGCTTGTTATCTCAGATAGAATCTCCATAAATTTGTTCTCAAGTTTTTTGCTATCTTTCCCAAAGTGCGCTTTCCGGTGATGATCAGCGCATAGTGCGATGACGTTCTCTGGAGTATCAGGGCCTTGATTTGCCAAATTTATGATGTGATGAGCTTCCAAATACCGTGTGCCGTCAGGCTTAAGAAAGCCGAGTGATTTGCAGTACTCACAAGCTCCTCGCGCTCGGTTCAGTACGTAATCTCTGACTTTTGGATCCCGTAGGTACGTAGACGTTTGAGCCGCCGTACGGCTCGGGCTGGCATTTCCCGCTGGTGGTGCATCAAGATCATCAATCGCATCCGGAAAACCGGTACGACTCTCTCCATAGATGATCGGAGTTGGGCGCGGGAGCCGGAAGCCATTTTTCTCCACCAGCGCTGCGCTTGCAGGAACATATTCGACTGCGTTTGCAACAATTTTCCCGCGACTGCATTCAAGAGACAAGATCAGAAGTTGATCGCGGTTGAAGGTCTTTCGTTTCCTAGGATCGGCAGCAGGATTGATGGCGGTACATAAAATCCCCAACGTCTGCATCGAGCGGTTTAGTGCAAGCTCTAGAGCGCGCTTCATCTCCTTGGCGCCATGCCGATTGTTGTAAGGACTGTTGTCGTCCCACAGGACATATTGGCCATTCTTCAGACCATCGTCCCAAATTGTAAATACAGCCCGTTCCTGGCCCTCGCTGACACCGCACCAGGACCAAAATGGATTTCTGAGACTACAACCCAACAATTTGCAGAACTCGGTAAAGGACACTTTCTTATTGGGCACCGTACCCTCCCCATGCCGATCAAATGCGAGTATGTAGTAATTTAGACGGGATCGAAGCGCCATTTGCGCGCAATGGCGGGGGCGAGGTCGATGCCGTTCTTCTGCGCGAACAGCAGGATATGGCCGAGCAGGTCGGCGGTTTCGTCGGCCAGCGCCGCGCGCAATTCGGCCTCGCTCAAACCGCGCTTGCGCCCGCGATCCGTCAGCTTCATCCACACTTGCGTCAGCTCGCCCAGTTCTTCCTGAAGTTTGAGGATGAACCAATCGTCGTTTCGCGTTATGCCGTTTGCGGCGGCATAGCGTTTGGAGGCGTCCTCGAATTGTCCGGCAAGTCGGATCAGATGTTGCACAAGCCCATCCCTTCATCGCGGCGGGGAGAGATGATGGCCGAGTCGCTCTGTTCATGCAATGTTCTTTCCGGCGGCACATGAGTTCCGGGCCGCTGTCCAGCTACCGCGAGAAGATCGCGCGGGGCGAAATCGCCGAGGACGCGGCGCAGGCTCATGCCGCGCAGCATCTGCAACATCTCGCCAACGAACTTGCCGAGTGGTTGCCCGGCAAGAAGGTCGGCCCCTTTGCCTTTCTCGGCTTCGGCCGTCCGGTGACGCCGCCCGAAGGGCTCTACATCTGGGGTGGCGTCGGGCGCGGCAAGTCGATGCTGATGGATCTCTTTTTCGAGACCGTTGCCATCGCGCCGAAGCGCCGCGTGCATTTCCACGCCTTCATGCAGGAAGTGCATGCGCATATCCACGCCTGGCGCCAGCGCGAGAAGGCCGGGAAGGTCAAGGGCGTCGATCCGATCCCGCCGGTCGCGACGGCCATCGCGCGCGAGGCGGCGCTTCTCTGCTTCGACGAATTCCAGGTTCACGACATTGCCGATGCTTCGATCCTCGGGCGGCTGTTCTCGCAGCTCTTTGCGCTTGGCGTCGTCGTCGTCGCGACGTCGAACCGCGCGCCGGACGGGCTTTACGAGGGTGGGCTCAACCGGCACCGCTTTCTGCCCTTCATCGATCTCGTCAAGGCGCGGATGGATGTGCTGCATCTCGACAGCGCGACGGACTACCGGCTCGACCGCATCAAGGGAATGCCGGTCTATCATACGCCGCTCGACGATGCCGCCGCGGCCGCGCTCGACGAAGCGTTCGAAAAGCTGACCGATGCGAAACGCGGCGAACCGATGACGCTGGCGTTGAAGGGCCGCGCGGTCGAAGTGCCGGAAGCGGCGCACGGCGTGGCGCGGTTTTCATTTGCCGATCTGTGCGCGAAGCCGCTCGGCGCCGCCGACTATCTGAAGATCGCGCAAAGCTTTCACACGGTCATCATCCGCGATGTGCCGGCGATGGGGCCGGAGCGGCGCAACGAGGCCAAACGTTTTGTTACCCTGATCGATGCGCTTTACGAGGCGAAGACGAAGGTGATCCTGTCGGCCGCCGCCGCGCCTCAGTCGCTTTACGAAAAGGGCGACGGCGCGTTCGAGTTTGAACGCACGGCATCGCGGCTGATCGAGATGCAGAGCCTCGACTATCTGGCGCTGAGAAGCGCCGACTGAATTTTCAGAGTTTCTTCGACGGGCGCAGGCCGAGCGCCTCGGCGGTCGGTGCGGGGCTTTCGGCGATCCGGGACGGGAAAGCGTGTTCGGGTCCGAGATCGAGACGGTAGTCGAACGACTGGCCGAAGGTCGCCGACATCATGCCGAAGGAAACGCTTTCACGCGGCTTGTCGCGCGCCGCCTCGCGGGCGATCTCAAGCGAGAATTCATGGGCCGCCCGGCGGTCCACCGGCACGAAGCCCAGCACATGCGGGTCGAGATCGGAAGCGGCGATGCGCGTTTCGCGTTTGCCGCCGTCCGGGCTTTCGAGAAGCGCGATCACGCCGCCGAAATCGTCGCGCGTCGCGTCCGATCCTGGTTCTTCGCAAAAGGCGCGGCCGTTCCGGAGCAGGCTTTCGAGAAAACGGCAGTCCTTGCCGGTCAATGCCGACACGACATGTTCGCCGAGGTCGCGCCCCGTCATCACGGTGGAAGAAATTCCGGCGACAGTCAGAAGCTGGCCGACAGTCAGTGCGCCGATGGCGGGCGCGGCACAGCCAGAAAGGCCCGCGCAAATCGCAACCGCGAGAACCGCTTTTGCGGTTCCGCCACGCCGACCCTGCAGGGTCCGCTCCACTGACATTACGCACGCCCCCGTTACACCGGCCGGCCGCAACCTGCGGCCCGGATGGTTGCGCCCGGTCCCCCCGGACCCTGGCAACTCGCTCCAGCGGATCGTCGCAAACTTGCGACATATGCGCGTACCGGAACCCATCTCGCCTGTTGGAAATCATGCTGCCGCGCCGGCAACTGTGTCAATTCGATACCTCATTCATGGTTAAATTCCGGTTACCGGCGGGGCCGCCATCCGTTGCGGAGCAGGCGGATTCAGGCTACTAGGCTGCCAGATCAACAGGGCGCAGGCATTCCGGAGGCTTCTCACCATGGCGCGCAAGAAAATCGCACTTATCGGCGGCGGCCAGATCGGCGGCACGCTGGCCCTTCTCGCGGGGCTCAAGGAGCTCGGCGACATCGTCATTTTCGACATCGCCGAAGGCCTGCCGCAGGGCAAGGCGCTCGACCTTGCCCAGACTTCGCCGGTCGAGGGCTACAATTCGGCGCTTTCGGGCGCCAATGACTACAAGGGCATCAAGGGTGCCGATGTCGTCATCGTGACGGCCGGTGTGCCGCGCAAGCCCGGCATGAGCCGCGACGACCTGCTCGGCATCAACCTCAAGGTGATGAAGCAGGTCGGCGAAGGCATCGCCAGATATGCGCCGAACGCCTTTGTCGTCTGCATCACCAATCCGCTCGACGCGATGGTCTGGGCGCTCCGGCAGTTCTCCGGCCTGCCGCACAACAAGGTTGTCGGCATGGCCGGCGTGCTTGACAGCGCGCGCTTCCGCTATTTCCTGGCCGAGGAATTCAAGGTCTCGGTCGAAGACGTGACGGCCTTCGTGCTTGGCGGTCATGGCGACACGATGGTGCCGCTGGCGCGCTATTCGACGGTTGCGGGCATTCCGTTGCCCGACCTCGTCAAGATGGGTTGGACCACGAAAGAGAAGCTCGACAAGATCATCCAGCGCACGCGCGACGGCGGCGCCGAGATCGTTGGCCTCTTGAAGACGGGCTCGGCCTTTTATGCGCCGGCTGCTTCCGGCATCCAGATGGCCGAAGCCTATCTCGGCGACCAGAAGCGCGTGCTGCCCTG
>JAHBYM010000116.1 GCA_019635975.1 Parvibaculum sp. | reverse complement strand
ACCCAGTCGGTGTGGTAATGCGCGCGAGCGACGGGATTGAAGTGGACCTGGCAGGCGCCGGTGTCGCCGCCGCCTTCCGCGTTGACCTGAAATTTCTCGTTGAGATTCTGGTAGAAGAAGGCGAGCGCTTCCGGGTCGTGTTTTTTCATCCATTCGTTGTAGTGGAGGATCAGCGGCGAATGCGTGGCGAGCTCCATGTAGTCGAAGCCGCGATGCGGGCCGTTCTCGCCAAGCCGCGCCATCTGGCTTTCGTAGAATTGCTGGTGGAGGTCGAGGAAGGGCTCGAAATGCGCCTTGCCGATCAGCGCCGTTTTGTAGCCGCCTTTTTCGTTGAGGTATTGCGCCACCGAAGGTGCGTCGACCGGCAGCGGCACGCCGTTCATCCAGACGCCATGCGTCGAGACATATTGTCCGGTGATCATGGTGGAGCGCGCCGGCATGCAGACGACGTTCTGGTTATGCGCGCGGGTGTAGTTGATGCCGGCTTTTGCCAGCGCGTCGATGGCCGGCGTCTTCGCGACCTTCTGGCCGTTGGCGCCGATCGCGTCGAAGCGCATCTGGTCGGTGGTGATGAAAAGGATTTTCCGGCCCATGGCGCCGCGCTCCCCCGCCCTAATGTCGTTCATTAACTTTTAGGTCAGGCGGTGGCCGGAGGCAAGTCCTCGCCTTTCAGGAACGAAATCATTTCCGGCAGCGCCGCGCGGTCCTGCAGCATGAAGAGGTGGCCGCCTTCGTAGAAGCGCAGTTCGGCGCCCTTGATGCGGGACGCCATGTTGCGCTGGGTTTCGGGCAGCGCGATGCCGTCATATTTGCCGGCCGAGATCAGCACCGGGCAGCGGATGTCGCCGAGGCGGTCCCAGGTGTCGTGGGCGGCGCGGGCTTCGAGCTGGCGGCGCTGGCCCATTGCGTGGCCCGGTTCGTCCGCATAGGGATCGTTTGCGGTGAAGGCGACCATCTGTTCGTAAATCTTCTCGTTGGCGGCGGCCCATGCGGCGTCGTGGCGGGTGTCGGATATGCCGATCATGTGGCGGGCGCGGGCCTCGCGGTCCAGGTGTTGCAGCGTGTGGAGCGGGTATGATGCGCCGCCCGCGCCGCCCGGCGAGGTGCAGGCCAGCACGAGGCCTTCCACGACATGCGGATGATTGATCGCCAGTTCCTGCGCCACCATGCCGCCGAAGGAAACGCCGACGACCAGCGCCGAGCCCCAGCCGATGGCGGCCATCAGGCCGACCGCGTCCTCGGCATATTCGGCCATGCTGTAGGGGGTGTCGGGCTTTGACGTCTGGCCGAGGCCGCGTTGGTCATAGGCCAGCATTTCGAAATGCTTCGGGAAGGGGCCGTCGAGCACATTGGGGCGGAGGCGCAGGTCGCCGCCGGTGCCGGAAATGAAGAGCAGGCGCGGGCCGGCGCCGATGCGCTCGTGGTAAATCTCGATGTCGCCGACGATGGCGAAAGGCATGGGCGGGCTCCCCGAAATGGCATTTCGGAAAAGCTTAACATGGCGGCCCGGAAAAGCGGGTTCTCCTATTGAACTCGCTCCGATGCCGCCCATGTGTTAGGCTTGCGGAAACCGCCGGCATGCTTCGGTATGCCGGTATTTCGCCATGTGGGGCCTGTCCCGTGGGAGGACGCGCGGTTCCGCATCCAACTGGCGAGGAGTGGACCGATGTCGAAGCCCGTCGAGAGGAACCAGCCGCTGGCCGTATGCGATCCCGTGTGGGAGCGCGTGCGCGGGGAGGCCGAGGACATGACCGCCGGCGAGCCGATCCTCGCCAGCTTCCTCTATTCGACCATTCTCAATCATCGCGAATTCAACGACGCGGTCGCCTATCACCTGGCGCAGAAGCTCGGCAATGCGGAAGTGCATCCGATGCAGCTTCGCGAGTTGTTCGACGAAGCGTTGCGCGAGGCGCCGGAAATCGGCGAGGCCTACCGCGCCGACATCGTTGCCTATTACGAGCGCGATCCCGCCTGCCACTCCTACATCCAGCCGCTGCTCTATTTCAAAGGCTTCCATTCGCTTCAGGCCTACCGCGTGGCGCATTGGCTGTGGGGGCAGGGCCGCAAGGCGATGGCGCTTTATATCCAGAACCGCATTTCCGATCTTTTCTCCGTCGACATTCATCCGGCGGCGCGGATCGGACGCGGCGTCTTCATCGACCACGCGACCGGCATCGTCATCGGCGAGACGGCGGTGGTGGAAGACGACGTGTCGATGCTGCACGGCGTGACGCTGGGCGGCACCGGCAAGGAGCAGGGTGACCGCCACCCGAAGGTCCGGCGCGGGGTGCTGATCTCGGTCGGCTCCAAGGTGCTCGGCAATATCGAGATCGGCGAGTACAGCCGCATCGGCGCGGGCAGCGTGGTGCTGCACAATGTGCCGGCGCATTGCACGGCTGTCGGCGTGCCGGCCAAGATTGTCGGCTGCGCGGGCTGCGACAAGCCTGCCCATGCCATGGATCAGATGATCCAGGAAGACGGCGAAGGCATCTAGGCGTCGCGGTCTCTCACGGAAGCCGATCCTTCATCGCATAAAAGAGCATCCCGGCGACGAGCCCCGGATAGCGTAGCCATGTGCCGCCGGGGAAGTCCGGCGTCTTGATGTTGGCGATCCAGTCGAAACGTTCGGCCTGTCCGGCGACCGCCTCGGCGAGCAGCTTGCCGCCCAGCGTCGCGATGTTGATGCCCTGGCCGGAATAACCATGCGCGTATAGGATGTTCGGCGCGAGGCGGCCGAAATGCGGGATGCGCTTCATCGTGATCGCCAGTGTGCCGCCCCAGGCATAGTCGATGCGCACATCCTCGAGTTGCGGGAAGACACGCAGCATCGGCTTCCTGACAAAGCCCGCGATGTCTTTCGGCAGGTTGGGTGAATAGCTCTCGCCGCCGCCGAAGAGCAGGCGGCCGTCGGGCGACAGCCGGTAATAGTCGATGACGAATTTGGTGTCCTGCACACAGACATCGTCGCGAATCAATTCGCGGGCGCGGGCGCCCAGCGGTTCGGTCGCGACGATGAAATTGTTGATCGGCATGATGGCGCCGGCGATGCGCGGTTCGAGACGGCCGAGATGGGCGTTGCAGGCCAGCACGATGTGGGACGCGCTGACGGCCCCTTGTGCCGTCCTGACACCGCTGCGAGAAATGTCGACGGCGCGCGTGCCTTCGTAAATCCGGACGCCTTTGGCGAGGCAGGCGCGGGCAAGGCCGAGCGCATAGTTCAGCGGGTGCAGATGCGCGCCGCCCGCGTCGAGCGCTCCGCCCCAATAACAATCGCTGGCGACCATCTCGCGCATTTCGTCACGCGGGACGTAGCGCGACTTGTCGTAGCCATGGTTCGCGGCGAGATATTCGACGTCGTCCTTCAACCACGCGGCGTCGCCACGCTTCCATGCGGCGTGAAGAAGGCCGGGCTTCAGGTCGCAGGCGATGTCGTGGCGGGCGATCAAATCCTTGACCAGCGCGTTGCTTTCCAGCCCGAGGTCCCAGAGGCGGCGTGCCCATTCCGCGCCCAGCATTTTTTCGAGACTGCGTTGATCCTTGCGCTGCGAAGTGCCGAGCTGGCCGCCATTGCGGCCCGACGCGCCCCAGCCGATGCGTTCGGCTTCCAGCACGACAATGGAATAGCCGCGCTCGGCGAGATGCAACGCCGCCGAAAGGCCGGTGTATCCGGCGCCGACAATGCAAACGTCAGCCGTCTCGTCGCCGGCAAGCGGCGGCAATGGCGGCAGCGCCGCGGCGGTTGCGGCGTACCAGGAGGGCGGATAACCGGATTGCGTCATGCGGAGCGGCCGATTTCCATTTTTTTGTCGTCGCGGCCGTCGGCATAGATATCGCAGAGATCGAGACAGGCCTCGAAAGGGGCGCTGTCGCGCGTGTATTCGAGCGCGTCGTCGTCTTCCCATTCGCTGCGGAAGACAACCGTTCCGCTTTCGGGGTGGTCCTCGATCGTGGCGCCGAGAAAGCCGCGTGGCGGGTTGCGGTCGAACTCGCGCTCCTTGTAGGCGCGGAGCTGGGTCAGGATGTGGTCGGCTTGCGTGGTCTCGAAAGTAATTTCAAGGGCGACGGGCATTTTTCTTCTCGGATTTTGACTGTTTTTATCGGGCCGGCTCTTCAGCTCATTCTATAGCACAGAGATGCGGCGCTTTCGCCTCTTGCGTCGCGCGGGGGGCACGGCAGAATGGCCCGCAAAGCCGGGAAATTCGACACCGGCGCAGAAACAGGGATCAAGCGAATGGGACGAGTGGACGGCAAGGTTGCGATCGTGACCGGCGCGGCGAAGGGCATCGGCGCGATCAGCGCCAAATTGCTGGCGAAAGAGGGCGCGAAAGTCCTCTGCACCGATCTCGACGAGGATACGGGACAGGCGGTCGCCGACGACATCACGCGGGCGGGCGGCGAGGCGCTGTTTGCGCGGCACGACGTCGTGGACGAAGCGCAATGGGAGCGCGTGGTTGCACTGGCGGAAGAAAAGTTCGGCGGCCTGCACATCCTCGTCAACAATGCCGGCATCGCGCCGGAGCCGAGCATGATCGAGGACAAGCCGCTCGAACATTGGCGGCATACCATCGCCGTCGATCTCGACAGCGTGTTTCTCGGCTGCAAGCACGGCATCCGCTCGATCAAGAAGTCGACGGCGAAGGGCGGGCCCGACGGTTCGATCATCAATGTGTCGTCGATCCTCGGCCTGGTCGGTCAGCCGGGCGCATCCGACTACAATGCGGCGAAGGGCGGCGTGCGCCTGCTTACCAAGTCGGCGGCGCTTGAATGCGCGCAGGCCGGCTATCGCATCCGCGTCAATTCGGTGCATCCGGGCTATATCCGCACGCCGATGGTGCAGTCGGTGATCGACAAGGGCGAGATCGCGGGGGTGCAGATGGGCGCCAACGAGGTGGTCGAGATGCTAACCATGCTGCATCCAATCGGCCGTCTGGGTGCGCCGGAAGACATCGGCAACGGCATTGTATTCCTCGCCTCCGACGAATCGGCCTTCATGACCGGCGCCGAACTTGTCATTGATGGCGGCTACACGACGCGCTAACGGCGCCGCACCGGGCACTAGCGGGAGGGCGCGACCACGAAGGCGTGGGCAGCGCCTTCCGGCGCGGCGTCGCGCGCCGGGCCGAGAAGCGCCAGCAGCGCCGCCAGCGTCAGCATAACGGTAAAGGCCGCCAGCCATTTACGTGTGCGTCCCGACATGGTCCCGTTCCGGTGCAGAACTTTCGATGGGAAACCGTGTCACAGGGCTGGGCGAGGGCCAATCGGACGAAGCGCCGCAGCGGCAAGCGGGCGCAGGTTGGGCCGTCATGAGGGCCGGTTTGCGCATGGGGTGGCAAATGGTTAAAACGACCGCAGCGCCTCACGCCGAGGTAATCCAGCAACGCCAGCGACCGGCCGACGACGGGAGAGCTTCTTGGACAAGACCGAAATCAAGCGTATCGAGAGCTATCTGCGCGACAAGTTCAAGCTGCCGTCAATTACGGTGCGGGCGCGGCCGCAGAAGGACGATTCCGCGGAGGTGAATATCGGCGACGAGTTCATCGGCGTCATCTTCAAGGACGACGAGGAGGGCGAGGTATCCTACGCCTTCAACATGGCGATCCTCGACATCGATCTGCCGGACTGAGGGTCAGTCGAAGATCGGACCCTGCAACTCGTCGACCCGTTCGCGGGATTCGAACTCGCCGACGAGCTTTGTCACCGCGCGGTCGATTTCGCGCCAGTCGGATAGATGACTGCGCTTGAAGCGGTAGGTCAGATCGAGGCGCGGTCCGAGCAGCAGCGAGCGTGTGCAATTCGGGCTGTCGACCAGCGGGCTTCTCTGGTCGCAAAGCAGCAGCACCATGCGATCTTCGTCGTCGCTGGCGACCAGCAGATCCTGATTGGCGTAGCCGCTGTCGTTGCGGAAGGTGAAACGCTGCAGTCCGGCCCGATCCTGTTCCGGTTCGGGGGCGGCCAGATATTTCGAATAGATTTCCTTGAGGCGGCGGGATGCGGTGAGCGGGGTTTGCGTTTGGGCGAGCGCAAAATAGACCACATCCGACCCGGCGGAATTGTCGGCGAAGCGCTCCTGCAAGCCGGTCTCATAGGGCGTCATGTCCGGCAGCAGGGCGTGCATGTCGATGTTGGTGAGCCGGCCGCCGCTGCGCTGGGTCGGATAGCGCGTGTAGTTTTCGGGGATCAGGAAGCGCCGGTCGGCGACGATCGTTTCGATCTTGCGGTCCGCGGCGCTGGCGCGCGGATCGAGGCCGAGGATCTCGCTCGGGGTCGGTCCGAAATAGTAATAGAGGAAGGCGCCGGAAAACGTCAGTACGCCGATCAGGACCAGGCCCGGAATGATCCATGCCGGCCGCTCGCGGACATATTCGTCGTCCGATTGACTGCCGCGCGCCAAATCCACCTCCTGCTGCCGCGCGTGAACCGGGGGCTCCGAGATTGTGCCGGGCTGGCACAATGTCGGCGCAATCCGGCACGGAAAGCGGCCAATCCAAGTTGTGGCGGCCCGTTCACGGGGCTGCCGATATTTTTATAACCCACTGAAATTAAAAGATCATTTCAAATTTTTGCCGGGGCCTCCCGCGCTGGTATGGCGCTTGCGGACGGGGAGGCATGATCCAGTTCGCATTCAAATCGCTGATCGTTGCCGGGGCGTTCCTGCTTTTCGGGGGGTACCTGCCCCTGCCGAACGACGACCGGGCCCTCGCGATGCCGCGGCTCGTCTGCGCGGCCGATCTGGGCACCTGCTGGCTCGGCGGCGCCGAAATCGAAATCGCCACGCGCTCGCCGCTGCTGACCGACATCGCGCTCAAGGCGCGCGGTAACCCGGCTGCCGATCTGAACGCGGCGCTTGCCGATCCGCGCCTTGTGGGCTTGCTCGACGCGCCGGCGATTCCGGACACCGCCGTGGCCTATGCGCAGATGCGCCTTGCGGCCGCGGCATCTCATTTCATCGACGAACTCGAAGCAGGCCGCGCGGCGCGCGGCCCTATCGAACGATAACGGGGGCTTGGCGGGGCAGATGTCGCAACTCGGGGTTTTTCTGTTTTCGATCGCGACAGGTTTTGTCGCGGCCGGTCTGACCGGCAGTTTCTATCGGCTGGTCACCAACAAACCGCCGAGCTTCCAGCTCATGTCGGAGCCGATGTACCTGCAGGTGATCGGTATTCTGACGCTGGTTTTCGCCGGACCCACCGTGATCCTGCGCAATGCGCTGCGGGCGCAGGTGTTCGAGAACCGCCCGCCGGTGTGGATGCTGCTTTCAAGCTGCATCGCCGTGATGTGGAGCTTTCTCTCCGGCATCTTCCTGATCGGCGTGATGCTGTCGGCCGGCTAGTCAGGTCGGTTCCTTGCGGGCTGCCGGACGGCGTACAGCGCGGCGGCCGAACGACCCGAGCAGCAGCGCACCGAGACCGGCGACAATCGCCCACACCCATTGCAGTGCAATCAGGATCAGATTCCATGCCGTCTTGAAGGCGCGCAGGCTGGTCTTGCCCGTCAGTTCCACGACACCACGCGTTTTTGTGCCGAGCTTTTCGCCCATGCGGCCGATGCGGGTGAGATCGCCGGTGCTGTCGACATGACGCATCAGCCGTACCGCCTCCGCCGGACCGACGGCGCGTTCGAGCGCGGCCATGTCGGTCATGATCGGCGTTACGCGCGCCATCGACACACCGTCCGCATAGTCGAGGATCGCGCGCCGTGTCGCCGCCGTGTCGGCAAGGTCGGTGGTGCGCAACAATCCGCGCAGCTTTTCGAAATTGACCGCTTCCTGAAGCACGTTCGACACGTCGCGGGCGAAACGCGCCGTGATGGTGCCGGCCTTTTCGGCGACTTTCAGCAATGAGACGCCGACCTTGACCGG
>JAHBYM010000115.1 GCA_019635975.1 Parvibaculum sp. | reverse complement strand
ACGCCGCTGAAACTCGCGGGCGACCTCGAACGCGCGAAAATTCCGATCCTCGGCACCTCGCCCGACGCCATCGACCTCGCCGAAGACCGCGACCGCTTCAAGGCGCTGCTCGAAAAGCTCGGCCTGAAACAGCCGCCCAACGGCATCGCCCGCTCCGCCGACGAGGCCAAGACAATTGCCGAACGCATCGGCTATCCGGTCGTCATCCGCCCCTCCTATGTGCTGGGCGGTCGCGGCATGGAAATCGTGCGCGACGCCGCGCATCTCGACCGCTACATCACCGAAGCCGTGATCGTCTCCGGCAAGAGCCCGGTGCTGATCGACTATTACTTGCGCGACGCCATCGAGGTCGATGTCGATGCGCTGTGCGACGGCAAGGATGTCGTCATTTGCGGCATCATGGAGCATATCGAGGAAGCGGGCGTGCATTCGGGCGACAGCGCCTGCTCGCTCCCGCCCTATTCGCTGCCCGCCGCGACCATCGCCGAGATCGAGCGGCAGACGCGCGACATGGCGCTGGCGCTGAATGTCGGCGGGCTGATGAATGTGCAATACGCGGTGCAGGACGGCACGATCTATGTGCTGGAAGTCAATCCGCGCGCCTCGCGCACCGTGCCCTTCGTCGCGAAAGTGATCGGCGAGCCGGTGGCGAAGATCGCCGCCAAGGTGATGGCCGGCGTGCCGCTGGCAAGCTTCGGCCTGAAGCCGAAAGTCGAAGGCCGCGTCGCGGTAAAAGAAGCCGTCTTCCCCTTCGCGCGCTTCCCCGGCGTCGACACGATCCTCGGCCCGGAAATGCGCTCAACCGGCGAGGTGATGGGCCTCGACAAGAGTTTCGCCGTGGCGTTTGCCAAGAGCCAGCTCGGCGGCGGCACCAAGGTGCCGGTCGAAGGCACGGTCTTCGTGTCGGTGAAGGACGCCGACAAGACGAAAATCATTGCGCCCGCCAAAAAACTGATCGCGATGGGCTTCAAGCTGATCGCCACCGGCGGCACGCAGCGCTATCTGGCCGAACAGGGGATCGAGGTCGCGACCATCAACAAGGTGCTGGAAGGCCGCCCGCACATTGTCGACGCGATCAAGAACGGCGAGGTGGCGCTGGTTTTCAACACGACCGAGGGCGCGCAGGCGCTGACCGATTCGATGTCGCTGCGCCGCGCCGCGCTGTTGATGAAGGTGCCTTACTATACGACCGTGGCCGGCGCCCGCGCCGCCGTGGAAGGCATCGAGGCCATCCGCAAGGGCAAACTGGAAGTTGCCTCGCTGCAGTCCTACAATATGGGGCGAAACGCGGCGGAATAACGAGGCCGGGCGGCGGCGGACATAAAACGGGTTTGACCTTTCCCGCCGCGCTGACCCACAATCGGCACCTGTCACCCGCCTTTATGGGCGCTTCGAGCGCCTGGCGGGATTTTTCATGATGCGGACCGCACCCTCTGTCCCGGGATTTCCGGGCGGGGGCAACTTTGAGAGAGATCGTCGAGAGAGATGGAAAAGGTTCCGATGACTTCCGCGGGCTACAAGGCCCTGGAAGACGAGATCAGGTTTCTCAAATCCGTGGAGCGCCCGCGCATCATCAAGGCGATCTCGGAGGCGCGCGCCCATGGCGACCTCAGCGAGAACGCCGAATATCACGCGGCCAAGGAACAGCAGGGCCTCAATGAAAGCCGTGTGGCCGAGCTTGAGGACAAGATCTCGCGCGCCGAGGTGATCGACGTCTCGAAGCTTTCGGGCGATACGGTGAAATTCGGCGCGACCGTGACCGTGGTCGACGAGGACACGGACGAGGAAGCGGTCTACCAGATCGTCGGCGAACTGGAGGCCGACGTGAAGGCCGGCCGCGTCTCCATCACCTCGCCGCTCGCCCGCGCGCTGATCGGCAAGTCGGCCGGCGACACGGTCGAAGTCGTGACGCCCGGCGGCGGCAAGAGCTACGAAGTCCTGAAGGTCGAATTCAAGTAGGCGCCACCGCCCGCCGACCCGTTGCAATCAACCCACCATCCGTCACGGCCCGGCTTGTCCGGGCCGTCCACGTCTTGGCTGAGTCACCAAAAGAAAGACGTGGATGGCCCGCATAAAGCGGGCCATGACGAATTGTTGACGTGTAGGCTAAACGCTTCGCGTGTTCTCCAACGCCTAGTAAGCAAAACCAACCTCAACACAGCCCCATATAAACAAGGCCAATGATCCCAAGCAGGCAGCAATAGTCAGTCTATTTAGCCAGACCCCGTGCGACCACGTGCGCTTGGAGCTGTCCGTCTGCTCAATGTAAGGCCACTCCCACTTTTTCGGGCGATCCATAAGGCTGCGGGCGTATGCCGAATTGGTCAGATACCCCAAGCTGGCAGCAAGAACCGCGAGGGCTGCACCCCAAGCAAACTTTCCCAGTGCGCCGAGGAAAGCGACTAGCACTTCGGAATTGGCATGCTGCTGCGTATCCGAAGAAAAGATGCTCGCCAAGAACCCGAGAAGAGCAATAGACGCGCCGCCATTCAGCAGAAGAAGGGACCGCAACGCCAAGTTACCCGACTCTACGGAAGCGGTCTCAAGTGCCTCCGCCCGACGGTCATGATTACGAAATACCTCACGGGCCCAGTCGTTCTGATCTCCGGTCAAAGCTTCCTCCTATCAACTCTTGGGTCAGCGATGGAGCTTCAATGGCCCTTATTCCTCTTCCAGCGCTTCGAGCGGCACGCCGGGCTCGTGCTTCGACTGCCGGATGGTGAGCGATGTGCGGACGCTGGCGACGTTGGTTGCGGGCGTCAGCTTCTCGGTCAGGAAACTCTGGAAGGTCGAGAGGTCCGGCGCCACGCACTTCAATATGAAGTCGATCTCACCGTTGAGCATGTGGCACTCACGCACGAGCGGCCAGGTGGCCACCTCCGCCTCGAAAGCCTTGAGATCGGCTTCGGCCTGACTGTGCAGCCCGACCATCGCGAAAACCGTGACCTCGAAGCCGAGCGCACGGCCATCGAGATCGGCGTGATAGCCCTGAATGAGGCCCGCCTCCTCCAGCGCCCGGACGCGCCTGAGGCAAGGCGGCGCCGAGATGCCGACACGGCTCGCCAGCTCGACATTGGTGATCCGCCCGTCGGCCTGAAGCTCGGCGAGGATGTGAAGATCGATCTTGTCGAGCTTTGCCCGTTTCATGGCGCGCGGCCTGTATCCATCGTGAGGCTTTACTTACTGCCTGACCGCGCGTATTTCAGCAATAAAATTACCACCCGGCGCATGATTATGACCGATATGCCCAAATCGAGCGTGCCCTTGCCCCCGGATCTCCGGGAAGGGATGACCTGCTGGGCGCTGACCGGTGGCCTGATTGGCTGCGACGTGCAGGTGGTCGGTGTCGCCGAGGCGCTGGGCTTCGTCCCCGAACTCAAGCATGTTTCGCCGCCACCGCCTTTCCGCTGGCTCGCCCCCTATTGTCCCGCGCCGCCGATGCCCGGAATCGCGGCGCCCTGGCCCGATCTGCTGATCGCCTGCGGCCGGCAGGCGGTTCCGTTCGCACGCGCCATCCGCCGCCGCACCGGGGGACGCACCTATACCGTCTTTCTGCAGGACCCGCGCATCGACCCGTCGAATTTCGACCTCGTCTGGGCGCCGGCGCATGACCGCCTCGAAGGCCCGAACGTCATTTCGACGCTGGTCTCGCCGCACGGACTGACCCGGGCGAAGCTCGCCGCCGAAACCGCGCGCATCGCTCCCGAAGTCGCGCACCTGCCGCATCCGCGCATTGCCGTGTTGCTGGGCGGCACCAATTCCGCTTACACGCTGTCGGAAGAGGCGGCCGCGCGCATCGGAACCGAACTTGCGGCCCTTGCCGAACGCGAGGGGGCCGGACTGATGGTCACCGCTTCGCGCCGCACCGGCGCCGCACAGGAAAAGGCAATCCGCGAGCGTATCGCCGGCACATCGGCTGTGATGTGGGACGGCACCGGCCCCGACCCCTATTTCGGCTATCTCGGCAGCGCCGACGCTATCGTCGTGACCTGCGATTCCGTCAACATGGTCGGCGAGGCGACATTCGCCGGAAAGCCTGTCCATGTGATCGAGATGACCCCCGAACGTCCGCACAAGGCACGAAAGTTCCGCCAGTTTCTCGACGCGCTCTATATGCAGGGCGCCGCGCGGCCCTTTCAGGGCCGTCTCGAACGCTGGGAGTGCGAGCCGTTAAATGCTACCAATGAAATCGCGCAGGCGATTGCGGCGGGCCTGACGCAACACATAATGCGCCTCCGCAAGGGTTAACGGAGCGCGGCAATAAGACGCCGGGGCCGTTTCGGATGTTGCAGCCCCGGGGGCATGCCGAACAGAATGACCGGCAGAACGAGGTCACGGGGACGCCGCAGATGACGCTACAGATCGAAACCTTCA
Source organism: Parvibaculum sp. (assembly GCA_019635975.1). GTDB lineage: Bacteria > Pseudomonadota > Alphaproteobacteria > Parvibaculales > Parvibaculaceae > Parvibaculum. The sequence continues at coordinate 3,585 of JAHBYM010000115.1, read as the reverse complement.
AGAATGCCGATCTTTCACAGGGCTGGCGCCCCGGCAACAATGCAGGCGGCGCGACCTTGTTCAAGGCGCTCGGCCACCCGCTGACGGCGCCGAAAGGCCGCGCGCTGATCGCCGATCTCGCGAAAGCCGGCCCTGTCGCGATCTACGATCCCCTCGGCACCATCGGCAATTTCCACGCTTACTACGATCTCTCGCAACTCGATATCGCCGGTTACTTCGTGCAGCGCGTCGAAGACCTCGACGGCGCCTTTCTCGGCCATGACGCGCAGCCTGTGAACGCCATGACGAAATCCGGCGCGAAGGCGGTGCTGGTGCTCGCCTTCGATGCCAACAAGACATTGCCCTCGATCGAACATGTCTTCCCGAGCGACGCGCGCGTCGCGACGCTCGACGAAATCCGCCTGCCCGACGACATGCTGACCAACAAGGCGAACTATCTCGACCCGATGAACTTCGCTACCAATTTCGCCCTGCTGCGCGACCGCAAGGGCGCGAACGGCGAGGACGGTTTGCACACACGCATCGCCAGCGCCAACTACTGGGCGCTGCACGGCGCCGAAAAGCCGGAACTCTGGCTCTGCCTCTTCGACGAGACGGGCGAGCAACTGGCAGAATGGCGCGAGACACTGCCGGCGCCCGGTGCGCCCTTCATCATCGACAGCGCCGAGGTGCGCCACCGCTTCGGTCTCGACGATTTCGCCGGTTCGCTGTTCATTCATGCGCTGCGCATCAAGGGCCATGACGTGGTGAAATACGCGCTCGACATGTATGGCGAGGACGGGCTGGCGCTTTCATGCAGCCACGACGCCAATGCCTGGCCGGCGGACTATTACGCCGGCATGCCGGCGGGCGACGCCGGCGAGAGCGTGACGCTCTTCGTCCAGAATTCGCACCCGATGCCGATCCCGCCGCGCACGGTGGGCCTCAACATCATGGGCGCGCAGGATGTGTCGTGGTACGAGGACGAGATCCCGCCCTTCGGCACGCGCGGCATTCCGGTGGAAACGCTGCTGCCGCAAGCAAAATGGCCCGACCAGATCGAGATCGCCGCCGGGCGCCATTTCGTGCGCCCGCGCTACGAGGTGAAGCGCGAAAGCGGCCAGCGCCGCATTGCGCATGCCAATGTCGAGCGCACCGACCTGAAGCCGAACCCCGACATCGCCACGCTCGAAAAGCACATGGGCAAGGGCTACATCATGCCGCTGCCCGTGCTGCCGCGCGACAAGTTCGAAACCGTAATGCTGCCGACGCCGATGGCGCGCGACGAACACGAAATGCCGATCCGCGCCGAAATGATCGACGCCAGCGGCGCGACCGTCGCCACGAAATATCTCGGCCGCATTCCGCGCCGCGAAAGCGTCGAGGTCGATATCGAGGCCTGGATCGCTGACGAGGCCCTGAAGCTGCCTTCGGGCTACGGCCATGTCGAATTTCTCTACGACTTCCGCGAAGGCGGCGACGGCAATGGCTGGCTGCATGCGCTGGGCCGCTTCGAGCAGAAGTCGAGCGGCCACCGCGCCGAGACGATTTTCGGCGCCCATATCTACAACACCGCCGTCATCTACAAGGACGAGCCGCAGAGCTACACCAACAAGCCGCCGGGGCTGACGACGCGTCTTTTTCTGCGCATCGGCGGCCCGGCGCTCGATGCCGGCGCGCTCGACACGCTCTGCCACCTGATCTATCCGGCCTCGACGCCCTGGCATCCGAAAAGCACGACCCTGCTGATCCTGCACGACGCCGAAGGAAAGCCCGTCGCCGAACGCAAGGTCGAAATCGCCTGCGGCGGTTCCTTCCACTGGCGCCTGAGCGAAATGTTCGACCGCGGCGAGCGCGAGCGCATGGGCGGCACGGGCTATGTGATCGTCCGCGACACCACCTGCCGCCTCTTCGGCTTCCACGGCCTTGTCAACGGCGACAAGAGCTTCTGCCTCGATCACATGTTCGGGTTCTGACGCCTCACAGCCTGTCGAGCGAGATGGCGTCCGGGTTGACCGTCGCCGCCACCAGCAGGTCGGCCGTGTAGGACATTGTGGCGTCCTTCGCCGCTTCCTGCGCCTTCATCAATCCGTAAAGCGACCAGGCGTTGTTCGGATGGCGGATCAGCGCGGCGCGGAACTGCGCCACGGCGGCTTCCGGCTCGCCCGCTTCGAGCAGCACCGCACCGAGCGTCTGCTCGACCGGGTAGTACCAGAAGGGCGGCTCCGTGTAGGCAAGGCCGTTTTGAACCTTGACCGCCTCTTCGAGTTTCGCGCGCGCGGCGTCGAGCGCACCGTCGCGCCGGTCGATGCGGGCGCGCAGCACCAGCTCCGACAAATGCAGGATGCTCGCGGCCGGCACGCCGTCAGCGGCAAGCGCGTCCATCGCCGCATCGTCGCGAAGCCCGGCGATGGCGTCGGCATGGGTGCGCGCCGCCGCGAGATCGTCCGCATACGTCGCGGCAACGCCCTGCACATAGTGCTGGATGCCCTTGACGAAGGGGAGATCGTCGGGCGCCGCCGGAATGGCGGCAATTTCCTCAGGCGAGCCGAAGTCGAGCAGCGCGTAATAAGGCGCGACCTTGACCGGCTGCACCAGCGCGGCGGTCTTCACTGCCTCGAAGGGAATGAGCGCGTCGAGCTTGTGCGCATATTCGAGCGCCGTCTCGCCATCGCCCGCCATCTGCGCCGACACCATGACGAAATGGACGTTGTGCGGATAATAGCCGTAGCGGTAGAGCGGCGAACCTTCGGTCTTCGACAGATAGTCCTCGTCGACCGCCACCGCCCGCACATTGGTTTCCAGCGAATCGAGATAGCGCCCGATGCGGAAATATATGTGTCCCGGCATGTGGACGAGATGCCCGGCGCCCGGCATCAGATCGGCGAGCCGATCCGCACCCGGCTCCGCCCGTTCGGGCGTCGCGGATGCTTCCATCAGATGGATCTGCATGTGAATGGCGCCGGCATGATCGGGGTTGGCATCCAGCACGCCGTCGATGGCGGCAATCGCCTTGGCGATATGCGGCTTCGGCGTCCGGTAGTCGCGCTCCCAATAGTCCCAGGGCGAGAGATCCATTTGCGCTTCGGCAAAGAGCGTCGCGATGTCCTGGTCGTCGGGGAACTGGCGATGAACGTCTTCCATCGCTTCGGCATATTGCCGGTCGAGTTCGGCCCTCTCGCCTTCGCGCGCATAACGCAGCGCCAGCGCCTCGATCAGCGCCTGTTCCCGGGCGGACGCTCCGCCGGCAAGCGCCTGCGCCTTGCCGATTGCCGCAAGCGCGGGGTCTTCGGCGTCGGCGCCCATGCGGGCGTTGATGTTGGGACCATGTGCCTTGGCCTCGCCCCAATAGCAGAGCGCGCAAGCGGGATCGAGCCGCTGCGCTTCGCGGAAGGCGCGGATCGCTTCCCAGTGATTGAAGCCATAGAGCAGCGCAAAGCCCTGATCGAAATAGGCCTGCGCCTCGGCACTTTCGGTCGTGACCGGATAGGAGCGGTCGCCGAGACCCGGCCAGAGCGGCACGCGCTCCTTTTCGGCGGACGGCGCGGCCTGCGCCGCCGACGCCAGCGCGAGTTGGAACGACGGCTGGAAATAAGCGCCGCGATA